>CAWUIP010000040.1:0-24579 GCA_963922415.1 uncultured Aliishimia sp. | reverse complement strand
CCTATGGCAAAACGCGGCGCGTGGCACCTCCCCTCGGAACGACGCTTCTGCTCAGAGATCTGGACGCCACAGGTTTGAGGTCAGGCGCTACAAAGCGGTTGTGACACCCGTCACGTGATGGCCATCACCGGGAATCACCGCGGCGCTATGGCATCTCTTGGTCAACGAAATTCAGACCGGAGATCAAACAGATGCTTTATGAAGTGAGAGACGTTTTCGTCGCATCCTACAGCACCGGCGGCAGCGCCGATGGCCCCGTCGCTGACGACACATTCGACTTTGTCAGCTTCGACGACGCGCCGACCACCGACGCCGAAGACGCCGCCCGCATTGCGATAGAGCAAGACAAGCAAAAGGCCGACACGGTCCCGACTGAAACGCTCACACTGAACTACGAAAAGATTGATGTGACCTATGACGATAGCAACCACAAAGAGTGGATCGACATCGTCTCTATGTAAGCCAAGACACGCATGCGGCGCAGCTTGACGGCCCCACCGGTTGGCCCCCTGACGCCGTATGCACACGGTTAGTGCGGTAACGAGTATTTTGGTTCCCAACCGCAAAAGACCCGACAGGTGCCGAAGGTCCCCCTGCCAAAGTCCGCTACGCGCTTGAGCAGCCGGCCCCGCCACCACCAACGCACCACCGACCTTGAAGCGCCTGCAAGGTGCAGTCGCACCTTTCCAAGCAACCGTCCCCGCACGAACTCAACCGTCGTCGCCTGTCTACCCAAATCCTCATGTGCAGCTAAAAGCATATATAACAGCAAACCGCAGTAAGCGGACTTTGCAAAGTCATGCAGCAAAGGTCGGAAACGAGCCCGCTCTGACAGATGCTGCGCGTTGCGCGAACGGCTGTTTAATGGTACATGACGAGCAAGATAAGCTGTTTTTCGGCTCTTCAAAAGACTATCGAAGAACTCGTCAGCATGATGCTCTGCAAAGGACCTTGTGAAACAGTAAATAGCCAAAATTCAAACATTTCTGTCGAAAACTAAGCCTCCCATTAATGCAATAGGGTATTTGAGAAGCCTATGTCCCGCTGTTTCATTTCTTGTTTGCTCCCTGCGCTCTGCCTCGTGCTCGGCATGGCAAAACCCGCATTTGCACAGACTGTTATTTTGGATCCAATCCTCAGCGATATCGCCGACTATGCCGTAGCGATCTGTGGTGAGTTTGAACGCACAGGCGGCGTGGACAATGATGAGTTTAGCGCATCGGCCACAATCAAAGCCAACGGACTTTTCAGCCGGATTGTGGATGCCGGCGTGGAGGTTGAGGGCGGCAAAGATACGCGGGAGTATGTAAATGTGCTGCAAACAGAATTACTGCAGGATTTAAAGTCCATTCGCGAGTGCCGGGAGCGCGTCTCCAATGATATGGCAAATCGCCTGATCATACCGCCCAACTCTGATTCCAATGGACCAGTCCAGCCGGTCCGCGTGTCTGAATGCACGGCCAAGAACAACTATTTTGGCGTTTTCATAGCGGAGAGATGCGTCAGTCTGGCCACAGTGGAGCTCGATTTGCCGAACGGTTACGTTGGCGATCCATCCAACCTCGCGCGCCTCACCACGTTGGCGGCTCTCGATGCCGGATCGACAGATCTGGACGACCTTACTGCGCTTTCGCGGCTAGAATTTCTGCAAGTTTTATGGATTGATCGAACTTTTGTGGAAGATTTGGGGCCCCTGGCCTCTCTACCGAGGCTCCGTGAACTCGATATCTCGGACACGGTGATAAATGATCTGTCGCCCTTGGCCGGAATGAAGCGTCTGCAGGTTGTTGAATTGTCTGATAGCTTCGTGAACGACATATCGGCCCTCTCGTCAAGCAACAGACTGACTGAGTTGAACATCAAAAACACCGATGTGCACAGTCTTGCCCTGATTGATGGATTTCGGAACCTGACGAAAATAACCGCCAACGGCTCCCAGATCCGGTCTCTCAACGACCTGCAACGTGGCTTACCACGCCTCGCACAATTGTTTTTGAGCGGAGCGCCCCTTTCGCCAGATTTTTCGCTCCGGTGCTGCCCGAACCTTGCGGCCCTTAGCCTTGATAGTGATGATCTGCGCGATGTGCGCTTTCTGCGCGATGTTCCAAAACTGAGAAGCCTCGTTCTCGGCGGGACGGGCATTGATGATATTGCACCAATTGCCGAACTTGAGAGCCTTCAGTATCTGGATTTGAGTAGGCTTTCACCAAATGTCAGACTGCGCCCGCTGCGCAACCATCGCGGTTTGACCCATTTGATTGCACCGGACGGAACCGTGGTGGTGCCTTCGAACTTTAGAGCCTCCGCTTCAGGAGACGCCGCCAAGGCAGAGCGCAACCAACTCATTCGCGCCTATATTTCGAACTTGAGGTAATGCGGCAGAACCGCTGATAGACCGGCTCACACTAGCCGTCGTGTTCGAGCGGTTTAGGGGTCGAACAAGATCATGATACATTTCGGCACAAAGAAACGAGACTTTTGATCAAGACTATCTGATGACTGTGACCATAGAGACCTAATCGAACGTAACGACGGAACAGGGCCTTCGCGCGCTTGCTGATATCTTTGAAGCCGACATTGGCGCAGCCGCAGCGAAAGCTCACTTCGTCCCGCAGCGCGTTCATCTAAGCACCTGGAACCAATGTCGGCTCTGGTTTGATTGCGTCCATCGGAGCGCCTGGGCCCAGTGGCGGGTTCGCTCTTGCAGCGGCTGGGATAGGATAAGCGTCTGGACACGGCCGTTGCGCGGTTTACGGTGGCGCCATGACGGATGCTGCCCAAACGCTCCACAAGATCGTCCGCGCCCGGTATTCCTGCCGGGCGTTTTTGCCGGACGCCATCGCCGATGAAACCATCACCGAGATCGTCGACACCGCCCGCCACACGGCCTCGTGGTGCAATGCGCAGCCCTGGCAGGTGACGATCACGCGCGACGCGGCCACAGAGGCGTTTCGCCAGGCCCTTTATGCCCATGCAGCGGGCGGCGCGGCCCCTGCCCCCGACCTGGACTGGCCCGAAGCCTATCCCGGGATCTATGGCGACCGCCGCCGCGCCTGTGGATTTCAGCTCTACGACGCGGTTGGCATCGCAAAAGGCGACCGCGCCGCGTCGGGCCAGCAAATGCTTGAAAACTTCCGCCTGTTCGGCGCCCCGCATGTGGCCATCATCTCGAGCCCCCGCGCCCTTGGGCCCTATGGCGCGCTCGACTGCGGCGGGTTCGTGTCAACATTCATGTACGCGGCCCAAGCCCGGGGCGTGGCCACCATCCCGCAAGCCGCCATCGCCTCCTACAGCCCCTTCGTGCGCGACTGGTTCGACCTGCCCGAAGATCGCTTGATCCTCTGCGCGATCTCCTTCGGGCGCGCGGACCCGGACCACCCGGTCAATCAGTTCCGCACAGACCGCGCTGCACCAGACACCCTCATCGACTGGCAGGACTAAGCCCATGCGTGCCCTCCTTCAACGCGTCTCCGCCGCCCGGGTCGAGGTCAACAACACCACCGTAGGCGAGATCGGCCCAGGCCTTTTGATCCTTGTCTGCGCGATGCCCGGCGACACTGCAGAGGTCTCCGCCAAACTGGCCGCCAAAGTCGCCAAGCTGCGGATCTTCAAGGACGCGGCGGGCAAAATGAACACCTCGCTCAAGGACAGCCAGGGTGCGGCCCTGGTGGTGTCGCAATTCACGCTGGCAGCCGACACATCGCGCGGCAACCGCCCCGGCTTTTCCGGCGCTTGCCCCCCGAAAGAGGCCGAGACGCTCTACGAGACCTTCGCCGCAGACCTGGCGCGCCTCGACATTCCAGTGGCCACAGGCCGCTTTGGCGCGGATATGGACGTGCACTTGACCAACGATGGGCCCGTTACGATTTGGCTGGATACGAATGCCGGCTGATCGCTCAGATCACCGCACGCTCGACAATAGGCGCGTTCTGGACCACGCGGTCATAGTGGAACGGGCGTAGATCAAGGCTGCGATAGTCCCCATAGGTCAGCCATTCAGAGGTCCCCCGCCCCATCGCCGGAGACTGCTGCAATCCGTGACCCGAGAAGCCATTTTGGAAAATGAAGTTCTCGATCTCGGGGTGTGGGCCCAGGATCGCATTTTGGTCCAGCGTGTTGTAGGCGTAGTGCCCGGTCCATTCGTTTATGACCTTTACCGCGTCAAACTGCGGAATGCGGGTGGCGATTGCAGGCCATACATGGTTTTCCCAAAGCGCGTGATCCATTGCGAAGTCGTCAAAAGCCGCGCCTGGATCCGGGTCAGATCGCGCACCACACATGTAGGTCCCCCCGCCGTTTTCGCGCAAGTGAACGCCCGACGGGTCAATGGTTAACGGCAGATCTTGCTCCAATGGACGCTCGGCCTTGAAAACCCATGTGTAGCGCTTGCGAGGCTCAATTGGCATGTCGACGCCGGCCATGGCTGCCGTGGCTGCCGCCCGCGGCCCAGATGCGTTTACAAGCTGTCCGCAAGCAAGTGTTTCACCCGATGCGAGCGTCACCCCGGTTATGCGCTGCGCGTGGGTATGAATATCCGTCACCTCTGCCGCCACATAATCCGCACCCGCTTCGCGCGCCTTGCGCCGCCACCAATCAAACATGGTGGCACCATCAAAGTACCCTTCATCTTTACGATTGATCGAACCCAGGCAGATGTCCTCCACCGCATAGAACGGATAGCGCGCGGCGATGTCCTGGGGGCTAAGCAACTCTGTTGCTGCGCCAGCGGCAAGCTGAACCTGAGCATTGGCACGTAGCACTTCGGCAAACGCGGGTGTGTCGGCAAGGTAAAGATAGCCAAAACTTTGGATCGACAGCTCCGGGACGCGCGGGTCGCCCCCCATGTAGGCGCGCAGATTTTTCACGAACTCTGCGCCAAATTGGGAAATACGGATGTTCAGCTCGGTCGAGAATTGCTGGCGAATGCAAGAGTTGGTGTGTGTTGTCGACGCAAATTCGTAGTTCGGGTCACGCTCTAGCACCAGAATCGATCCGTCAAAGTCGGGGTTTTGCGTCAAAAACCACGCGGTCGACGAGCCCATAATCGCTCCGCCAATGATGATGACATCGTAAGACGTTCGGCTTGGTTTTGCAGCAAACCCCGATGCAATCATGGAAAAGCCCTCCTTGGCGCATGACGCAAAGCCACGCCCTTACCATCCAACGAAACACTAGCCGACGGTCCGCCATGAATTCCAGACGGGTGAGTCAACGACCTTCAGGTGTCGCATCCTGGACGGACGAATTCATGTGGTGTGGGCATTGGAACAAACACAACCTTAGGGTTAGCAACACGCAACCACCGCACCTATGAATTGTTACGCGGCGTCACACACCCACAAGGCGAAAACGTACAATAAGAAGTCGCAAACAGACTTCGTTTTTTGCGAAAACAGCATACTTGTCGCGCGTAAAGAATTGACCACTTGGTCAAAGATACTCCCTACGACAAATTCCACCTTCTCTCCTGATTTTGGAGCTCGCTATGTCATTGCATGAACACGACCTGTCGCATGCACGAAACGTGTTTCGCGACCTTCCTGGACAGTCCAGGTTACAGACGATCAGTCATTTCTTCGTACGCGAAATTGAGCAGCTTGGATATGATCTTGCGCATGAAGTCGACCAAGACACCGTCGCTTCGGTCTTTGTCGCCGCGAACGAGGTAGAGCATAGGCTGAAACTGCTACAAACTGTCATTGACGCACGATTTGCCAACTGATCGACACTGTCTTTGCGAGATTGACCGGCTAAACCACGTGTCAGTTGTAAAAGACTGGCGCTTTGCGCAGGCTCAAACCCAAGGACCACACACACACAAACGCGCAGATCCGTCGGCATGAAGAGCCTTGCGTGCGACCAGCACCAACCATCCGCTTGCGTATTGAGAGGTTTGGAACAACACCGTCTCACGTAACAGTGCACGCGCGCGTGCGGCGCCTTTGCTGTTTTGGCGTCGGATTTTTGCAGACTGAACCTTTGCGTCGCGAAGCTGTCGCAATCTGAACAGGTGCGACCGCTGGGACGCGTTATTGCTGCAAGATCATGGAACGTGATCAGATGCATAAACTCTTGGACGAGGCCCGCATCGCCTATTGCCGTCAAAAGGCGCTTGTCGACTTTGCACCGTTTCCAGATGATCTGGTTCGGCAGCCGTTTACATCCAATGTTCGGGAAAGCGCGACGTTACTGAGACGCGATCATGCGTTGGTGTCGACGCGCTTTCCGCAACTTCAAAAAGCCATCATAGACAGCAGTGAAGCTGTGCATTGGCGCGAGACGTATGAAGGCAGCAGCCACGAAACGGAATTTATGAAACGGTGGGGGTGCTTTTCGATAATTGGGGACAGAGCACCTTTCCTGTCGAAAGTGCTACGCCTTTTCGTTGTGTATATGCCAGCCGACCTCGTTTACCCCTGGCACCGGCATCCAGCGGAGGAGATGTATCTGGTCCTGTCAGGCCATGCCACGTTTGAGCGCAAAGGGCACGCGGCAGAAACCTTGTCAGAAGGGCAGCACATGTTCCATGCCAGCAATCAACCGCATGCCCTGGTGACGACGAACGACCCGGTGCTGTGCCTTGTTGCCTGGCGCACTCACCTATCCACGCGACCTGAATTGGTACCCCAAGGTGATCACCAAACAAATGAAAAGAACCGCGCCCCTAAGGACGCGGTTCTCTGTCAGGATTGACGAGCGACGCGCGCTTAGCCGTTAATCCAGCCATCAACAATGGCCTGATTGTCCGCAATCCACTCTTCTGCCACTTCAGCCGGGTCACGCTTTTCTTCGAACATAGCTTGGATCCATGCACCAACTTCATCGCCCGTCAGCGACATACGGCTTAGCATGGCCGCAACAGCCGGATTACGCTGTTCCAATGACGCAGAGTACGCCACGTAAACAGACGCCGCTGTCCCAACGCATTCAAATTCCGACACGTCCAACCAGTTTTCCGCATCCAAGTCGAGGTCTTCGCATCCCTCAAAACGCTCGGGTTCTTCCAGGGCCGTCAAATCGTATTGAACGTGGAGCGCTTCTGGAGTCCAGTAGTAGAACAACTGCGGCTGAGACGCGGCATAGGCCGCGGCCAGACCCGCCTTGAACGTGTCACCTGACACGATGTTTGGCTCCCACAAGCTGTCCAACCCGTAAGATTTAAACTTCACCTGCCAGCGCTTGGTCGAGGCCCAAGTCACATCACCGGCCCAATATTCACCAAGACCATTGCCATCCGTGTCAAACATGGCCGCGATCTCTGGGTTCTTCAGATCTTCAATCGAACTGATCTGATCGGACATGTAGCTTGGTACATAAAGGAGCGATGTGCCAGCGTAACCGCCGTTGGTTTTGACACCTCCAGTGCCGTCAATGTATTCGTCCCACGCAGCGGACCAGTTGGGCATCCACATGTCTGGGTGCACGTCGATAGAGCCGTCGCCCTTGTCCATGCCAGCAAAGATAACCGGTTGTTGGTTCATCCCGGTCAGAATTTCAGCTTCGCCGCCCATCTCACCTTCAACGATGGCTTTGATCACATGGCCAATGGCACGCGCGCCGTTCCAGCTTGGATCCGAGATCATAATTTTCTCTTGAGCGGAGGCGGCGCCGCCGATCGTCAATGCAGCCAGAAGGGCTGTAGTTTTTAGCAGATGTTTCATAGTTGGTCTCCCTGTTTTTGCTTCTGCTTGGTTAAGTTAGATACGACTGAAAGAGGCTCTGATCCCGCGCAGGATCCGGTCGATCATCATAGCCACGAGTGCGATGGCGATACCGGCCAACAGCCCCTTGCCCGCTTGAGCATCGCCCAATGACTCCGTGACTAAGGACCCAAGTCCAGCCGCGCCAATAAAGGCCGAAATCGTCGCCATTGAGAGCGCGAGCATGATCGTCTGGTTCAATCCTGCCATGACTGAGGGGATTGCCATCGGCAGTTCAACTTTGCGCAACAACTGCCGTTCTGAAGCCCCGAACGCCAAGGCCGCCTCTTTGGTGCTCTCAGGCACCTGCAAGATCCCCAGCGCAGTCAATTTCACCATCGGCGGGATGGCAAAGATCACAGTCGCCAAGACGGCAGGTGGTTGCGAGATCCCGAAGAAGGCGACGGCCGGGACCAAATAGCTGAGTGATGGAATGGTCTGCATAACGTCAAGAACAGGCTCCGTTATCCATCGGAAGTATTTGTTCTTCGCCATCCAAATGCCGACCGGCAGGCCAACGAACACACATATTCCGGTGGCAACCACGACGAGCGCCATGGTCTGCATCGCAATCTGCCACAGCTCGAATGCCGCCAAAAAGGCCAATGAGCTTGCCACAAAGATCGTAGTTGCAACGCCGGTATAGGCCCACGCCAATGCAATAAAAAGAAATGCGACGACCGGCCAGGGTGTCTGCATAAACGCGACTTCGACCCGTATCAAAGACTGTCGCAGCACCTGTGTCATAGCATCAAAGATGCCTGCATACTGTGCCCGCAAGTAATTGATACCCGTATCAATGGCCTCCGCGTTATAGGTAAAGATGTTGATCCGACGGCCTTCGACCGGTGGCTTCTCTTGCACCAGCACCATCGTCGCGTTGGCTTGCCCCGCAGCGATTGCAGCCTCGTCGGGCACGCGGCGATACCGAACTTCCGGCGGCGCTTCAAAACGCACCAGCGTCGGGAAATCATCGATGAGCGTACAATCAAATCGGTCTTTGGCTGTAACGGCCTGGAATTCCGCAACTGTGGTCGCCTCCCGGGTCATGTCGCGCAGTGCTTTACGCGCGGCACTCCGTTCCGACTTTTGCTCGGTGGTTGGATCTTCCAACGCGTCAAGGCGATCAAACTCGGCTTGAAGTCGCGCCACGTCTTCTGACAGGCTTGTTTGCAGGTCTGCGACATCGGTCAGGTTCAGCTCAGCCATAAGGTCGTCAACTGTTTCGCCCATGCGCACC
This sequence comes from uncultured Aliishimia sp., assembly GCA_963922415.1. Classification (GTDB taxonomy): domain Bacteria; phylum Pseudomonadota; class Alphaproteobacteria; order Rhodobacterales; family Rhodobacteraceae; genus Aliishimia. The sequence continues at coordinate 15,639 of CAWUIP010000040.1, read as the reverse complement.
TGAGACAAGCACGCACGTTCGTCCAGGCGAATTTGTGTTGCTCTGTAGATAGTGAGTGGCGCACAGATGGCGATGATCACCAGCCCCATCACAACACGCTTGGCATCAACCCCGTGTGCGACGCCGTGATCAATCCGCCACTTTTGGTACTGGTTATAGTACCACCGGTTTGCTTGGCTGCCCATCCACAGGCGTCCTGCGACAAGCAGGGCCCAACCTGCAAAATTATACGTCGCAATCCAGGACGAATACCTTGCAATGAGTGTTCTGTTGGAGTCCGGATCCAACTGAGCCTCTGCCAGAAGCGGCGAGAATTTCACCACCTGCATCAGACACACGACCGCCAAGATGTCGATCGCGAGAGACAGCCAGAACATCAGCCAGACGCCGCGCCATGCGGCCCAGATCCATGGCACCAGAAGGCCCCATATGTTTAAATTCCAACGCGGTAGATTTCCGCGTTGCAGACTTTCAAACACTGTCGCGAAGTATGGCTCGTTTCGCTCCGTAAACGTGCTGATGCTGACGTCGCGATCTCCAGCTTCGATTGTTTCCGCCCCACTCATGCGCCGTTTTCCCCCTGCAAGCCCCGAAGGAGCGTATCTTTTGTGACAATGCCCACCACCTGCCCGTCTGATTTGATCGCAACGGGAAGTTCGGTCCCGGTGCTCAGGCTGACCAACGTGTCCAAGTCATCATCTGGCCGCGCCTCTGGGCACCCCTCGGGAAACACGCCATGCTGGTCTGGGTGGACCATAATCTTTGCAGCGGACACAAGTTTCAGACGCGAAATTCCGGCAACAAAGTCAGCCACATAGTCATCCGCGGGTGCCGTCACGATGTCTTCAGCCGTACCGATTTGAACGATCTCGCCATCTTTCATGATCCCGATCCGGTCCCCCATCCGGATCGCTTCATCCAGATCATGCGTGATAAACAACGTCGTCTTTTTGAGGTTCTGGCTGAGCCCCAGAAATTCGTCCTGCAGATTGCGCCGGATCAACGGATCGAGCGCAGAAAACGGTTCATCCATCAGCAAGATTTCCGGGTCCGCCGCGAGGGCACGGGCCAGACCAACCCGTTGCTGCATGCCGCCTGACAGTTCAGACGGCAGCCTGTCACCATACCCGTGCAAGGATACCGTCTCGAGCGCGTTGTCGGCCGCTTTTGCGCGCGCGTATCCGTCCATGCCGCGCAGCTCTAAAGCAAAGCCAATATTGTCTCGCACAGACCGATGCGGCAGCAAGGCCATGTTTTGAAAGACCATTCCGATCTTGTCAGCGCGCAAAGCCCGAAGCGCTTCCGTCTTCATCGCGCCGATGTCTTCGCCCAAGATGCGGATGGTCCCGGCGGAAGGTTCAATCAAACGGTTGACGTGGCGCACCAGTGTGGACTTGCCGGATCCAGATAGGCCCATCAGGCAGAATATCTCGCCCTCGGACACTTTGAAACTTGCGTCTTTGACGCCAACAACAGCGCCAAAGCGTTCCAAGACTTCGGCTTTACCGATCCCCTCGGTCCGGATCGCATTCATCGCCTCAGAGGAACGTTTGCCGAAGACTTTCCAAACGTTCTGCAACTCAATGACGGCATCGTTCATGCGCGCGCCCTTTCTCGTTTAGGGTCGAAAAACGGAATATCGGTCACTGTGGCACTGAGCCGCTTCATGCGACCATCCAGTTGACCAACTTCCAAAGCAGTGCCTCGTTCTGCGTGTTCGACCGCGATGCGCGCCATCGCGATGGCGCATTCAAATTTTGGCGACCGCGCCGCAGAGGTGATCACCCCAACTTGCCGTTCCCCATGAAACACTGGTGCGCCATGGTTTGGAACGTCGTCGCAATCAAACATCAGGCCTTTAAGGTGTTTCCTTTGCGCATCCACATTGCGCATCAGAGCATTTTTCCCCACAAAATCAGACTTTTGAAGGTCGACAGCAAACCCAAGCCCAGCTTCGAACGCGTCAGACCCTGCGGCAAATTCTTGTGCGCCCGCCAGTCCAGCTTCGATGCGGATTATGTCAAGCGCCGCAGATCCCATCGGGATCAAGCCATCGTCTGCGCCGGCCTGCATCAAGGCGTCCCAAATTGCGACGCCGTCGCTTTCTGCGCAAAAAATTTCGTATCCGAGTTCACCAGTGTAACCGGTACGCGACACCATAAAGGGCACGCCCTCACGGTGGTTGAGGCGCGCAATGCTGACACCAAACCACTTCATTTGATCCAGTTCGGGAACATGCGGCTGAAAGAAGGCGACCTTACGCAAAATATCGCGCGATTTCGGCCCCTGCAGCGCTAGGTTCGGCAATGACCCGGCAAGGTCATGGATGCGCACCTGCAGACCGCGGGCCGACGCGAGTTCTTCCAGCCATCGACCGCTCTCTTCTGTGCCACAGCACCAACGGAACAGGTTTGGCGCCAACCGAAACAGCGTACCATCGTCAATGATTTCGCCACTTTCATCGCACATAAGCGCGTAGGTTCCGCGCCATACGGCCAGCTTCGCGATGTTGCGCGACATTGCAAATTGCAGCAGTTTTTCCGCGTCGGGGCCAATGACATCGAATTTTCGCAGCCCGCTCATGTCCTGCAGCGTCGCGGCCTCACGGCAGGCCCAGTATTCGCCGACCGTTCCATGTGCGGGAAACGAAACGGGCGACCACAGATCTCGCGCGGGCGCAAAATGGTTCGTGAGCGGCTCCAACCGCGCACTAAAGGCAGAGCTGCGGCTGATACTCATCGGTGCGTCCTCTTTGCTGCGATACGCCACGGCCTGATGAAGCTTGACATCCGACGCGTAGATCCGAACGTGAATATCGGTTGGATTCCAACCGTTTATCGGATCGATATCGTCTGGGCACGCGGTACTGACGCAGACCAAGTCCTGCATGGCTTGCATCGCTACGTAGTCGCCAGGGCGCGAATGAGATTCTTCTGTCAGGATTTGTTGGTGATCGTCCAGCCATGTGTTCCAGAAGAAATTTATCGCAGGCCAAGCCGCACGGGGCTTGACGCCGTACGCGGCCAGCGCCTCGGAAATATTGTCGGAACAGTTGACGTGACCTGGGAAGCCCCGCTCTTCGTAACTCCGTCCGGTGCAGGCCAAGCCAAAGGTATCATGACGCCCGCATGTGTCTTGGACAACGCGCAGCAGGGGTCGCATGTCTTCGTCGAAGAATTTGTCCAGTAGGCCTGGTCCTGGATAAGCACGGCGCACCATGGATCGTGTGGCTGTGCTATCGATCTTGAGTTCCTGACCACCGTCCAGTCCGTCGCGTTGAAAGGCCTGAAAGTCAGAGCACTGCTGTCCATGAATATCGATAACTTGAACCGTCTCGCCCGACCGCAATTCATAGGATTGGGCTGTGCCTCTTGGAACTGTGAACTCGTCGCGGACAGTCCCAAGAACGGGGGGAAGATCCAAGTTGCCAGTTCCGGCTTGATGGCTTGCGAGAACCGTTTCACCCGCGCCCCCCGCGACCAGCGCTTCTACCCCCTGCAAATGCGCCAGCCAGATAGTTACATGGACCGGTGCGCGCAGAATGAACGCGTCGCCGCGTGGTACAAGAATTACGCCGCGTAGGCCGTCCGCAGGATCTCCGCCATTGCCCGCAATCCAACTTGCAAGCGGCGCAGTGTTGAACGCTTCTGGATCCAACGCAGATAATGGTCCAAGCGACAGGCTTTGCTCAAGTCGACCACCGTCTGGCGCAAACGCAAAGACTGCGATTTTCTCTTGCGCGCTTGTCTCAGCAATCCGCAAAAGATCGCCGGTCTTCATGTCGACGCGCCTGGACTGGCGCGGTGCGATCTGAAACGGCTTCGGTGCATTCAACGACGAGAAACCGGGAAACAGGCGGCCCGAGGCTTCGTGCCCCATGTTCGAAAATGATCGCAACACACGTTGCCCCAAACCCAAGTCTCCGACGTTTACCTTCGCCCCAGTGGGTTCAGTGTGGTTGTAACTAGTTTCAGAAGTCAATACGCTCTCACTAGGAAAATTTTCTAGGTTGTCGGATGCGGGAGTTTTTTAATCGAAAACGCCATAACGTGAGAGACGTCGCAAAGCTCGCTGGCGTGTCGGTCGCGACAGTTTCGCGCGTATTGAACAACGCGGATATCGTTTCAAAAGACAAACGTGCCCGGGTCGAAAGCGCGATCGAGGCGTTGCAATTTGTGCCAAGCTCCTCGGCGCGGGCCATCAATTCAGGGCGCACGCGTCTCGTCGGCGCACTCGTGCCAACGCTGGATCACGCCATTTTCGCCCGTTACATTTCGGCCATAGAGGCGGAGTTGGACACGCAGTCGCTTTCGCTGATTGTCGCGACGACTGGGTACGATGACGACCAAGAATTGGACAAAACCCAACGCCTGCTCAACATCGGTGTTGAGGGCTTGCTGGTTTCTGGGATCGCGCGCGCTGACAATTTCACCAAGCTTTTGTCGCGGTACCAAATTCCAGTGATCGCGACGTCATACTATGACGCGCAGCACGCGTTACCGACGATTGGCTATGACAACGCCAAAGCCGCCCAATCGGCCTGGGATCACTTGGCCGGCCTGGGTCACAAAAACATTGCGATACTGACCAGTCCTGTCAACGAAAGCGACCGGACCCGCGCACGCTTGAAAGGGCTCGAAGCGGTCAGCACGGAACCGCTTCGTGTGTTCGAGGCGCACTTTGATTACGCTTCAGCCGCAACAGCAACATGCGAAATACTCGAAAAACTACCCGATGTTACAGCTTTTCTGTGCTTGTCGGATGTCTTAGCCCAAGGCGCTTTGCTGCAACTCGGGAAGATGGGCGTCAAAGTCCCGCAAGACCTATCGATCATTGGGATCGATGACCTGCCCTCCTCTGCCAGCTTTGACCCACCACTGACATCCGTGCACTTGCCCGTGGGCCAAATGGGCCAGGCCGCAGCGCGCGCCCTCGCGCTTTGGATCGAAACGGGTCAAACTCCGTCCCCAATCGAGATCAATTCCAGAATTTGCGTCCGAGGCTCGACGCGCCCGAACGGTCGAATTATTCGAGAATAATGATGCTCTGAGCATTGTTGAGAATATAGGCATTTGAACAACCCTGGCGAGGCTTCTTGCCACTCGTCGTTTCGCTGCTCATTTGGTCTTCTCGCGGCGACGTTTGAACACCTCGTGCCTCCCTGCATGTGCATCATGAAGACTGTGCCCGTGGGCTAACGCGAAACTACAGATGGCGCAGACGGTCCAAATTGGCGCGTTACACAAGCGCACCACTCTGCTGGTCCGTTTGGGTGCGTGCGTTTAGCCGGCGTGCTCGGCTATGTTTGAGTGCTTAAGGGCCTGGAATCTCCGCCAGCTCCCGAGATGCGTGATATCATCTGCGCCTTGAACGCCCGTTGTTTCGACCAGGAAGCCATGCGCCTGTGCGCCGTTCTCAAGCTCCACTGTCCCAATCGACAATGGAGACGGGATGCCCTCCAAAAAGGCACCGACCGCTGACTTCGGCAAGGCCCAGACCTCAAGCTCGATCTTTGCGCCCTTTTCAAAGCGCAGAAGACCTGGTCTTTGCGGTGGCCCCCCTGCCAACGCATACAATCGATAGCACGGCGCAGTTCGCGTTGCTTCCAGCAATCGCCCGCCTCGGGACGTGAGTTCATGGTTGAGCGCCATTCCCGACATATGGGCCCCGCACACAGCCAGTGCGATTTCGGCTTCGGTGGCTTCCTTTGGCGTGTCGGCAATCGTCTCACCGGCGAACCGTGCAGCAATACTTGCAACGCGCGCATCCTCTCCGCTTGGGGCCAACAAGGTGATTGAGCCAGGGCGTCCGTCGCTGCGTTCCTCTGACGGAACCGCGATGCCGCACATATCCAGTAGGTTCACGAAATTGGTGTACGTGCCCAGATTGGAGTTCGGCCTCACTGGATCCGCTTCAAGATCAGCAACCGAATAGAAGGTTGGAATGGTCGGTACGCATATTAGATCGACACCTTCCATGAGCGTTTGTGCTGCTCGTTCCAAATCTTTCAAACGGTATATGCCGCGAAACGCATCTGCAGCTGACAGGGATTCTGCAGCGCCGATGATCTTGGCGGTTGTCGGGTGCATCGCATCTGGTGTGGTCCGCATCAGGTCTTCAACAACAGTGTAGCGTTCGGCGACCCACGCCCCGTCGTACAGCATCTCCGCGACGGCGTAGAGCGGAGAGAAATCAAGCTCGATAATTTCGGCCCCCTGCGCGGTCAGCCTTTTGAGGTTGGCCTCAAAGCTCGTGGCCTGGACCGTGTCGCCAAAGAAGATACGGGAAGCCATGTCTGGTACGCCGACCTTGAAACTTGGCGGTGCAGCCGTCAGTTGGCCCGCACTTATGGTCTTGGAATATGCGTCTTTGGTGTCTTCGGCGCAGGCCACGTGAAAGGCCGCAAACGCGTCGCGCACGTTGCCTGCAAAAATCGAGATCGTGTCCAGTGTCCGGCAGGCTGGGACAACTCCAGTCGCAGACAACGCGCCCAAAGAGGGCTTTAGACCGACGATGTTGTTCAAAGCGGCGGGCACGCGCCCGGAGCCTGCCGTGTCTGTGCCAAGCGAGAAGGTCACAAACCCGTGCCCGACCGCCACGCCGGAGCCACTGGATGAGCCTCCGGGCACGATGTCGGGGTCAATCGCGTTTTTCGGGACACCATAGGGGGAACGCACGCCAACCAGCCCCGTTGCGAACTGATCAAGGTTGGTCTTGCCGATCACCAAAGCGCCCGCCGCCCGCAATTTGGCGATGACGAACGCGTCCCGGTCTGGCGTATAGGCGTAGGCCGGGCATGCAGCGGTGGTCGGGACGCCAGCCACATCGATATTGTCTTTTGCAACAAATGGAACACCCCATAGCGGCTGCCCATCAGACCGGGCTGGCAAAGCCTCAGCTTCGGCAATCACGTCTTCCATGGGCCTAAGGTGGATGAAAATGGCCGGGTCACCAACGGCGTCGATCCGGCGATAGACTTCACGGACAATGTCCGGTGGCGTTGCGCCGGTATCATAGGCGTCGCAGAGCGCATCGAGGGTCAGGGCCGTATCTTTTGTCATGGTCTTGGTCTTTCCGAATTCAAGCGGCAACAGGTTCAGGTGGCTGCGGGGCCGCCTCGATCAAAGCGCGGGTATAGGGGTGGCTCGGGTTGTCCATCACGGTCGCCGTGGGCCCGCGATCGACGATTTCACCCTGCTTCATGACCAGGACTTCGTCGCAGAGCAGGCGCACAACATTCAAGTCATGGCTCACGAACAGGTAAGACATGCCCATTTGCGCGCGCAGATCAACGAGCAGATTAAGAACGATGGCTTGAATGGACACATCCAGCGCGGCGGTGGGCTCATCCAGGATCAGAAGCTTGGGTTCGAGGGCAATGGCGCGGGCAATACCGACGCGTGCCTTTTGTCCGCCGGACAATTGGTGCGGGAACCGGCTCAGAAGAGGTTGCGGTAGGCCCACCAAATCAGCCAGCTCAGACACCCGCGCCGAGAGTTTCGCACCGCGCATACCGTCAATCCGGGCCAAAGGCTCCGCAATTGCCGAGGCGGCCGTGCCGCGCGGGTTCAGGCTGTCGGTTGCATCTTGAAATACCATTTGGATGTCACGACGCACCGCATGGCGCATGAACTGGGCGGATGGTGTCGTCGCTATGTCGTGCCCATCGAACAAGATGTGGCCCGATGTCGGATCCTGCAGGCGCACGATCATCTCTGACGTGGTGGACTTGCCGCTGCCGCTTTCGCCCACCAAACCCTGGGACTGACCTGCTTTGATGTCAAAAGAGATGCCCTTCACGGCCTGCACTGGACCGGCCTTGCCTGGATAGGTTTTCACAAGATCGCGCACTTCAAGAAGCGGGCGGCTGTGCACCTTATGTGTGGGCTCGGGGCTGCGCACGTCTGGTGGCAACAGGTTGCGGATGGTCGCGCCAATGCGGGGCGTCGCGTCGACAAGTTTGCGCGTATAGGCGTGTTGGGGGTCGGTGAACAACTTGCCGGGCGCGCCTTCCTCGACGATCAGGCCATCTTTCATAACCACGATCCGGTCGCAGTATTGCGAAGCAAGGCCAAGGTCGTGGGTGATCAGGATCATACCCATACCGCGTTCCTGGGCAAGGTCGCCAACAAGATCCATCACCGCCTTCTGTGTGGTGATATCCAGTCCGGTTGTCGGCTCATCCGCGATCAAAAGGTGCGGCTTACACGCCAGCGCGATGGCGATCACGATCCGCTGGCACATTCCCCCCGAAAGCTCGAACGGATAAGCCTCATAACGCGCAGCCGCATCGTTGATCTTGACCGCTTCCAGGGCTGCGATGGCTTTGCCTTTGGCATCTTGCCGGGTCGCTTGCGCATGACGGATCAACACATCCTCCACCTGATGGCCAACACGTCGGATCGGGTTTAAGGCCGCACGCGGGTTCTGGAAGATCATCGAGATCTCGCGCCCCCGAATGTCGCGCATGTCTTTCTCACTTGCGGCACGCAGGTCGACCCCGGCATAGATCACCTCGCCCGTACGGATTTCGCCACCCGCATCAAGGATACGCATAAGGGCATAAGACGTCACAGACTTGCCCGACCCACTTTCGCCAACAATGCCCAACGTCTCGCCCTTGCCGACATCAAGAGAGATTCCACGGACGGCATTAACCTCTCCCTTTCGGGTCTTAAACGCGACACAGAGGTCTTTGATCGTCAGCATGGCCTCAGGTCCTCTTGCGCGGATCAACGATGTCACGCAGACCGTCGCCGAGCAGGTTGAAGGTAAAGACCGCCAGCATCAGCCACAGGCCGGGGAACACGGCGAGCCACCATTCGCCCGAGACGATGAAATTCGCGCCTTCTGCCACCATGATCCCCCATTCCGGCGTCGGAGGCCGCACGCCCAGACCGATAAAGCTTAGGCCCGCCGCATTCAGGATCGCCCAGCCGAGGTTGAGCGAGACCTGCACCATCATTGGCGGCAGCGCGTTTGGAAAGATGTGCACCGCAAGCACACGCAGATCTCTGTTCCCGGCCAGCTTGGCGGCCTGCGCGAAGCCGGCATTGCGGCGGATGTTAACCTCGGCCCGCACCAGGCGTGCGTAGAACGGGATGTTGATGATGGCGGTTGCGTAGATGATATTTTCAACCGTATTGCCCAAGGCCGCCACGACGCCCATGGCCAGAACGAACAGTGGAAAGGCCATGATTGTGTCGAGGAAACGGTTGAGAACGGCATCGAGCCAGCCGCCCCAGTAGCCTGCAACTGAGCCGAGGACAGACCCGATCACAAAGCTTAGCGCCACAGCCGCCACCGAAATCGTCAGATCCAGGCGCGTGGCCACGATGACCCGGCTGAACACGTCACGGCCCAGATTGTCGGTGCCAAACCAGTGATCCCAGCTTGGCGCCTCAAGCGCGCGGGCGGCGTTGGTCGCGAGCGGGTCATAGGGAACCAGTGCGGGTCCGAAGAACGCGCATCCCAGGAAAAAGGCCAGCATCGCGAAGGCCAGCATCGTAACCGGGTTGTCCTTCAACACATAGGCGATATGCCCAAGCGTGGTATCGCCTTTGCGCGCCGCTGTGTCTGGTGGTTGAGACGCTGTCATGTCGGCCATCACTTCAAACCGATGCGGGGATCGATCAGCGCGTAGGCGATATCGATAATGAGGTTCAGCGCCACGAAGAGTAACGCCATCGCCAAAACAAAGCCCTGGACGGCGGCGTAATCTGAGACCACAAGCGCCTCGACCGCATAAGAGCCGATGCCCGGCCAGGCAAAGACCTTTTCGACCAGCACATTCGCACCGAGTGTAAAGGAAAAGACCATGCCCAGCGTGGTGACCACAGGCAGCAAGGCGTTTCGGAATGCGTAGCCATAAAGCACCTTACGACTGCCAAGTCCTGCAGCGCGCGCAGTGCGGATAAAATCAGACGACAGCGCTGACAGATTGGCGGCACGGGTCATCCGCGCAATCGGGGCCAATGTGAACAGTGCGAGTGTTGTTGCGGGCAGGACCAGCTGTTTCAACGCGCCGACCCACGTTTCCGCGTCACCCGCGAGTGCAGCGTCGATCAGGTAGAAACCGGTGACATGTGGCGGCGACAGGTAAATAAAATCGAGCCGCCCGAGGGGCGACGGCGCAATGCCCGCCAAATAGTAGAAGACGTAAATCAGCACGATCCCGGTGAAGAACGTTGGCATGGATACCCCAGCCGTCACCAAAACACGGCAGAGATGATCAACCCAAGTACCAGGCCGCGTTGCAGCCAAAACACCCAACGGGATCGCAATCGCACAGGACACAAAAAGTGCCACAAGGGTCAACTCAAGCGAAGCTGGTAGCCGTGCCGCCAGATCGGACATCACCGCCTGGCCGGTGGTCAAGGACGTGCCCAGGTCGCCGCGCGCAAGATCGCCGACATAGAAAAAAAACTGCTGTATCAGCGGCTTGTCGAGGCCAAGGGCCTCACGAATTTCGGCAATCGACGCGTCATCCGCTGCGGGACCCGCAAAGTATGCTGCGGGGTCCCCCGGTAAGGCGCGAGTGAGCAGAAACGATATCACAACGACGCCCATAATCACCGGGATCGCCTGGGCCACACGGCCCAGGATCATTTTAGACCGTGCGTTCATTAGCTCGTCGCAGTTGTCAGCGGACGCACATCCAGTTGGCGGTGGAACCAGAACTCGTAACCAGCAGCCCCATTCATCGCGACGTTGAGTGCGGGCTGCCAAAGCGGGATACGCGGCAGGTCTTCAAACGCGATTTCGAACATGCGTTTGATGTTTGGCGCATAGGCCGGGTCATCCATCGGGATGTGCAGCGTGGTGTCCACCAACGTTTCGATCTCCTCGTTGAGGTAGTTCGACGAGTTGAACAGATGCCCGTTCTTGTAGGCCCAGAAGAAATAGTAGTCGGGCGTGTTTAGCCAGCCGCCGAAGTTTTCCAGGTGCAGCGGCAGACGTTTCTCAACCAGGGCCGCTGTGCGCCAGTTTGCACCGGGGATTTTTTCGATCTCTGCTTTGATCCCGATCTCGGCAAAGGCCTCCTGCATCAAAAGCGCAGTTGGCTCCATCCAGTCGGCCAGCCCGAGGCTGATCGATAAGGGCACTTCAAAGCCTGACGCAAAACCAGAGGCCGCCATGTGCTCCTTGGCTTTGGCCATGTCGGTCATGTAGGGCGATTTGCGCGGCCACGCGATGTCGTTGATTTCGGACGCGCCGCCCCACATCGGAGCACCCCGACCATAGGCTGCGGTCTGGAAGATCGCGTCATAAGGAATGGCATAGGCCAGCGCCTTGCGCACATTTGCGTCCTGGAACGGCTCGAAATTGAAGTTCGGGCACAGGCAGTGGATGCAGTTTTCAATCGGGGTCGAGTAAACATCCACGCTGTCCAGCGCATCCAGTTCGGACGCGTCTTTGTTCGGAATGTTGAACGACATCTGCACATCGCCGCGCTCGATCAGAGCACGCCGGGTTGCTGGGCTGGGCACTTCGCGGACAATCACCTGCTCAAAGCTTGGCAGCGAGCCACCGACCCAGGCATCGTTGCGTTCATAGACAAGCTGTTGGCCTTGGTCCCAACGCACGACTTTGAACGCACCGGACCCGGCGGGTGTCGTGTGCAGATATTCCATCGCCCAAGGATCGTCGTCAGTGGCATTTGCCTTGGCGACTTCCGCGTTGATGATGAACGGCACGGGTACAGCGAGGTCAGGCAATGTCAGCTTAGACGGTTTATCGAGCTTGATGACGAACGTCTCCTCATCAACGGCCTCAAATTGATCTGGACGCTCCAGCCCGCCAGCCTTCATCTGAACAGTTGGGAAGCCACCGGCAGAAACCGCGCGATCGAATGACCATTTCACGTCCATGGCGGTCACCTTGCGACCATCCCAGAAAGTTGCATCAGACTTGATCTTGAACGTCATGGTCAGACCATCGTCCGAAATCGTCCAACTCTCAGCGAGCTCCGGCTCGATCACGGAGTAATCGTAAGAAAACCCACCACCGGGGGCTGCTTTTGTCCCGAAGCTTACCAGACGATCATAGCAGTTTACCGCAACCTGATAGGACGCGCGGTTGGTCCCTGTGCGGTGCAGATCAAGGCTGTTGATCGTCTGGCCCGACACCACAACGATCCGGCCATTCGACTGAGCCTGTGCTGGCATTGCCTTGAGAAAAGGGAGCATAGCGGCACCGACTGTGCCGCCGGTGAGCTTTAAGAAGGTTCTACGTGAAGTGTCGGTCATGGCAGGTCCTTGTTGTGGGAGAGAAGCATTTGCCAAAACCGTGCCATTCCAAAGCGATGCAAACAAATGTTAAGAAAGAAGCGTAGCGATGCATTTTTTGCATCAGTTCAACACCTTTCGGACGCCATGACATCATGCGACACCTCCTCATCTACGACATGATCGAAGCTGTGCATCGTTCGGGCTCGATCCGCAAAGCGGCGGAAGACACGAACATCACAGCCTCCGCCCTCAACCGACGCATTCAGGCATTCGAAGAGGAATTCGGTTCAGAGATTTTCGAGCGCCTTCCCAGAGGCATGCGCCTGAACCCAGCAGGCGAGCTCCTCCTGCACCACATCCGGCTTCAGCGTCAGGATATGGCACGTGTCCATAGTCAGGTCGCTGATCTCTCGGGTGTTCGCCGGGGCCACGTCAAAATTGCCTGCTCCCAAGCGCTGTTACCCTACTTCCTACCACGTGAAATTTCCAAGTATCGGTCAGAGTTTCCCGACGTTACCTTTACCGTCAATGTCCGGGACCGCATTCAAGCCGAGCGCGATCTCGTGAACTTTGAAAGCGATTTAGCTTTGGTATTCGAACCTGCGCACATGGTGGATTTTGAGGTGCTTCACGCCATGCATCAGCCCGTGATGGCCGTTATGTCAGCGGCGCACCCATTGGCTGACCGAACCAACCTTCGGCTGCGTGAGTGTTTGGACTACAACCTCATTCTCCCTGCGTCGCAATTCGGCGTACGCGTTTTGTTGGACCAGGCCGCAGCCCGGCTGGGCCGCAAGCTTGAACCGGTTCTGGAAACGGACAGCTTCGACATGGTGCGCCACTTCGCGGCCTATGGTCAGGGGATCGGCTTCCAGATCCCTGTTGGGCTGAATGCCTTGGCCCGACCGGATATGGCGTTCGTACCGATCTCCGAGCGTGATGTCTCGGGCGGCGAATTGTTTCTGGGCCATCTTCGGGGAAGAACTCTGCCCGTTGCGGCCCTCAAATTCGCAACGCAGATTGTCACGTCTCTTGCGCAGAAAGGACGCACGTAAGCCACTGCATTTGCACGCAGATCATCCTATCTGCAAATTGCGTGAGCGGAGCGTTCCGTAAATGTGATTAACACCAATTCAGTGTCGGGTTTCGATTGTCTGAGGAGCCTGCGCGGCAAGACGCGTGCCCGCATCACAGTACAAGTTGCGGTTTCAGAAAGTCGATCAGTCCGGAATGCCAAGCGCCTTTGATGCGCGGTCGGCACGTGCACCGGTTCGTCCCGATCATGCGGGGTGTTGGTCGGCCAATGGGGGTTCGACGATCTCTATGGCTTTGCGCCCTTGGGTGAACGCGAATGGTTCCACTCCGTTTTGGCAGTTTGTCGCAGAACGCTCCGGTACGTGCTGGACTTAGAGCGGGACATCGCTGTGCTCGTGAGGCCCGACCTGAATTAAGGATCAGCAAAATTTCTATCGTCTTTGTCCCAAGCGATCCGAGGGTCCACAGGGCTGCGTTTCTCTGAATTATTCAACTCGGTCCAGACATAAACCGTTTCATTATCTGTGGTCTCACACCTGACGCTACGATATCGACGCAACTTCCGCAGGCTGTCCCAGATGAATAACAGGCCGAAGACGGGCATCACAGCAAAGCCGCTTCTTAAAAGCAGTTCATGTTTTTGGTCTGCCAGCGCTGGATCAAGATTAAAGAACAGCGCAAAGAGTGCCGTCAGGACCGTCCAGATAATGCTGAAAACCAATGTGTACATTCGGTGATCCGCCATCCAAGCGATGTTGTTAAGTTGCGGGTCTCTCTTTCAAATGTTCCAGAAGTTTTTGGCCAATTTGTGACGTTAGCTTTTGTGCAACCGAACATTTGCTGCGCGCGACTGCTCCGCAGCAGCCCGAAAACCCCGAGCCAACACGCAACCCAATGACGTTGCCGCCAGACTTGTGTCACTGTGGGCCCGACTTGTCCCGACAGAATAGTCTTCGGGCGCGAAGAGACATGGCAGCGTTCAGGTCAAGCACATAAGTGATGGGGGATCCTTGCAGCTCAAGTGACACACAAGAGCCAATCCTCGTGCGCGCAGGATCACGCCCTATTCCGCAACGGCCTCTTGTTCGTCCTCATCCCGTCGGAATATCCGCCGCCCGGCAGCTTGGATCGAGGCAAACGCATCTTCTGCCATGAAGCCAGACAAAAATGCGACAAAGGCGACTGTGAATGGGCTAAGCTCCACGTCGTTGCCCGCACCGCCCCCTTGTGTCAGCGCCAGCATGCCTGCACCGGAAAACAGGAAAATCGCGATCGCCGCTGCAATCCCTTCACCCACATTCACAAAGAGCCGCGCCGCAGTTAGGCCTGCACCATCCTCTGAGTAGTACCGCCGCGAGAACGCCACCACTGTCCCAAGGCCACCTGCGGCGATGGTCACGATCAGCGTCAAAAAGATAGTTGGGAAGCTGACGAGCCGCTGGAAAACATGACCCACCACCGGAACGTCCATAGCAAGTGCCTCCAGCCTCGCACGATCTTGTGACGCCGCACCGATGCGTGACGTGATGTCGCTGAGGCGTGTGGCATAGTCCGTCTCATCCACTTCGAGGCGCTGTATCTTCCCCTGAACAGCTGTAAGGCTCGCCTTGTGCTGATGCGCGATATCTGAGTGTTCGCGATGCAGCCCTTCATAGGTCGAAATGTCCGTGGTCGCGCGTGCAATCGCGGCCTTGAGCCTTGCAGCGTCGTCATCAGAGAGGTCCGGACTGCCGCGCGCAGTCTCTAAATGAAGAAGGGCCGTGCGCAGCGAAACTGAGATCGTTTCTCCTTGATCAAAAATCGCAGCCAGTTTGTCTCGATCCTGCGGCAGCAGCATGATGCCGATGTCTTGGAGATTTTCGTAGTGAAATGCCTCGCGCAGAATAAGCGCGTCCGAGGCCTTACGGATCTGCCCAAACGCAACATCGCGTGCAGCCTCCAACGATGCCTGCTGAGCCGTCAATTCAACTTTGTCGCGACGTAAGGCCAGCAACGCCTGTTGGAGTTCGCTTTCCCGGGTCACGTTGAATATGAGGTTGTCGAGATCGACAGCGGGCCGCCCCGCCACGTCACCGACGCCAGTGGCGAAATTCGCTTCCCATTCGGAGCGGTAGATATACGTTGCAAACCCGGCAAAGACCGATGACACGAACACCGCATAAAGAACGATAACCGTGACCCCAAGCGTCACCGACGAGGCGCGGTCCGCCATCTTCTTCGTTTGCGACATCGACGTAAATCCTGTTCTAAAACAACGCCTTCAGCCTAAACCACAACCCTTGCGGGATCAATGGTCAGCCGTTTGGCGGTGTTTGGGCGGCGCGCGCGGCGCGGCGTTCGGCCCGGATCTTGTCGCGCGGGGTCATCTCTTTGG
>CAWUIP010000039.1:0-25062 GCA_963922415.1 uncultured Aliishimia sp. | reverse complement strand
GGTATAGCCGACGGAGTTCAAGTAATCCGCCTCGTCAAATCCTGCCTCGGACCATTGGCGACGCAGCTCGTCCGTTATGTCAGACACGCCCTTATAAAAGCCCTCGACCGCCACCGCGCCGGTTTCGGGATCATGGAGGCTTGCGACAATGCGCGCCATTTCGCGCAAAGGGTTCAGGCCAGGTCCGCCGTAGTGGCCGGAGTGAAGATCGCGCGATGGTCCAATCAGTGTGAACTCGTCTTTGACCATTCCGCGCAATTGGGTCGCGATCGACGGAACGCCGGGTGCCACCATTCCTGTGTCGCAGATCAATGCAAGATCGGCCTGCAACTCGTTTTTGTGTTCTTTCAAAAATGGAATCAGAGATGGGGAGCCAGACTCTTCTTCGCCTTCGAAAAAGAAGGTTAGTCGACATGGCAAGCGGCCATGCACGGCCTTCCAAGCGCGACACGCTTCGATAAAGGTCATCAATTGGCCTTTATCGTCCGATGCACCGCGTGCGCGCAGGACTTTGGTTCCCGCCCAGTCCTCAATGATGGGCTCAAAGGGGGGCTGTGTCCAAAGATCCAGCGGATCAACGGGTTGCACGTCGTAATGACCATAAAACAAGAGGTGGGGTGCCTCTGCTGGCCCGTCGATGTGACCCACGACCATAGGGTGCCCTGGCGTTGGCCGCTTTGCGGCATCAATGCCAAGGCTCTGTAGGTCTGACACCAACCAATCAGCGGCACGGTCGCAGTCTGCAGCGTAGGCGGGGTCGGTCGAAATCGATGGAATTTTCAAAAACGTCATGAGCCGCGCGAGGCTGGCGTCCAAGTCGGAATCGATGGTGGCGAGTGTTGCATCTAGGCTCATGGCTGGTCCTGCGGTTTGAGGTCGATGAAGCCTACCAAGCCCAGTGCCAGTGTCCAGACGCAGCCCGCAGCCGCTGAGGTCGTCAGATGCGACCCAATGTCCGCCGAGGACCCGTTGAAGCATTTGTGACAGCGCTATACTTTTTCTACACTAAGAACAGTTCTAAGCTGGTTGTTAACTGCCGAAACGGAGAGCCGCGTGACCTACTCGGATCATTTGGACAACGCCTTGCAACGGTTACACGATGAAGGTCGGTACCGCACGTTCATCGATATTGAACGGCGCAAGGGACACTTTCCGCACGCGGTTTGGACGCGCCCCGACGGGACAGAGCGTCCGGTCACGGTCTGGTGTGGCAATGATTACCTTGGCATGGGCCAGCACCCGGTGGTTTTGGAGGCGATGCACGAAGCGCTTGACGCGACCGGCGCGGGGTCCGGCGGCACGCGTAACATTTCTGGGACGACTGTCTATCATAAGCGGCTTGAGGCCGGGCTGGCGGATTTACATGGTAAAGAGGCGGCCCTTCTGTTCACGTCAGCCTATATTGCCAATGACGCGACGCTGAGCACGCTTGCAAAGCTCTTTCCTGGGCTGATCATTTACTCCGATGCGCTGAACCACGCCTCTATGATTGAAGGCGTACGGCGCAATGGCGGGGCTAAACGGATTTTCCGGCACAACGATGTGGCGCATTTGCGTGAGCTGCTGGAAGCGGACGACGCAGCGGCTCCTAAGTTGATCGCGTTTGAAAGCATCTATTCAATGGATGGCGATTTTGGGCCCATCGAAGACATTTGCGATCTGGCCGACGAATTTGATGCGTTGACCTATATTGATGAAGTGCACGCCGTTGGGATGTATGGACCCCGTGGTGCCGGCGTGTCCGAAGCGCAAGGCATCGCGCATAGGATCGACATTATCAATGGCACCCTCGCAAAAGCTTATGGCGTTATGGGCGGGTATATCGCCGCAAGCGACAAGATGTGCGACGCGATACGCTCTTACGCGCCGGGCTTTATCTTTACGACCTCACTGACACCGTCTGTTGCGGCCGGTGCTGCGGCCTCAGTTGAGTTCTTGAAAACGGCGCCGGACCTGCGCGCGCAGCATCAAACGCAAGCCAGCATTTTGAAGTTGCGTTTGAAAGGGCTGGGGCTGCCGCTGATCGATCACGGCAGCCATATTGTCCCTGTGATGGTGGGCAATCCTGTGCACACCAAAATGATCTCGGATATGCTGTTGGAAGACCATGGCATTTACGTTCAACCGATCAACTTTCCGACCGTTCCGCGCGGCACCGAACGGCTCAGGTTCACACCGTCTCCTGTGCACGGGCCAAAGGAAATAGACACCCTGATTCGTGCGCTTGATGGGCTGTGGTCGCACTGCGCGCTCAACCGAAACGAGTTGGCCGGGTAACGCCCCAAAACTATTCAGGCATTCTTTCGACGAGCCGCTATTCGCCTGCGTTCGTCCACAGGCGGGTGCTTTCCGCTTTGCACTATGCTAATATTGTCTAAACAGAAGGCCGAACGCCGAATCGACAGGCAAATTTCTGCTGGCAGCAGAAGCAGGCACGCGGCCAAGAATGGGGAATAGGGCGCATCAGATGATCGGTCGTAGATCGTCCATAAGCGACAGCGACGAGGCAGAGGGCAACGGCCCAAAAGGCTTCGACGACTTCGAGTTGCGCCTGGGTGATGTCATGCGCGGCGAACGCGCCACGATGGGCAAGTCTCTTCTGGACGTGCAACGTGAGTTGCGGATCAAAGCGGCATACATTGCGGCTGTTGAAAATTGCGATCCGGCGGCGTTTGATACGCCAGGCTTCATTGCTGGGTATGTTCGATCGTATGCGCGCTACCTTGGCATGGACCCCGATCTCGCTTTTGCAACATTTTGCGCCGAGAGCGGGTTTGAAGTTGCGCACGGTATGTCCGCCGAAGCATCCGGCGCACGCAAAGTGTCGCGCGAGGACCGGCTAAAGCCGCATCCTGGTCGAGACATGTTTGCAGCACCGGCGACGCCGTTTGTGCCGAGCACAGACAGTTTCTTTTCCCGCGTGGAGCCTGGTGCCATCGGGTCGATGTTGGTGTTGCTCGGGCTCATCGGTGGTATCGGCTATGGCGCTTGGGCCGTGTTGCAAGAGGTGCAACGCGTGCAGGTTGCGCCTGTGGATCAGACGCCGGTCGTATTAACTGATATTGATCCCTTGGCAGGCGCTGGCGCGCCCCAAAGCCCGAACACGCAACAGACCGATGTGACTGTGTCTCGCGCAACGGCGCTTGACCGGCTCTACCGTCCGCAAGCCTTGGATGTGCCGCGCCTTGTTCCGCGTGACGCCCCAATCGCGAATATCGATCCTAATGCGACCGGTGCATTTGCAGAAGCGCCAAGCTTGGCGCAGCCTGTGGGGCAGGACGACGGCTCTGGGTCTGACATCGATCTTGCGCTGGCGGAAGCGCTCCAGACAGAGTTGCCGGTCCCGCAGGTTGTTGAGGATCTGGGGCCGACAATCCGGATGGTTGCGACGGAAGAAAGTTGGGTGCGCGTGCGTTCGCCTGAGGGCAATACGCTTTTCGAAACCATCATGCAGCCCGGACAAACCTATGATATTCCTGCAATGGAGGTGCCTCCGACGCTGCGCACCGGAAATTCAGGGGCGATTTACTTCGCTATGGGATCTGACTGTTACGGCCCGGTCGGCAGCCGTGGTGAAGTGACCAAAAACCTCGGGTTGGAGCGTATTGCATTGGCAAATACGTTTGACGTTGTGAACCCTGGTGATGCCGATAACGCCATCAACAGAATGTTTGCGGATTTGTCTCTTTTGGACAAAGCCTTGCCGCGACTCCCTTGTCACTCTGAATAGAGTGGTTACCTAGCGCTTTAGTTATTTGATTGCCCTCTGGGCGATGACTGTCTAGTTTGGTTTACAGATAGTCTGACGATGGGAGCCGCCGCGCATGTCGCTCAACCATATCCGGCCTTGGCGCAACATTTACCGGCGGGAAAGCCGCCAGATCATGGTGGGCAATGTCCCTGTAGGGGGCGGTGCACCGATTTCGGTTCAGACGATGACCAATACGTTGACGACAGACGTAAAGGCCACGATCGAACAAGTGCAGGCCGCTGCTGACGCAGGGGCCGATATTGTGCGCATCTCTGTGCCGGACGAGGCAAGCTCGAAAGCTCTGCGCGAGATTGTACCCGAATGCTCGGTCCCAATCGTTGCTGACATCCACTTCCACTATAAACGCGGTATTGAAAGCGCTGAAGCTGGCGCAGCATGTCTTCGCATCAATCCAGGCAATATCGGTTCACCGGAGCGCGTACGCGAAGTGATCAAAGCAGCGCGCGACAATGGCTGCTCTATGCGCATCGGGGTGAATGCAGGCTCGCTTGAAAAGCATCTGCTGGACAAATACGGCGAACCCACGCCCGAGGCGATGGTGGAGAGCGGTCTCGACCATATTAAGATCCTGCAAGACAACGATTTTCACGAATTCAAGATCAGCTGCAAAGCGTCTGACGTGTTCATGGCGGCGGCGGCCTATCAGCAATTGGCAGAGGCCACCGACGCGCCGATCCACTTGGGCATCACTGAAGCAGGTGGTTTGGTCTCCGGCACAATCAAATCTGCCATCGGCCTCGGGAACCTGTTGTGGATGGGAATTGGCGACACGATCCGCGTTAGCCTGTCCGCCGATCCGGTTGAGGAGATCAAAGTCGGCTATGAAATCCTGAAGTCGCTTGGCCTGCGCCACCGCGGCGTGAATATCATCTCGTGCCCCTCCTGCGCACGGCAGGGCTTTGACGTCATTAAGACAGTTGAGATCTTGGAAAAACGGCTCGAACACATCAAAACACCGATGTCCCTGTCGATCATCGGTTGTGTGGTGAACGGTCCGGGCGAGGCGCTCATGACGGATGTGGGCTTTACCGGCGGCGGGGCCGGGAATGGTATGGTCTACCTGGCGGGTAAACAAAGCCATCGCATGGACAACGACCAGATGATCGACCACATCGTCGAACAGGTCGAAGCCAAAGCGGCAGAGTTGGATGCGCAAGAGGCATCCCAAACCCAAGCTGCGGAATAGCGCGCGCGGGCTAGCCGCGTTTATCTTCGACGATCTTCAACATTTGATCGTGGGGCAGGAAGCCGCGCAGGATCTCGTCTTGCAGCACAAAGCTGGGCGTGCCCCGGATTTGCAGGGCTTCCGCGAGCGCCCGGTTCTGGCGTAACTCGTTCGAAACGGATGCGTCATTCATTCCTGCTTCGATAGACGTGGCATCCAGCCCAAGGCTGTTGGCCATGCGGGCCAGCGCGGGCATGGTGATCTGACCGTTAAACGACATCAGCGCGTCTGACAGAGCCTTATAGGCGTCTGCGCCCGCCTGCTGCCGCGTTGCAATGGCAAAGCGCGAGGCCAGCACGGACTGATCGCCAAGGATCGGAAACTCTTTAACTATCAGCTTGATATTGCCGTCTGCTGCCAAAAGCTTGGCGACCTCGGGATGCGCGCGCTTGCAATAGCCACAGCGGTAATCGAGAAACTCGACCAGCGTGATGTCACCCTCGGGGTTTCCACCCACAAAGGAGGTCCCGTCGTTAAAGAGGGCCTGTTTGTAGGTTTCGACTAGGGTCACGTCGGCTTGGGCCTGCGCATCCGCCTGGCGTTGTTCGAGGACCGCGACCGCATCCATGATCACTTGCGGGTTTTCCAGCAAGTAGTCCTTCACCGCCTCGCCGAACGCGGCGCGCTCTTGGGGCGTCATGCTGGACAGATCCAAGGCCACCACCGGACCAGAGAGGGCAAAGCAGGCAGCTAAGCAAGCAATCAGTCTACGCATCATCTGTTCCTTTTCGATTTGGCGGCCCGTTCTGCAGCAATCAACACATCCTGGGCCCGTTGCCAAGGGCCCGACCCAGTTGGAAGCAGGTCCGTGGCCCGCTTTGCATGAATAAGTGCGGTGGAGAGCTGCCCGCGCAATGCGTAGCGTTCCGCGGTCACCAGCGCGGCCATACCTCGTTGACCCACCTTGGCATAGGCCGTTGCAAGATCACGCAGCATAATTCCGTCGCGATAATCGATGCTGCGGGCCCGTTCGAGGTTGTCCAAGGCTTTGTTCGTTTGCCCGGTGGCCAAAAGCGCGCGGCCATAGCCAGCCAGGATCAACCCATCCCGGGGTCCAAGGGCCGCAGCACGTGCATAGGTTTTCGTGGCCGCCTGAAAATTGCGGCTTTCCATCAAGATTTGCCCTTTGAGGTCTTGGTAAAATGGGTCTTTGGGTTGTAGCGCAATTGCGCGATCTATGGATTGAAGCGCTTTTTTTGTCTGGCTTTGACGATGATGCGACACGGCCAGACGCATGGCTTTCACATCTGAATATCCACTTTCACCGGCCCGGCGTTGCGTCCATTTTGGAGATCTCTGGAACGCCGTCAGCTTTCCTTTCACCCGTGCAAACCAATAGGCGGACTGAGCATCTTCTGGAGGCGCGTCTGTCACAGCGACCTGGGCTTGAACCGTACGCACCCGGTCGCGCGACAGGGGGTGAGAGCGCACATACGGGTCTTGCCGACGCTCGGACAACACCTCTTGTCCGCGAAAGATCTGCATCACTTCGAGCATGCCTGTGAGCGCAATATCGGACGATCGCAAGTACCGCATTGCAGCCAAGTCGGCAGAGGCTTCTTCGGCGCGCGTATGCTTGAAAAACAACCTTTGCGCCGAGCTGCGTGTCCCAAGTGCGATCCCTGCTGCTGCGTCACCCGCTCCGCCTGCAGCGGCGGCTGCTGCAAGCGCCAGCCCTAGGCCGGCTGCAGTGCGGGCAGCTTTTAGATTGGTCAACCGGCGCGTGATATGCCCGTTGGCGATATGTGCGGCCTCATGTGCGATCACCGCTTGAAGTTGGCTAGGTGTGGTCAGTTTCGAAATCAGCCCTGAATGAATGAAAATCGCGTCTTGGCTGACGACAAAGGCGTTCAAAGAGCCCGCGTTGACCACCAATATCTTCACGCGGTTGGGGCTCAGTCCGGCGGCTTTCAGCACTGGCGTTGCCAGTTGTTTGAGCCCATGTTCCATGTCGGGGTCGCGCAACAATGACGTGGCCGCAGCACTGGTGGCTACGGCAAGCCAAGCAGTTAGCGCCAGCAGCAGGCCAAAGAGTGTTGCGCGCAGTGATGCAAGGTGTAACGACATGCGTGAAAACTGGCGCAGCCTTGGGGGCAAATCAATGCGGAAATCGGTGCGGGGCGCCGTCGATGCCTTTATTGTGATGGACGTGATGGAGGCCGCGCGCCAGGCCGAGGCGGCGGGCCGGCACATCATCCATATGGAGGTCGGCCAACCAGGAACAGGCGCGCCGCAAGCGGCCTTGCAAGCGGTCCAGTCGACGATGATGCAAGACCCAATGGGGTACACAGTTGCCTTGGGCCTGCCGGAGTTGCGGCAGCGCATCGCGCAGCTTTACGCCGAGTGGTACGGGCTTGATCTCAATCCCGATCGGGTCATCGTCACGTCCGGCGCGTCAGGGGCGTTTTTGTTGGCGTTTTCGGCGCTTTTTGACAACGGCGCGCGGGTCGGCATCGGGACGCCAGGCTATCCCTCTTATCGCCACATCATGCAGTCCATGGGGCTAGAACCGGTACTTATCCCGGCGCAAGAGGCCAACGGCTATCAATTGGTGCCTGGCGATATCCAGGGTTTCACACTTGATGGTTTGATGATGGCCTCTCCGGCCAATCCAACGGGCACAATGCTTGACCGAAAAGCGCTTGCAGAGGTGATCGACGCAGCGGCAGAACAAGGTGCCGCCTTCCTATCAGACGAGATTTATCATGGGATCGACTATGACAAAAAACCGATATCTGCCATAGAGATATCGGATGAAGTTTATGTGATAAATTCGTTCTCCAAGTACTTTTCTATGACCGGCTGGCGCGTTGGGTGGATGGTTGTGCCCGAGGACCATATCCGTGTGGTCGAACGCATCGCCCAAAACATGTTCATTTGCGCGCCGCATGTCGCCCAGGTTGCCGCATTGGCGGCAATGGACAGCCAAGACCTTACCGCAAATATCGATGTCTACCGCCGCAATCGGCAGATTTTGCTGGATGGCCTTCCGAAGATCGGATTTGACCGGATCGCGCCACCGGATGGCGCGTTCTACATCTATGCCGATGTGTCTCGTTGGACCAATGACAGTCGGGCCTTTGCAACCGAGATTCTGGATACGGCAGGCGTTGCGGTCACCCCTGGCTTAGATTTTGATCCTGACCGTGGGCATAAGTTTTTGCGGTTGTCTTACGCGCGTGCCACTGCGGATATCGAAGAAGGGCTCGTCCGTCTAGGACGATTTATGCAATCGCGTCTTTGATCGAAGACCCGTTGGCCTAAGCTGCAAAGTCAGGTAGTCTGTCGGCAAAACAATCGCCGCATAAGGCGCACGCAAAATGATGAGCAGACTTCTTTTCCTCCTCCTGGTATGGGGGTTCTTCGCCACGGCCGCGGTCGCGCAATCGTTGACGGGGTTTGCGCGCGCGATCCCCGACAAATCCGCCGTCCAAGATCTGCGTGGCGGTGGCGCAGAACTGGTTCTGACGCTGTCCCAGGGCGTGCCTTACAGGGTGTTTACATTGACCGCGCCGCCGCGACTGGTGGTCGACTTTTCTGAAGTCGATTTTGACGGCTTTTCAGGGCGCACGCTGCACGGGGCAAGCACAGTGGTAGAAGGGCTATATGCCGGGCCCTTTCGCCAGGGCTGGTCGCGCATCGTGGCGGTCCTGTCGGGGCCCCATCTGCCGCAATCTGTCGGCCTGACAATTGATCCCGAAACTGCCGAAGCAGAGTTGAGGATTGACCTGCAACCTGCCGACTCAAAAACATTTTCCCGGCTGAGTGGGCTGCCAAAGGATTGGATGGGCGTGCCGGAATCCACAACGGTGCCACCGCCGCCCGAGGCAGCGTTCACGGTGGTTCTGGATCCCGGACATGGTGGGATTGACCCCGGAGCCGAACGCAGCGGGCTCATTGAAAAAGAGCTGGTGCTGGAGTTTGCAAAAACCGTGCAAGACGCACTGCGCCGCGAAGGTGTTCGTACGGTGTTGACCCGGGACGCGGACACGTTTGTTAGCCTTGAGGCGCGCACAGCGCGCGCGCATCACGAACGCGCTGCAGTCTTTGTGTCGCTGCATGCAGATGCATTGAGCCAGGGTGGGGCACATGGGGCGACCGTTTATACGCTGTCCGAAGACGCCTCTGACGCGGCCTCTGCGCTTCTGGCGGAACGGCACAATCGGGCCGATATTCTTGCGGGTCTTGATCTTTCCGGTGCAGATGATCGCGTGACATCGGTCCTTTTGGACTTGGCACGACGCGAGACGGTGCCCCGCTCAAAGGACCTCGCCGCTGCAATGATCGATGGGATGGCCACAGCCGGCGGGCCGATGAACCGCAAACCCTGGCGACAGGCTGGGTTCTCGGTCTTGAAATCAGCCGATATCCCAAGTGTCCTGATTGAGATCGGATTTTTGTCCAGCGACCGGGACCGCAAGAACCTTGGCAATCCCGAATGGCGTGCACAGATGGCGCAAGGCGTTGCCCAAGCTATTTTGAACTGGCGCGATGCGGATGCGGCGCGCACGGAACTTTTGCGCCAATAGGGTCACTTTTGACCTTGCGGCTTTGACGCGCAAGCACGCAGCGCATATGTTTGTGCGATATAAAGAGCAGCTCTAGCCCGAGGGCCCCATGTTTCGGTTCATTCTGTCTTTCTTCGGCGGCATTTTCACCACAGCAACACTTGGTCTCGCGATGGGCGCCATCGGCGTCGCCGCGATCTTCTACATCTATGGTCGCGATCTGCCGAGCCATGAGAGCCTCGCGCAGTACACGCCGCCCACGATCAGCCGCATCTACTCTGGCCAGGGCCAGTTGATCGACGAATTCGCGCAAGAACGGCGGCTTTTCCAACCGATTGAGACCATTCCGGAGCTGGTGAAGCAAGCCTTTGTGTCGGCGGAAGACAAGAACTTCTATACCCATCAAGGCTATGATTTGCGGGGCATCGCGGCCGCAGGGGTCGAGGCCGTTCGGTCGCGCGGACAAGACATTCGCGGCGCGTCTACGATCACGCAGCAGGTGATGAAGAACTTCCTTCTCGACGGGTCGCGTCAGGCCGAGCGGAAGATCAAAGAGATCATTCTGGCCAGCCGGATCGAAGACACGCTGAGTAAGGACAAGATACTTGAGTTGTATCTTAACGAGATCTTCTTAGGGCAAAACTCCTATGGTGTTGCGGCTGCAAGTCAGACCTATTTCAACAAAACACTCGACGAGTTGGCCCCGCATGAGGCGGCGACGCTGGCCTCGCTGCCCAAGGCCCCGTCAGACTACCACCCGGTCCGACGCAAAGATCGGCTGATCGCGCGACGCAACTTCGTTCTGAAAGAGATGTATGAGAACGGCTACATCTCGGAGGCGGCTTACCAAGAAGAGCGCGAGATGCCGCTGATGTCGGTTCAAAACGGCGATTACGACAGCTTTAAATCGGCCCTGCCGCCGCGCGACTACTTCACGGACGAGATCCGTCGCCAACTCAGCCAAGATTTTGGCGAGGGTGAGTTTTTCTCGGGCGGTATGACGGTTCGCGCGACGATCGATAACGACATGCAGCCGATTGCGGCGCAAGCGTTGCAACGACAGCTCGAGCAATATGATCGCGGTCGGAAGGTCTGGCGGGGGACCGGCAAAACGCTCCCGGCGGAGGTTTTGGTCGGGGACGACTGGCGTGAGCCGCTGTCCGAATTGCGGGTGGCGCGTGACATCGCGCTGGATGGGACCTGGCGCGTCGCGGTGGTGCTGAGCGTCGAGGACAACGAGCTGGGCTTGGGCATTGAGGGCGTCACCGAGCAGGTGGACGAGCCGCATATTGTCCCGCGCAAGGACATTGCCTGGATGCAGGGCAACTTCTTTGACAACTTTAAACCCGGCGATGTGGTGCATGTGCGCCGCATGGTGACCGATGACACCGGAGCTTTCATTCGTTGGAGTTTGCGTCAAGTGCCGAAAGTACAGGGCGGGTTTGTGGCGATGGACGTGAACTCGGGCCGGGTCATCGCGATCCAAGGTGGGTTTTCGTACCAGCATTCGGTCTTTAACCGCGCCACCCAGGCGAAGCGTCAACCGGGCTCGAGCTTCAAACCCTTTGTCTACGCCGCAGCACTCGACAGTGGATACTCCCCGGCGACGATCCTGGTCGATGCACCGATTGAGATCGACACACCGCAGGGCCTCTGGCGGCCCAAAAACGCATCTAACAAGTTCTACGGCCCGACGCCGCTGCGCACAGGTATCGAGCAGTCGCGCAACTTGATGACCATCCGTCTTGCGCAAGAGATCGGGATGGACACAGTGGGGGATTATGCCACCCGCTTCAATGTATATGACTACATGAATCCGGTGCTGGCGAACTCGCTTGGATCGCAGGAAACCACGCTTTACCAAATGGTTGCCGCCTATGCGATGTTTGCGAATGGGGGTGAGCGGGTGGAGCCGACACTCGTCGACCGTGTTCAAGATCGCTTTGGGCGCACGATCTACCGCCATGACCAGCGCGTCTGCGATGATTGCCAGTTGGCGTCTTTGGTGCCGGGCTGGGGCCCGCGTATCCTGTCGCAGCGCGAGCGTGTGATGAATGCGGTCACGGCCTATCAGCTGACCTCGATGATGACAGGCGTGGTGGATCGCGGCACGGCGCGCGGGATCAACTTGCCTGTGCCGATTGCGGGCAAAACCGGCACCACCAATGACGCCAAAGACGTTTGGTTCGTGGGCTTTTCCTCCAACATCGCGGCAGGCTGCTATATCGGGTTCGACACGCCAGAGCCGCTAGGCCGGGGGGTTTCCGGCGGGGGCACCTGTGGGCCGGTGTTCCAAAGCTTTATGGCCGAGGCGATCAAGAAATATGGCGGCGGCCCGTTCGACGTGCCTGAAGAATGCCAATTCATCAACATTGATCGGTTTTCCGGCGCGCGCCTTGGTGAAGGTGCGTCGGGCGACAATGTTGTGCCTGAGTGTTTCCGCCTGGGCGAAGAACCCATCTTTGGGATCACCTTTGATGGCGGCTTCGCGATGGGCTCGGACCTGTTGCTCTTTGACGAGGTGGGCAGCGGCCAAGCGCGAAGCGTGACAACGTCGACCGGGCGTCGGGTCAACGTCGGGCCCAAGGCAACAACGGGACAGCTTTCGTCCGGCGGGCTTTACTAGCGCGCGCGACGCGGGGGCCGCAGGGTGTACCAGACCTTGTGATGGTCCCGCGCTGGCGGTATCAGATCAAAACTCAACACCGGATCCGGAAGGGCGACCCATGCGCGCAGAGACACAAAACATCGTGTCAGAGATCGAAAAATCCCTGACCCTTTTGGGTCAGCGCGTGGATTTGGAAACAGCCCAGCACCGGCTGGAAGAATTCAATGCGCGGGTGGAGGATCCGAACCTTTGGGACGATCCAGAGGCCGCGCAAAAGTTGATGCGCGAACGGCAAAACTTGGTCGATGCTTTGGACACCTACACCAAGATCAAGACGGATCTGTCGGACAATGTCGAACTCATCGAGTTGGGCGAGATGGAGGACGACGCCGAAGTTGTGGCCGAGGCGGAAGCGGCCTTGGCGGCCCTTAAGGACCTTGCCGCGCAGAAAGAGCTTGAAGCGCTTCTCAACGGCGAAGCCGATAGCAACGACACATTTCTCGAGATCAATTCCGGCGCGGGCGGCACAGAAAGCTGCGATTGGGCCTCAATGCTGGCGCGCATGTATGTGAGGTGGGCGGAAAAGAAGGGCTATAAGGTCGAATTGCAGTCCGAGCAGGGCGGTGAAGAGGCGGGCATTAAGTCGGCGACCTATAAGATCATGGGGCACAACGCCTATGGCTGGCTGAAATCGGAGTCCGGTGTGCACCGATTGGTGCGTATTTCACCATTTGATTCCGCGGCAAAGCGGCACACGTCGTTTAGCTCTGTCTGGGTCTATCCGGTGGTCGACGACAATATCGAGATCGAGGTGAACCCCGCCGACATCCGCATTGATACCTATCGGTCGTCAGGCGCAGGCGGGCAGCACGTGAACACGACCGATTCCGCAGTGCGCATCACTCATGCGCCCACGGGTATCGTTGTGACAAGCTCGGAAAAATCGCAGCACCAGAACCGCGACATCGCGATGAAAGCCCTGAAATCAAGGCTTTACCAGCTAGAGCTTGACCGCCGTAACGCCGATATCAACGCCGCACACGAGGCGAAAGGCGATGCGGGTTGGGGCAACCAGATCCGGTCTTACGTGCTCCAGCCCTATCAGATGGTGAAAGATTTGCGCACCAATCACGAAACGTCGGACACGAAGGGTGTGCTGGACGGCGATCTAGATGGTCTGATGGCGGCAACGCTTGCGATGGATGTGTCGGGGAAATCCCGCGCAGAGGCGCAAGCGGAGTAGGCCGCGCGGGTCACTATCACCCCGTCTCTTTTGAAAATTTGTACCAATGCTGCCTTGCAGCTTTGGGCGAGGGGTCTAGGCTCCCAATCATGGCGTTTCCGATGACCGACTCGACCCCAATCACCTATCCCGGCCCCGTGCCGGAGGCTGCAGATGTGGTGGTTCTGGGTGGTGGTGTAATCGGAGTTTGTACGGCATTGCACTTGGCGCGCGCCGGGCAATCGGTTGTGCTGTGTGAAAAGGGCCGTATCGCGGGTGAGCAGTCGAGCCGCAATTGGGGTTGGATCCGACAGCAGGGTCGTGACCTTGATGAGCTTCCGATCATGATGGAGGCCAACCGCATATGGCAGGAGCTTTCGGGCGAAACCAATGTCGATATCGGATTGCGCCAAGTTGGAGTGACCTATCTGGCCACGTCCGAGGCTGAGTTGCAGGGCTACCGCGACTGGTTGGCCCAAACTCGCGGCACCGGCGTTGACAGCCGCATGCTCAGCCGGGAAGAGGCCGCAGCGCTTTCGCCGGATCTGTCCCGCAGTTTTGCAGGCGCGTTGCATACCGCGAGTGATATGCGCGCGGAACCTGCCGTGGCGGTGCCCGCGCTTGCGGGGATAGCGGTTCGCGATGGCGCCAAGATCGTAGAAAATTGTGCGGTACGCGCGCTTGATCTGGTCAACGGCGCGATTGAGGGCGTCGTGACCGAACTGGGGCGGATCAAAACAACCCGCGTCGTTGTTGCGGGCGGTGCGTGGTCAAGCCTGTTCCTGCGCGCGCACGGCGTCAACATTCCGCAGCTTTCTGTCCGGGCCTCCGTCTGCGCAACCGAGCCCTTGCCCGATATTGGGGCCTCGGGCACAGCAAATGCGGACGTGGCCTGGCGCCGGCGTGAGGACGGCGGCTATACGCTTGCGGGCGGTGGATTTCACGAGCTTTTCCTGGGCTGGGACGCGTTTCGCGCCTTCCCCAAATACCTTACACAGTTGCGCGCGGATCCGACGGGCACGCGATTTTTGCCCAATGCGCCAGTTGGTTATCCTGATCATTGGCGAACACCGCGCCGCTGGAGCCCAGATCGCGAAAGCCCGTTTGAACGTATGCGCGTCCTCAACCCCAAACCGAACCACGCGAAAATGCGCAAAGTGGCGCAGGCTTTTGGCGCGCTTTTTCCCCAGCTTGGCCCGGTGAAAATCGCCAAAACCTGGGCAGGCATGATCGACACGATGCCAGATGTCGTCCCCGTTGTTGATCGTGTTGACGCCATCCCAGGCCTGGTGATTGGCACCGGCATGTCGGGGCACGGTTTTGGAATTGGCCCGGGCATGGGGCGCGTTTTGGCTGATCTGGCTATGGAACGTGATCCAGGACATGATATAGGTCGGTTCCGCCTATCCCGTTTCTCAGACGGATCAGATATGGTCCTCGGCCCGTCTTTATAACCTGAAAGGTCTCCTATGCCTGTCAAGAATCGCTTCGCAGAACTCCATGACGACGTCACCGCGTGGCGGCGGGACATTCATGCGCATCCCGAAGTCCTCTTTGACACGCACCGCACCTCGGCACTTGTGGCCGAGAAGCTCCGCGCCTTCGGCTGTGACGAGGTTGTCGAAGGGATCGGCCGAACCGGCGTTGTCGGGGTGATCAAGGGCAAGTCCGACGCGTCGGGCAAGGTCATTGGCCTGCGTGCTGATATGGACGCGCTTCCGATGCAAGAGGCGACCGGCTTGGACTATGCTTCCACCAACGACGGGGCAATGCACGCCTGCGGCCATGACGGCCACACGGCTATGCTGCTGGGCGCGGCGCAGTATTTGGCCGAGACCCGGAACTTCGATGGGACCGCGGTCGTGATCTTCCAACCCGCCGAAGAAGGCGGCGGCGGCGGACGCGAGATGTGCGAAGACGGCATGATGGACCGCTGGAACATCCAAGAGGTCTACGGCATGCACAATTGGCCCGGAAAAGAGACGGGGTCGTTCCACATCCGCTCTGGCGCGTTTTTTGCCGCCACAGACCTTTTCGATGTGGAGTTCGAAGGCCATGGCGGGCACGCCGCCAAGCCGCAAGAGACCGTCGACACCACGTTGATGGCGGCGCAAGCGGTGACAGCGCTGCAATCGATTGTCAGCCGCAACGCGGATCCGGTGGACCGCATCGTGGTGTCGGTCACCTCGTTCGAAACATCGTCAAACGCGTTCAACGTCATCCCGCAGACGGTTGCCCTGAAGGGCACTGTGCGCACCATGTCGCTCGAAATGCGCGATCTGGCCGAAAAACGCCTGACCGAGATCTGCAACGGGATTGCGGCAACCTTTGGGGGCACCGCAAAAATTGATTACCTGCGCAACTACCCGGTCATGTCGAACCACGACGAACAGACCGAATTCGCCGCTGAGGTTGCGCGCAGCGTATCTGGTGATTGCGAAGAAGCACCGTTGGTCATGGGCGGCGAGGACTTTGCCTTCATGCTGGAAGAACGCCCCGGCGCCTATATCCTGATCGGCAATGGCGACACGGCTGCAGTGCATCACCCGGAATACAACTTCAACGATGATGCGATCCCTGCAGGCTGTTCATGGTGGGCGGAAATCATCGAACAGCGGATGCCAGCGGCGCGCTAAGGTGTCAGGCCTGCGCAAGTAGGGACGTGTAGACTTCGCTGATCGCATCAGCCTCCTGATCAATACGGAAGTGTGTCCGAGCGCGCGTCCGCGCAGCGTCTGCCCATTGAGACCGCAACTTCGGATCTGCAAGGAGCGCGTGCGTGCGGGACGCGATCGCTTGTGTGTCCTCGATATCGACTAAACACCCGGTTTCGCCGTCCGCGACGAGCTCTTCGAATGCCCCAACGCGCGTCGCGATCACTGGCACTGCACAGGCCATGGCCTCCAATGGCGTCAGCCCGAAACCTTCCCAGCGTTGCGGTGCCACATAGAGGTCAAGCGCTTGATAGTAGCGGGCCATGTCGCTGACCGGCACCTCGGGCAGCACCTTGATCTGATCCGCGACAGGCGAGGCATTGATTTTCGCGCTGAGGTCCCGGGCGTAGCTTTTGAAGTGTTCCGTTACGCCGCCCATCATGACGGCAACAGCATTGGGGTGGTTGGGCAACACCTGCAACATGGCATCCACGAAGATGTCATTGCCTTTCGACGGACGGACCCGACCGTAGCAGCCAATCAGTGTCGCATCTTCGGGCAGGCCTAACTGGCGACGCAAGGCGCGTTTGTCCGCGCAGGGCGAAAACAGGTCTGCATCGATGCCGTGCCGGATAACATGGCACGCACGCTCCAGATAACTTGCGGATTTATCAGATGTTGCAATCACCGCGTCCATCTGCCGGATCAGCCATTTCGTGTAACCGGTGTGGTGGCGCTGCGCCGCGGAGGTGAATACCAATTTGAGCCGTTTGCGCAGCACATGCTTGAGAAACAGGCCGGGCAGCATTTCGTTGTTGCGCCGTGCATGCCAGATCCGCGCTCCTTGGGGGCCGTGGCGCGACATCGTGAGAATGCGGGAGAGCGGGATCTGGGGCAAGTCGTTTGGTAGCGCAAAGCCGGTCGCAGCGATGGCCATCTTGCGCGCTTGCAGGGGAACCAGCCGAACAACCGTCGCCGTCACGCCACTGAGACGCCGCTTGAAATTCGGAACGATGATATCGGTCTGGGCGATTTCAAGCATTCGCAGACTCCAGATTGAAGGCGTCTAAGATCTCATGCGAAATCGCAGCAAGCGCTGTTTCTGATCCCAACGACATGCCCTGCGCTGCGCGCTGCGCTTCCAAGAGTTGGGCGGGCTCTGCCAACCAACGGCGCATCTGTGCCAGCAAGGCATCTGGGGTCTCCAGCCGCACCGCGGCGCCCTCGCTTTCCACCCATGCCATATCTTCGGCGCAGTTGCGCACATCTGGACCCGTTAGAAGGGGAACCCCCGCGCGCACAACTTCATAAGGGTTGTGGCCACCTTTCGGGGCAAATGAGCCACCTAAGACCACAAACTTGGCCAGAGCGTACCATGTGCCCATCTCGCCAATGCTATCGGCCAAATAAACCGGACCAGCGACAGGGTCGTGCCGACTGCGCCGTGTATCGGGCCAGCCGCGCGCTGTGATCAATCGCGCAATGTCGTCGGCGCGCTCTGGATGGCGGGGCGCCAAAATCAGGCAAAGTTCCGGCCAGTCGCGCAGAAGCGCCGCGTGCGCGTCCAATACGATGCTGTCTTCACCAGGATGGGTCGAGGCGGCAACCCAAACGGGTCGTGCGCCGAGTGCGTGTGAGACATCTTCGTAAAGTCGCGCGTTTTGTGGTAGCGGCGCAGCAAGGGACTTTAGTCGAACACCCTCAGCCACATCTGTCGTCGCGGGTGCCAAGTCCGCAATCGCTTTGGCGAGTGCGGCGGTTTGGGTACGGATCATCGTAAAGCACCCCAAAAGCACACGTGCAGTTTTATGCCAGGCTTGCCACCGTGCCAGCGATGCGTCGGACATCCGGGCGTTAAGCAGGATTGTGGGCACCGACTGATCCGAAAGCGACATGAGCATATTCGGCCAAAGCTCTGATTCAACGAATAAAGCTGCGTCAGGGCGCCAGTACTGTAAGAACCGATCGACAGGCCCTGGCGCGTCAAGTGGAGCAAATTGGTGCAGCGTCCGCGGTGGCAAACGCTGGGCGAGAACTTTTGCGGACGTCGGCGTGCCACTGGTGATCAAAAAGGCAAGGTCCGGCCGGTCAATGCCGATCTGCTGTATCAGCCTCAATACGGATTGTCCCTCACCGACAGATGCGGCGTGCACCCAGATGAGACGTCCTTTGGGCCGTGCTTGTGTTGCAAATCCCAGCTTTTCTGCGGCGCGTTCCGCCGAAACGCCATGGTCGATGACTTTGCGGCGTTCAGTCTTGGCGAAGACGGGCAACAAGACCTGTGTCGCAAGGCGATAAAGTCTCAGCAGCGGCGTTCGGTGCATCACCCGCCTGTGTGGCTCATGTGCCGCGACATTTGCCCGTCGAGGGATTGGCGTGAATAGTCAAAGTCGTGGCCCTTGGGCTTGAGCGCAATCGCGGCCCGGATCGCCTGTTCCAGCGGCGCGTCGTCGCTCGGTGCAGCGCGCAATGGGCGACGGAGGTCTGCCTGATCCTCCTGTCCAAGACACATGTAAATCTCGCCAGTGCAGGTGACCCGCACGCGATTGCAGCTTTCGCAAAAATTGTGGCTCAGCGGTGTGATAAACCCGATTTTTTGTCCGGTTTCTTCTAGCCTAACATAGCGCGCCGGACCGCCTGTCCGCTCCGCCAAGTCGGTGACTTGATAGGCTTGCTCGTAGGCGGCGCGCACATCGCGCAAAGACCAATATTGACCCAGCCGGTTCTCGTTCCCGATATCGCCCATGGGCATCACTTCGATCCAGGTCAGGTCCATGCCACGGTCGGCGCACCATTCGGTGATCTGGGGAAGTTCCTCTTCGTTGAAGCCCTTGAGCGCGACGGCATTGATTTTGATCCGCAAGCCAGCCGCCTGTGCTGCATCAATGCCCTTGAGAACTTGCGGCAAGCGCCCCCAACGGGTGATCGCGGCGAATTTGTCTTCGTCGAGCGTGTCGAGCGAAACATTGATGCGTCGCACCCCGGCATCGGCCAAGTCCTTGGCAAAGCGGCCCAGTTGCGATCCATTGGTCGTCAGCGTCAGCTCTTCGAGGGATCCTTCGTCAAGATGGCGCGACATCCCATTGAAAAACGTCATGATATCGCGGCGCACCAGCGGTTCACCCCCCGTGATGCGCAACTTTTTGACGCCAAGCCGGATGAAGGTCGAACACAGCCGATCCAACTCTTCCAGAGTGAGCAACTCCTTTTTGGGCAGAAAGGTCATGTTTTCCGACATGCAATAGACGCATCGGAAGTCGCACCGGTCGGTGACAGACACGCGCAGATAGGAGATAGCGCGTTGGAAGGGATCGATCAAAGGAGCGGTCATGTTCGGTATAGGTAAAGAGGCCAAGGCGGGCCGACAAGAGGCAGATGCGAGATTGTCGCGTGCTGTCGTCCGGTCTAGAGTTTAATCATGAAACCTGCGCTCGCGCTCCTTTTGATCCTTCACCTTTTGTCCGCTTGTGCGGCAGTTGCCCCGATCTTTTCAGGCGATCGGGCGGATGCCGAAGACCCAGTGCAAAGTGATCTCGTGAGACCGCAAGCGCGCCCTTCGGACCTGTCATTGCCGGCGACACCGCCATCAGGTGCGCGCACCGCAGAAACCCTTGATACAACATCGCAAGAGGATCGGGCTGCCGCGCGCGCGACCCCACCTGCATCGGCTGAGCGCTTGTTAGGCACCACGATTGCCTCTTTGGGTGCCCCCACGGAACCAGGGTTCTGGCTCAAGACGCCTTTGGTGCGCCGAGAAACCCAAGGGCGCGTGGTCTATTTGGAAACGGGGAAGTCGGTCCAGGTGACGCTTATCCCGATCGACGGGCCGCCAACGGCCGGCAGCCGCTTGTCTTTACCAGCACTGCGCCTGATCGAAGCACCGCTAACAGGATTGCCTGAGGTTCAGGTCTTCGCCGGGACTTAGCTTTTAGAGGTACTTTGCGGCTTCGCGTGCCGCGAATGGCTTCAAATCGGCGCCGTGTGTCTCCAGGAATGCTTCTGCGCGCGGGCGGTCGTGTTTGGACAACTCCCGCAGCCACCAAGCAATCGCCTTTTGAATGAACCAGTCTCGGTCGGGCACATAAGCCCCGGCCCAACGCAAAACACGGTCGCGGATTTCTAGGTCCAGCGGTTTTGGGTGGTTCTGTTTGGTCCAGGGCAGGGTAATCACAAGGGCGGCGCGTCGCGTCCACATGTGATCCGACGTGGTCCAGGCCTCCACGGCGTCTATGCGCGCGGGGTCTTCGAGCAATCGTTTTTGCCCCGCCATACATGCGTGATCTGCAATGGCCCAGGAATCAAAGTCGGTGCGCCACGCGGCGATCAGGTCCCACGCGGCAGTATCATCTGGGCGAATGCGCGCGGTTGTCAGAAGTTTGGCTGCAGCGAGCCGCGCTTCATAAATGTCCGTCCCCCAAAGCCCCGCCGCAACCTTCACACGACCGTCCGCATCCAGGAGTTTCCGCCAATCACGTGTCAGGTCGTTCAAAAGTGGATTGGGCACACCCAGATAGATCCTGTCGGCCTTATGATAGGCCCGCGCTTGCTCGGCCCGGCCGGGATCCGCGA
Organism: uncultured Aliishimia sp.; assembly: GCA_963922415.1. GTDB lineage: Bacteria > Pseudomonadota > Alphaproteobacteria > Rhodobacterales > Rhodobacteraceae > Aliishimia. The sequence continues at coordinate 4,504 of CAWUIP010000039.1, read as the reverse complement.
GGGCCCTGATCTGATCAAGCGCCGCGTCAGGCGTCATTCGACCGTGACTGATTTCGCGAGATTGCGCGGCTGATCCACATCGGTGCCTTTTGCGACAGCCGTATGATAGGCCAAAAGCTGCGCGGGCACTGCGTATAGAATTGGGGCCAAGATCTCTGGCACATCCGGCATTTCGATCTGCGCCCACACATCTCCGCCAGCTTCAACCAACCCATCGGCATCCGAAATCAGCAAAACTTGCCCTTTGCGCGCCATAACCTCTTGCATGTTCGACACGGTCTTGTCGAAGAGCCCATCATGGGGGGCCATAACCACGACGGGTACGTTCTTGTCGATCAGGGCAATGGGGCCGTGTTTCAATTCGCCTGATGCATAACCTTCAGCGTGTATATAGCTAATTTCCTTGAGTTTTAGCGCGCCTTCAAGGGCAAGGGGGTACATTGCGCCACGACCAAGAAACAGCACATCCTGTGCCTCGCTCAGCCGGCGCGAGACCGCTTTGATTTCGTCACTGGCAGCAATCGCTTGGTTGACGGCTGCGGACGCACCGCGCAACGTCTGCACGTGGGCGTTAAACGCGCTTTCTGACAGAGCTCCGCGCATGCGGGCTGCTTGCAAGGCCAAGATCAGCAGGACCGTCAGTTGGCACGTGAAAGCTTTGGTCGAGGCGACACCAATTTCTGCACCCGCCAGGATCGGTAAGGCCAGATCCGCCTCGCGTGCTATTGAGCTCTCGGCGACATTCACCACCGCGACGATCTTGTCGGCCTTTTCCCGGCAGTATCGTAGCGCGGCAAGCGTGTCTGCCGTTTCGCCGGATTGCGACACAAACAGCGCCAGCGTGTTTGGTGTGATGGGCGGTTCGCGATACCGGAACTCAGAAGCAATGTCGACCTCAACCGGGATGCGTGCGAGCTGTTCGAACCAATACTTGGCGGTCAGACAGGCATAATATGCGGTGCCGCACGCGACCATTGTCAGCTTTTCGATCTTAGTGAAGTCGATGCCGCCGTCTGGAAGCTCAATCTCATTATCGGCGCGAAGATAGTGTTGAACCGCTTGGCTTATGACAACCGGCTGTTCCGCGATTTCTTTGGACATGAAGTGTTTATGTCCAGCTTTATCGACGCGCGCCGAATCCAGTTGGATCTGGCGCACGTCTCGGTTCGCCAGCCGTCCATTTGCGTCAAAAATTTCAACGCCACCGCGGGTCACGACGGCCTTGTCGCCTTCCTCTAGGTAGGTCACGCGGTCTGTCAACGAGGCCAGAGCAATTGCGTCGGAGCCAACGAACATTTCCCCATCGCCATGCCCAATCGCCAAGGGCGAGCCTTTGCGTGCCGCAATGATGAGGTCGTCTTCACCGTCAAACAGGAACGCGAGCGCAAAAGCCCCCTCAAGTTTCTCAATCGTCGCAAACGCCGCATCTTTCGGGCTGAGACCTTGATCCAGAAACATCCTCGTGAGCAGAGCAATTGTTTCGGTATCGGTATCCGTCTCAAATGCGAGCCCAGCGGCACCAACTTCTTCCCGCAATTCGCGATAGTTTTCGATGATACCGTTGTGCACAACGGCGACAGAACCAGCTTGGTGGGGGTGCGCGTTGTCAACTGTTGGGGCGCCGTGCGTGGCCCAACGGGTGTGGCCAATGCCGGATCTACCGGTGAGCGGATCATGCACCAGGAGGTCCGATAAGTTCACAAGTTTTCCAACGGCCCGTCTGCGCGCCAGCTGGCCTTGATTCACGGTGGCAATACCTGCGCTGTCATAACCACGGTATTCAAGACGCTTCAATGCCTCGACAAGAAGAGGGGCCACTTCGTGATCGCCCAAAACACCGACAATACCACACATTCTATGTTACCTCTTATCGCTCATGCTACGCTCAAGTCGCGCTTTTTTCCGCCGCAGCATGTCAAACAGCTTGCGTGCCATACCAGGTTTGTTGGTCTGCGCAGCGCGACTGAGTGCAATCGCATCCGCAGGAACGTCGTCGGTTATGACCGAACCGGATCCCGTCAAGGCTCCGTCGCCGACCTTCACAGGGGCCACTAACATCGTATTTGACCCGATAAAGGCCTCTTGCCCGATCTCAGTCCGGTGCTTCATCACACCGTCGTAATTGCAGGTGATTGTGCCGGCGCCAAGATTGCTGCGCGCACCGACCGCCGCGTCGCCGACATAGCTGAGGTGATTGATCTTCGCGCCTTCGTCGATGGTTGCGTTCTTGATCTCGACAAAGTTGCCAACACGAACGTCTTCGGCGAGTTCCGCGCCGGGACGCAAACGCGCATATGGTCCCACCACGGCTCCGCGCGCAACGTGGCATCCTTCTAAGTGTGAAAACGCACGGATCCGCGCGCCGCTTTCAATTGTGACCCCTGGCCCAAAAACGACATTGGGCTCCACAACTGCATCTCGTCCGATGACGGTGTCTTGGGCAAAGAAGACGGTGTCTGGGGCTTCCAACGTCACGCCAATCTCAAGGTGTGCGGTACGCGCATGGTCTTGGAAATAGGCTTCGGCCTGCGCCAATTGCGCCCGTGTGTTGATGCCAATGGTCTCTTCTTCAGAACAAATTGCAATGCCTGCGCTGAGACCCCTGCGGCGGGCGCCTTCAACGATGTCCGTCAGGTAATATTCGCCAGCAGCATTATTGTCTGACAGGTCGGCCAACAACTCGAACAAAAGTGGAATTGGGCAGGCCATAAGGCCGCCGTTGCACAGGCCAATGGCACGCTCGTTTTCCGTGGCGTCTTTGTATTCGACAATGCGCGTAAAAGCACCATCTTCGACGACCAAGCGACCGTAACGGCCCGGATCCGCAGGTTCAAAACCTAAGACGACGACATCATGCTTGGCAGCTGTATCCAACATGTTTTGCAGCGTTTCTTCGCGGACGAACGGCGTATCCCCATAAAGCACGAGGCCGAGGCCTTCAAAGCCCTCAAGCGCCGCCTGCGCTTGCCGCACGGCGTGGCCAGTTCCCAGCTGTTCCGTTTGATGGGCAAAAAGCGCTGTGTCCGTATCGGCGCGTGCGGCGGCCTCGACCTCAGCCGCGCCGTGGCCGGTCACAATAACGGTCTGCTCAGGCGCGAGTGTCGCGGCGGTCCGCATAACATGCGTCAGCATCGGGACGCCGCCAATCTTATGGAGCACTTTGGGGATGTCGGATTGCATCCGAGACCCTTTACCAGCAGCGAGGATAATTAGCGCGGTCTTCATCGTACGGTGGATGCCCTGTTCAATCTAACGCCGTTTTATCCAATGAGGGGTTGCGCGCAAGCGCTTGCGCCATCAAACAAGATTGCGGTTTGCAACACCGAGGCGCGGGCATGAAGACAGTAATTTTTGATCTGGACGGAACTTTAGCAGATACGTCGGGCGACTTACTGGCCGCCGCGAACCACTGTTTTCGCGCTATGGGGCATGGCGATGTGTTAGTGGCGGGCCGCGACGCAGGCGTCGCTTTGCGCGGTGGGCGGCGAATGCTGGCGGCCGGGCTCGCGCGGCTCGGGCACCCCGATCCAGAGCCGGTCATTCAAACTTATTACCCCGTTTTGCTCGAAGCCTATGACGCAGCGATTGCAGAACAGACGGTCCTTTACCCGGGTGCGATGGAGGCCGTTGAAGAACTGAAGTCTTCCGGCTTCGGTGTCGGCATTTGCACCAATAAGCCAGAAGCCCTTGCTGAAAAGCTCATGACTGTGCTGGGCGTTCGGGAGGCGTTCGGCAGTCTTGTGGGGGCCGATACACTAGCCGTGCGCAAACCAGATCCAGCCCCGCTTCGGGAAGCGGCGCGCCGATTGGGCGGCGATCCTGCGCAGACTTGCCTTGTGGGTGACAGCGACACAGACCGCAACACCGCGCGCAATGCCGGCGTGCCGTCTATTCTGGTGACATTTGGTCCGTCGGGGGAGGATATGGCCGCACTTGCACCCGAAGCGCTCTTGGCAGACTACGCAGAGCTTCCAACCAGTGTCGTTGCTCTGCTTGGCGCGGCATAGTCAACCGCTGGGGTCGTGAAAAAGCAAAGCGGTTAAGTCGTCCAACGCACGGTTTTCAAGGTCCCACACCGTTTCTGCGATCTGGTCTGCGCGACTGCGCCCCAGTGGTCCATCGGCGAGGTCGTGGAATTTCGCAACCAAGGCGTCATCAGATGGCGGCTGATCTGGGGCCCAGAGAGGGTTCATCCAGTCGCCCTCTAGAACGTCGCCGGATTTGAGAACCAATGCAACGCGTGCGTGGCGTTGATCGGGGAAGGTTTGGTTTGCAAAGTCATGCTCTGACATTTGCAAACCTGTCGAAAGGCGCAGGATTTCAGGGTCTTGCAGGCCGTCATCGCCGATATCGGCAGGCGTTACCGCACCGCGCACCAAGGCGACGGCACACGGGAAGGAGGTCGAATACTGCGCCTCTTCGGTTGATTGCGGGGTCGCCATCGCGAGGCGGCAGCTTTCGTGGAAGGTCTCGACCCGGATGTGGTCCACATCGGCTGCGGTCA
>CAWUIP010000038.1:0-25715 GCA_963922415.1 uncultured Aliishimia sp. | reverse complement strand
TGGACTTCCCCGCACCCGACGGCCCGATCACGGCCAAATGCGCGCCATTTGCCAGAGACCAGTCAACGCTAAGGCCAAACATGCCCTGCCGGAACGTGCAGTCATTAAACTCAAGCACCAGACCGCCCCCATGCGTCGAAGACGGCAAATGCAGAAAAGCTCAAAGCCGCCAGAACGAGGGAGGCCGCAGCAGCGTCATCGACCCTGTAAGCGCCCAAAAGCTGCTCGATCGTGAGGGGCAGCGTGGCGCGGGCCGGGTCAGCAAAAAGGGCAATGACGCCAAGGTCGCCAACGCTTAATGCGGCGCCCAGGCCTAGGGCAAAGCCCAAAGGCCTGCGCAAACGCGGCAAAAGTACAATCCGCCACAGCGCCCATCCGCGCAGCCCCAAAGACTTCGCCAAACGGCCATAGGCGGCTGATGTTTGCCGCAAGCCCGGCACCAATATCCGCACGGCAAAAGGCAGCGCCATCAGGGCATTCACGCAAGCGGTCACCGCCAAAGCCGACGCGACGGGGTCTGCAATCGGGAACAGGATCACGAAAAGCCCCGTACCCAACATCAACGGCGACATGGCCAAGCCCAAAAGCCCAATCCCTTCGGCGCTGCCGACGCGCAGCACCAAAGTCGCGATGGGCAAGGCCAAAAGCGCCAAAAGGCAGACCGAGGCCGCGCCAACAGCCACCGACCGCAACGCCGACCGCCACACCGTCTCTGGCAAGGACCACAGCGCACCGCTGCCTTGGCCCAGAATGCTGACCATCGGCAAAAGGAGGAACGCGGCCCCTAGACCGATCACAACGAAGTCCAGCGGACCTTGATCCCAGCGCTGCACAGGCCGGTCCTGCCCGCGATCCAGGTGATGCTTGGGCAGAACAGGCAAAACGACCAAAAGCGCCCCCAAAGCGACGACCACTTGCAAGGCAGACAGAAGCGCCGCCCGCCCTAGATCGAAATCAAACCGAAAGGCCTGGTAAATGGCGAGCTCTATCGTCGTCGCGCGCGGCCCACCGCCCAGGATAAGCGCGACGGCAAAGCTCGTGAGGCAAATCACAAAGATCAACGCCAACGCCCCCGGCACAATGCGGCGCAGCATTGGAAGCTCTAGGTGGCGCACCATATCGCCGCGCGAAAAGTGCAGCATGGTCGCCAGGCGGATCTGCTCTGCTGGGACGTCCTGCCATCCTTGCAACACAAGACGCGTGGCCAGCGGCATGTTGAAAAAGACATGCGCCAGGACCACACCGTGAAAGCCGTAGATGGAGAGGGGCTCAAACCCGGCAACGCCCAGCGCTTGATTAAGCCATCCTTGCCGCCCAAAAATCGCCAAAAGCCCCATGACGGCAACGATGACCGGCAGCAGGAACGGCGCGCCCAGAAGAGTGATCAGCGCCTGCCGTCCCCAGAACTGACGCCGCGCCAAGGCACGCGCCAAGGGGATCGCCAAAGCAACCGAGAGAACCGCAGAGAACACCGCTTGCGACAGCGTGAACCGAATGGCGGCCCAATCAGACGCGCGCAGACCGCTGCCGACCTCAGCACGCGCGACAACAGCGACAAAAGCCGCCAACACGAGCGCCGCAACCGCAATCGCGGCAACGGCGCCCGGCCAACGCTTTAGCGGGAGAGCGCTGTCAGCCATTCGTCAAGTGCCGCATCGCGCAGCGAGGCCGCCTCTGCCGCAGGCAGCAAAAGCGATTTGGCAGGCTGCACGAGTGTCTCGAACCCTGCGGGCAAGCCACCTTTAGGCGTGACAGCGGGATACATCCAATTGGTCGTCGGGATGACGGACTGGAACGCATCGCTGACCATGAACGCCAAAAAGGCATCCGCCAACTCTGGCTGATCACTCGCCGCGAGCTTTCCGGCGACTTCCACCTGCATATAGTGCCCCTCGTCAAACGCAGCGGCGGCCTTCGACGTGTCTTCTTCGGCGATCAGATGATAGGCGGGCGAGGTGGTGTAGCTGAGCACCATATCGGCCTCACCTTCCAGGAACAGGCCATACGCCTCGGACCAGCCCTTGGTTACTGTCAGGACATTGTCAGACAAGCCTTCCCAAACCTCCGGTGCCGCGTCGCCATAAGCCGCCTTCACCCACATCAACAGCCCCAGACCCGGCGTGGAAGAGCGGGGATCTTGGATCACGATCTTCATGTCGCTGTCGCCAAGGGCTTTGAAGTTGGTGGGCGCCGCAGCATCTGCATTGTGCACAAACGCAAAATAGCCCCAGTCAAACGGCACGAAGTTGGGATCGGTCCAAGCGATGGGCAGGTCGTAATCTGCGGTTACACCATGAGGCGCAAAAAGCCCGGTTTCTGCGGCAGCCGCCGTCAGGTTGGTATCAATCCCAAGGACAACATCCGCGTCCGACCGCGCGCCCTCAAGCTTGACCCGCGCCAACAGGGCCGCGCCATCGCCCGCGGCGACAAACTGCAAGTCACAGCCACAGGTTTCTTCAAAGGCCGCTTCAACCGCCGGGCCAGGGCCCCAGTCACTGACGAAACTGTCATATGTATAGACCTTCAAAACGGGCGTTTCAGCCCAGGCTGCGGTCGTTGCCAAAAGGCCAGCGGCGAGGATGGTGTATCGCATATCTCACTCCATAATGCTGGCGGATGGTCAGATATGGAGTACGTGCATCCAGACCTTCCCTCCGCCGGTGTTAACCGGTTCAGGTTCGACGGGTCCACGCATGCGCGCATCTCAGCCCCTATCAGGGCCCCCCGAGGTGACGCTTGGTATAACGGACGAAAAAACCAGGCGCAAGCGGCCTGCTAGGCCATTCATTTGTTGAAGTTTTTTGGACTTTGTGATAGGCAACAGGTATCCAGAAAATCTAATGGAAAGGAGGCGCCCTTGGGGGAACGCGACTGATTGTTCTATGCGTGGAGCTGACGCTGATCTGGCTCATCTACTATCTTTTCGGACTGCTGGCATCCTACGACATGCCGCTATGGCTCACCACCTGCGTGGTCATCCTGGTCGACCGCAGCACGTCCTTTATCACAAACTTTGCGCTGCGACGGCGAAACGCACACGGGTCAAGTTGACCGCACTTTGGTCTCAACGCGTTTGGCCCGGCATTGATTGCCACTGGATCTGTTTGATCTTGGCATCGCCCGTGCCTTCGCCTATGCCCGGTCCGGGCCTAGATCGGAGCGCAATGCATGAGCCTCAATTCATTCGGACACCTCTTTCGTGTGACCACATGGGGCGAAAGCCACGGGCCTGCACTGGGCGCGACGGTCGATGGGTGCCCGCCCGGCGTCCCGGTCGACGAGACGATGCTGCAGCACTGGCTCGACAAGCGCAAACCAGGCCAGAACAAGTACACAACGCAGCGACGCGAGGCTGACCAGGTCAAAATCCTGTCCGGCGTCTTTGAAGGCCAGACAACCGGCACGCCAGTGCAGTTGATGATCGAAAACACCGATCAAAGGTCCAAGGACTACTCGGAAATTGCTGAAAAGTTCCGGCCCGGCCACGCCGATATCACCTATTGGCAGAAATACGGGATCCGCGACTATCGCGGCGGGGGGCGCTCCTCCGCCCGTGAGACGGCGGCCCGAGTGGCCGCTGGTGGGCTCGCGCGTGCGGTCTTGGCCGAAATCGCCCCGAAGATTGAAATCAAAGGCTACATGACCCGTATGGGCGTTCATGCCATTGACCGGGATCGCATCGACTGGGCGGAGGTGGATCGCAATCCGTTCTGGACCCCAGATGCCCAAGCCGCAGAAACCTTTGCGGCCTACTTGGACGGGCTGCGCAAGTCCGGCTCGTCCGTGGGCGCCGTGATCGAAGTGGTCGCGCGGGGGGTGCCTGCGGGCCTTGGCGCACCGATCTACGGCAAGCTGGATTCGGACCTGGCGACCGCGCTCATGACCATCAACGCGGTCAAAGGGGTCGAGATTGGCGATGGCATGGCCTCCGCCGAACTGACGGGAGAGGCGAACGCCGACGAAATCACCATGGGCCCGGATGGGCCTGAATATTCCTCGAACCACGCAGGTGGCGTTTTGGGCGGTATCTCGACCGGACAAGACGTGATTGCCCGTTTTGCGGTCAAGCCCACATCCTCCATCCTGACACCGCGCGCCACAATCACCAAGTCAGGTGAACCGACCGAGATCGTGACCAAAGGCCGTCACGATCCCTGCGTCGGCATCCGTGCTGTGCCAGTGGGTGAGGCGATGATGGCCTGCGTGATCCTGGACCATCTTTTGCTCCACCGCGGCCAAGTCGGCGGTCCCGTCGGCAGCACACGCGGCAGCATCGGGACCCTCTAAAATTGTAACATAAGCCACAAGCCCGTGCTTGAGGTTGATTTGCGATTGTGCCGTGAATGCTGTCAGCTAGATGTTGCATACCACCGACAGAGGTACACCCGATGACACAGCACATGTTCCGCATTTTCGCACTGACCCTTGCGATCCTTGTTGGGCTTGCAGCCGAGCGTGCACATGCCTGCAGCGACACCAAAATAACGCTCGCACAAGCGGATTGATCTGACTGCATAGCCGCCTGCGCTTGCCCCTGAGTCAAAAAAGGCGCAGAGCGGCGGCATGGACGCGCCCTCCACGACCCATAACCCGAAACTCGCTGTCGGCCTGAAAGTCACCGCCATTTTCCTGTTCATGGTGATGGTCGGCATGATCAAAGCCGCGACCGAAGATGTCCCACCCGGCCAAGCGGTCTTTTACCGGTCCTTCTTCGCGATTCCCGTGATCCTGGCTTGGCTGTGGCAGCAGGGAAACCTGCGCGAAGGTCTGATCCCGAAAAACGCGCTCGCCCATGTCTGGCGCGGCTTCTTTGGAACGATGGCGATGGGGCTCACCTTTGCCGGTTTGACCTTGCTGCCACTCCCCGAAGTGACCGCCATCGGCTACGCGACTCCCATCTTCACAGTGATCCTGGCCTCCATGTTTCTGGGCGAAAAGATCCGACTCTTTCGGATCTCTGCCGTAATCTTGGGCCTCTTTGGAGTGATGATCGTGATCTGGCCGCGCTTTACCGTGACGGATCTGACAAACGCTGCCACCCTTGGGGCGATGATGGTCCTCGCAGCCTCGATCCTGCGGGCCGTGGTGCAGATCCACATCCGCCAAATGGTGCAAAGCGAACATACCGCCGCCATCGTCTTTTGGTTTTCCATGACAGCCTCGATCTTGGCACTCTTGACAGTGCCATTCGGATGGGTCTGGCCCACGCCATATGCCGCCACCCTCCTTGTTGGCTCGGGCCTTCTGGGCGGTGTGGCGCAGATCCTTGTGACCTCGTCTTACCGGTATGGCGGCGCGTCGATGCTGGCGCCGTTCGACTACACATCCATGATCTTCGCGGTTCTCATCGGCTGGGTCGTCTTTGCCGAGCTGCCCACATTTGTGATGCTTGTCGGATCAGCCCTTGTCATCGCTGGCGGCGCGATCATTCTATGGCGCGAACAAAAGCTGGGCCTGGAACGCCGCCAGGCCCGCGCTGTCACAGATCCGAAAGGCTAACCCCATGTCCGACGCCGAAGCGCACAAAGAAAAGATGCAAGAGGTCCAAAAGGCCCACCGCGATAAGGTGTCGAAGGCCCAAGACCCAGGCCGTGGCCTTATTTTGGTCCATACCGGGCCAGGCAAAGGCAAAAGCTCGTCCGCCTTTGGCGTCGTCATTCGCGCGCTGGGCTGGAAACAGTCCGTGGCTGTCGTGCAGTTCATCAAAGGCAAGTGGAAGACAGGCGAGCGTCAGTTCTTCGAACGCCTCGGCGGGGTCACTTGGCACACGATGGGCGAGGGCTTCACCTGGGACACGCAAGACAAAGACCGCGACATCGAAGCCGCCACCGCCGCCTATGCCAAAGCCTGCGAGCTGATGGCCAGCGGGGACTACGACCTCGTCGTCCTGGACGAGATCAACATCGCGATGCGCTATGACTACCTGACAACCGATGCGGTCCTTAACGGCCTCAAAGCCCGCGCCGACCGCACCTCCGTCATCCTCACAGGCCGCGACGCCAAACCGGAACTCTGCGACTACGCCGACCTGGTCACGGAAATGGCCGAAGTCAAACACCCCTACGCCGCTGGCATCAAAGCCCAACGCGGGGTGGATTACTGAGCCTATGAGTCCAGATGGGATTCACATGAGTCCAGAATTGTGCTAGGCGCGAAGCAGGAGGCGTATCATGGCAGAGATCATTGAATACATCTTGAAGACCGCGCTGGGCGAAACTGTATTCAAACGCGTCGAGGTCAGTGATGCAGTCGATGCAGAGGGCAACGACATTCGGCGCGTGTTTGTGTTTTACGACACCAACAGCGGCCTATTGGACGGTCAGTCGATGCTGGATGCGAATGCAAAGCTGCGGGAGCACTATCGGAAAGAAACAGGGCATTTCGCCGAGATTTCTTACATTGCCGACAAACTGCACTCATGAAGCCCGAAGCGCATGCAGATGCGCTTTTGTCGGTCGCCTTGTCGCTCGCGGGTCAAGCCAAGACATCCGGACCAGTTCAGCAAGCCGAACTTAGACGCGCCGTCAGCACCGCATATTACGCGATCTTTCACCAAATTCGTATGGACTATGCCGACTTCCTCGTTGGGAATACACAATCGGCAAGGGCCACAACGGCCTGGTCTGCGGCGTATCGAACTTTAAACCATGGGCCTCTCGCAAATGCTGCGCAGAACTTGCGAAACCGGGCGGAAATTCCTCAGAACGCGCATCAATTCTTCGAAGAGTTCGCCGATCTGAAAGGAAAAAGAGAGCGTGCGGATTATGATGTCGTCCCGGACTTTGACACTCAGGAAGTGCTCAACGCGGTCGCAACCGCCGAAAGAGCGCTTCGCAACTATCGAGACTTAAGTGCATCTGTCAGACGACAGTCGCTTGCCCATGTCTTAGCCCAAGGCAAACAAAAGCGTTGATCACGTCTGGCGGTGACAAGCGGAGGCTTCGACCACCAAGCCATCTGCGCGAAACCGGAGCGTTTCGGCGGCGGCGACGCCGTTGTGGTTGGTGTAGGCGATCACCATCATCGCGTGCCCAGCATAGACACTTTGGACCGTGAAATACAGATCGGGCTGCCGTTGCAGGGCCTTGTCCCAATAGGCGCGCAGCGCGGACTTGCCCCGCACCTCGCCCGCACCCACAAGGTCAACAGCTTTGCGCGAGCGAAAGACCACATCCTCGGCGTAATGCGCAAGGATGCGGTCCAAGTCGTGGCTGTTCCAAGCGGCCTCCCACGCGTGGGCGAAGGCCGCCGCGTCCATCAGGCGCGGACCAGCTTTTCGTAGTCTTCCGCGATAGTGCGCGTCAGGGCGCCGACTTCGAAATTGTAGTCTCCGATTTGCCCAACAGGCGTGACCTCTGCTGCGGTGCCGGTCAGCCAACACTGCTCAAACCCTTCCATCTCGTCGGGCATGATCACACGCTCGTGCACCTTGACCTGGCGATCTTCCAGCATGCTGATCACCGTCTGCCGCGTCAGACCGTTCAGGAAACAGTCCGGCTTTGGCGTATGCACTTCACCGTCTTGGACAAAGAAGATGTTCGCCCCGGTCGCCTCGGCCACATAACCGCGATAATCCATGAACAGCGCGTCCGAGCAGCCTTTTGCCTCTGCCGCGTGCTTCGAGGTGGTGCAGATCATGTACAGACCCGCCGCCTTGGCGTGCACCGGGATCGTGTCCGGGCTGGGCCGCTTCCACTTCGCGATGTCCAGCTTGGCGCCTTTGAACTTCGCGTCGCCGTAGTAGCTGCCCCATTCCCAGGCGGCGATGGCCAGACGGACCGGATTGCGCGCCGCCGCGACACCCATGTCTTCGCCCGCGCCGCGCCAGGCAACCGCGCGCACATAGGCATCCGAGAAGCCGTTGACGGCGAGCACTTGCTGCTTGGCCGCTTCGATTTCGTCCACGGTATAGGGGATCTGGAAATCCAACTCTCCGGCCGAGAAATGCAACCGCTCAGAATGCTCGCGGCTGCGGAAAATCTTGCCGTTATAGGCCCGCTCGCCTTCGAAGACCGAGCTGGCATAATGCATGGCATGCGACAGGACGTGGACCTGCGCCGAACGCCAGTCAACCATCTGGCCATCCAGCCAGATCTTTCCGTCTCGATCATCATATGCGCCAGCCATGGTTCTCTCCCTCGCACACCAGCGTTTCCATAAATTGCGCCACTAGGTCCACATCGGACATAATATTGCGCAAAACCTGCGACTCACTACGGGTTTGCTCTTGGAATGTCAACAAGGCTGACATAAGCTGGCGAAAAGAGTGAACGAGACGATCCCATGGCCGAGCCCAACCGAAGCAGCGATACGCTGCTGTTTTTGACGGACGAGCAGTTGCGCCAAGGGATTGAGGCGATGTTCTTTGCCTATAGCAGCTTTACGTCGGACCCGGATCGCATTCTTGCCGATATGGCTTATGGACGGGCACATCACCGTGCGATCCACTTCATCAACCGCGCGCCAGGCACGACTGTGAACAACCTTTTGTCGATTCTGGGTGTGACCAAGCAGTCGCTGAACCGCGTTCTGCGCACATTGATCGAAGACGGGCTGGTCGAAAGTCACGTGGGCAAGGCCGACAAACGTGAACGCCACCTCTACCTCACCGACAAGGGGCGGGCCCTGGAAGGCGTGCTGTCGGATGCGCAACGCGCCCGCATGCGCGCGGCCTATAAATATGCCGGGCCCGACGCGGTGGTTGGATTTCGCGCGGTGCTTGAGGCAATGATGGACCCCGAGATGCGGCGCGCGTATGGTCGGCTTAAAGAAACAGGCAAGTAGCGTATGGAACTCGACCCGCATCTTTTGATCATCGACGATGATGAACGCATTCGACAACTTCTTCAGAAGTTTTTGATGCGGAATGGATTTCTTGTAACAGCGGCGCGCGATGCTGGTCACGCGCGGCGCATCCTATCCGGGCTCGACTTCGATATGGTGATCTGCGACGTGATGATGCCGGGCGAAGACGGCGTCGCGCTCACGGCTTCGCTGCGGGAGACACAAGATACGCCAATCCTCCTGCTCACGGCCAAAGGCGACACAGAAGACCGGATCAAAGGGCTCGAAGCGGGCGCCGATGATTACCTCGCCAAGCCGTTCGAGCCGAAAGAACTGCTTTTGCGGATCAACGCGATCTTGCGACGCATGCCGGAACCTGAGCCCGAGATCATCAAGCCCAAAGTTCTGAACCTGGGCGAGATCCGGTATGACCTGGACCGCGGCGAGATGTGGTTGGGCGAAGATATCGTTCGACTCACAGCGACTGAAAGCCAACTGATGCGCATCTTTTCGGCCCAAGTGGGCGAGGCTCTGTCGCGCAGCAAGCTGGTCGAAGAACTGGGCCGCGACCGGGGGCAAGCACAAGAACGGGCTGTCGATGTGCAGATCACCCGTCTGCGCCGCAAAATCGAAGCCGACCCGAAACAGCCACGCTACCTGCAAACGGTGCGCGGCGCGGGCTATATGCTGACGACCGACTGATGACGACCGCCCTGATCACCCACCCCGATTGCCTGCAGCACGTAAATCCCATTGGCGCGCCCGAGCAGGTCGCGCGACTCGAGTACATTTGGCGCGCGCTCGAGGATCTAGACGTGTACCGGCTCGAGGCACCGCTGGGCACGCCCGAACAGGCTGCGCTGTGCCATGAACAAGCCTACATCGACGGTATTCCGGGCCTGATCCCAACAAGTGGCACCAACTGGGTCGACGGGGATACGTATCTGTCACCCACCTCCCTGAACGCGATCTACCGCGCCGTGGGCGGGGCTGTTCTGGCAGTTGACACAGTCATGTCCGGCGAAGCGCAAAACGCCTTTGTGGCCACCCGCCCGCCTGGGCACCACGCCGAACAAGCGCGCGCGATGGGCTTTTGCATCTTCGGCAACGTGGCCATTGCGGCAAAACACGCGCTGGAACACCATGGGCTGTCGCGCGTCGCGGTGTTGGATTTCGACGTGCACCACGGCAATGGCACCCAAGCGCTGTTGCAAGACGACCCGCGTGCCTTCTTTGTGTCCTCGCATCAAAGCCCGCTGTGGCCCGGCACCGGGATGGCGCACGAAACTGGACCGCACGGCACGATCCTCAACCTGCCACTCGATCCCCATTCCGGGCGCCAAGCGATGCAAACCGCTTGGGCAACAGCGCTGGACCGGATGGCGGACCACAAGCCCGAGATGGTGTTCATCTCTGCCGGGTTTGACGCACACCAAGATGACCCCCTGGCCTCGCTCAACTGGACCGTGGCCGATTTCGCAGATCTCACGCGCGATATCTGCAGCGCTGCACAAACGCTTTGCGACAGTCGGGTGGTTTCCGTGCTGGAAGGCGGCTATGATCTGGACGCACTCGCGGCCTCTGCCCGCGCCCATGTCCAAGAACTGATGAAAGCTGCCCCATGACCGAGACCCCCGTTGATGACATGAGCTTTGAAGAAGCGATGGCAGAGCTGGAACAGGTTTTGGGCCAGTTGGAGCGCGGCGATGTGGCGCTGGAGGCCTCGATTAAGCTCTACGAACGCGGCGATGCGCTAAAAAAGCGGTGCGAGGCGAAGCTGAAAGAGGCCGAAGAGAAGGTGCACGCCATCACGCTCGATGCTGACGGCACGCCCACCGGAACAAAGCCCGCGACCGATCTTTGATGTTTCAAACTCGCTTGAAAGACGCGGCGTCTCGCATTCAGGCGCAGTTTGATCATGTGCTGTCGCAGCTAGAGCCGCTGCCGCTTGTTGCGGCGATGGGGCACGCCACCAACGGCGGCAAGCGTTTGCGCGGTTTCATGGTTCTGGAAGGTGCAACCCTGCACGATATAGACCCTAACAGGGCGATCTGGCCCGCCACTGGGATCGAAGCGCTCCATGCCTATTCGCTGGTGCATGATGACCTGCCTTGCATGGATGACGACGATCTGCGCCGCGGGCAGCCGACCGTGCATGTCAAATGGGACGAATGCACCGCCGTCTTGGCAGGCGACGCGCTTCAGACCCTCGCCTTTGAATGTGTGACCCATATCGATGTCGGCCCTGCCGAGGTGCGCGCAGACCTCGCACAAAGCCTCGCCAAGGCTTCGGGTGCCCAAGGGATGGTTCTGGGCCAAGCGCTCGACATCGCGGCGGAAAGTGCAAACACGCCGCTGACACTCGAAGATATACAGACCCTACAAAGGGGAAAGACAGGCGCATTGATCGAATGGGCCGCGACGGCTGGCGCGCGGTTGGCACAGGCGGATATCCAGCCGCTGCAATCTTATGCCCGCGACCTGGGCCTGGCCTTTCAGATTGCGGATGATGTCTTGGACGTGGAAGGCGATGCCGCCACGGTCGGCAAGGCCGTTGGCAAGGACGCCGATGCCGGTAAGGCCACTTTTGTCTCGCTTCTGGGTCTGGATGAGGCGAAACGCCGCGCGGATGACCTCATGCAGTCGGCGATTGCACACTTAGATCCATATGGAGCCTCGGCGGATATCCTGCGCGACACCGCGCGCTTCGTCGTGACCCGCAAAAGCTAGGAGGAGCCGCCGATGGAGAGCCGCCCCAGCACACCCCTTCTCGACAAGATCGCGCGCCCTGCCGATCTGAAGGGCCTCAGCGATGCGCAACTGGCGCAAGTGGCGCGCGAGCTGCGGTCCGAGACAATCTCGGCCGTGTCTGAAACCGGCGGGCATCTTGGCGCGGGCCTTGGCGTGGTCGAACTCACTGTCGCCATCCACGCGGTCTTTGACACGCCCCGCGACAAGCTGATCTGGGACGTGAGCCACCAATGCTACCCACACAAGATCCTGACCGAGCGCCGCGATCGCATCCGCACGCTGCGCCAGAAAGATGGGCTGAGCGGTTTTACCAAACGCTCTGAGTCGCCCTATGACCCGTTTGGTGCTGCGCATAGTTCCACCTCGATCTCGGCGGCCCTCGGGTTCTCGGTCGCCCGCGATTTGGGTGGTGTGACACCCGAAGGGCTCGGCGACGCGATTGCCGTCATTGGCGATGGCGCGATGAGCGCGGGCATGGCCTATGAGGCGATGAACAACGCCGGCGGTCTGGGCAAGCGCCTGATCGTGATCCTCAACGACAATGAAATGTCGATTGCCCCACCCGTTGGCGCGCTTTCCAGCTATCTCAGCCGCCTTTATGCCGAAGATCCCCTCCACGATCTGGCCGCCGCCGCCAAAGGCGCTGTCAGCTTCTTGCCCGAACCCCTGCGCGAAGGGGCCAAGCGCGCCAAAGACCTTCTCAAAGGCATGGCTGTGGGTGGCACGCTCTTTGAACAGCTTGGGTTTTCCTATCTGGGCCCCATCGACGGGCACGATCTTGACCAGATCCTTCCCATTCTGCGCACAGTCAAAGCCCGCGCCACGGGCCCGGTGCTGATCCACGCCGTCACCCAAAAGGGCAAAGGCTACGCCCCCGCCGAAGCTGCCCGCGACAAAGGCCACGGCGTGTCGAAGTTCAACATGGTGACGGGCGAGCAGAAGAAGGCCACGCCCAACGCGCCGTCCTACACATCGGTCTTTGCCAAGGCGCTGCTGGCCGAAGCCGCCGTGGACGACAAAGTGTGTGCGATCACGGCTGCGATGCCCGACGGCACGGGCCTGAACCTCTTTGCAGAGCGCTACCCATCGCGCACTTTCGACGTCGGTATCGCCGAACAACACGGCGTGACCTTCTGCGCGGGCCTTGCTGCGGGCGGCATGAAGCCCTTCTGCGCGATGTACTCGACGTTCTTGCAGCGTGGCTATGATCAAGTGGTCCACGACGTGGCCATCCAGCGCCTGCCCGTGCGCTTCGCCATCGACCGCGCAGGGCTGGTAGGTGCCGATGGGTGCACCCATGCCGGCGCGTTCGATACCGCCTACCTCGCCAACCTGCCGGGCTTTGTGGTGATGGCCGCCGCAGATGAGGCCGAGCTGATGCACATGGTGGCCACAGCAGCCGCGCATAATGGCGGTCCCATCGCCTTCCGCTACCCCCGTGGCGAAGGCGAGGGCGTCGACCTGCCCGAGCGCGGAGAGATCCTGGAGATCGGGAAAGGCCGCATTGTCGAAGAGGGCGTACGCGTCGCGCTTTTGTCCTTTGGCACGCGGCTTGGGGAAACCCTGAAAGCCGCCGAAGCCCTGCGCGCGCGTGGGGTCACGCCCACGATCGCCGATGCGCGCTTTGCCAAGCCACTCGACCGGGATCTAATCCTCGACCTCGCCGCGCGGCACGAGGCGCTGATCACCATCGAAGAGGGCGCCATCGGCGGCTTTGCTTCGCATGTGGGGCAACTTTTGGCGGAAGAGGGCGTCTTTGACACAGGGCTCAAGTTCCGCTCGATGGTGCTGCCGGACACCTTCATCGACCAAGCCTCGCCGCGCGATATGTACGCGGTCGCCGGGCTAAACGCCGAAGACGTCGAAGCCAAAGTCCTGGAAACGCTAGGGATCACCAACCTCGCAGCTGCACGCGCTTAACAGGTCCAAAAATCCCTTGCACTGCGGCCTGTCCCTGCCACTCTGAGCCAAAGGAAGGGAGCACACGCATGGACATCCACAGCAGACCGGTTTTGGCCTACCGCTGGGTCGTGTTCCTCATGGCTGCGGGCTATTGCCTCTACCGCGTGGTGACCGAAGACTACTCTTTCCCCGGCGGCCCCTTTCGCTTTCTCACCATCTGGGCGCTCTTTATGAGCTTTTATTCCGCCTCCCGCATGCTCGCCCTCAGCGAGGGCCGCATCACACGCAACCACGAACGCACCGCGATGGTGACCGCCGTCGTCAACGTCATGGTGGTATTTCTCTATTGGCGGCTATTTTTCGAGAACCCAGCACTGGTCAATGGACGTGGTGATATCGTCTGGCACCAGCAATACTATTTGCACGGCCTTGGCCCAGCACTGCAGATCATTGATGCGGTCTTTGTATCCCGCGCATTCAGGAAACCGTGGCGGGCCATTCCTGCGCTCTTTGGCTTTATTTGTGTCTATCTGCTCTGGGCTGAGCTCTTTGTGCAGCGGTTTAACACGACGCCGTCTGGCAGCGTGACCAGTGGCCTGCCATATCCGTTTCTCAACAACCTGGAATTTCCAGAACGGCTCAGCTTTTACGGCACGAACCTGATTTCAGCCCTCGTTGTTCTGGCATTGCTCAGCGGGATCTGTTGGGCGGTGACGCGCCTGTCCAAAGCGCCCGCGTAACGGCGCGCTGTTGTCCAAGACGTCGCGCTTTGATGCCCACTGGCTTTGAACACCTAGTGGGTGATCAGCCCAGCGGACAAAAGTTGGCCAAGATGCAGCACCCCGTCCATGACCTGCGGATAGCGCCACAACACAGCCATCGGGAACACCGCAACCAGGCCCCAGACGCCAAAAAAGGTCAGACTGCGCAGGGCAACAAGAACACCCATTGACACGTCAAGCGGGCTGTCTTGCGCAATCGCTGGAACGCGTCGCCCTGCGGGCCGCTCGATAAACTGCCGTGTCAAATTGGCGGCAATGATGGGCGCAACGATCAATGCAAGATGCAGCATCGTCCAAAGCGTCGTCGTCAAAGCCATAAGTGTCAGCCACAACCCATCACCCCACGGGTCAGCGGCGCTCTTCACGAGGAAGTCGTGGCTCAGAGTCTGGATCCCAAGGGTAAAAGTCACCGCATGCAGACCGTATCCAACGGCCACGACCGTCAAGACCATAAACCCAATCGCAAGCAGTAAATCCAAAAGGAAATGCAAGCAAACAGCGAAAAGACCCAACCGGTTTGTGGCCACGTATCGCGCGATTGTGTGGCTTATGCCCAAGGACAGGTGGTCCAGCACTGCGTTCGCAATTGGCAGCGCGAGCCAGGACAAAGCGAACAAGCCAACCATCCCGTCGGAAATAGCGGAAAAGTTGCCAGCAATCAGCATTCCAACAAGGGACGCGACCGCACCAACGCCAAGCCCGCCCCCCGCCGCAGCAAGCTGTCCTGGACGCAAGTTTGGCATCCTTTGCGCAATGAGACTGCTCACCACGCCAGCGCAAGCACCAACAATGCCGCCGATGATAAATCCTTCTGACAGCGAGGTCAGAAAGGCCAAAACACCGTTGTCGGTCAAACCAGAACTGATCGCGGCCATCAATCCAAACAAGATACCGCCTGCCGCGCCATAGATCGCGGCCCGCCTTGGTGTCAGCGTCGACAAGGCAGCAACACAAGGCACCGCAAACAGTGCAGCAGCGGCCATCGTTTTCGCGCCAAGGTAATCCACCACACCGCACGCAACCCCCGCAATCAACGCAACCACTGTCAGGCGCATTGCAGTGTGTCGCTCCGTCAGCGGTGTCTGACCGAAAGGCCGTATTATGTACCAACACCAGATCATCGTGGCGACCAGCAGCACAAAAGCGAAAAGCGGCGAGGCTGCTTGAAGCGCCTGCCCCATGGCATCCCAGGTCTGAAATGGGCGGATTTCCCCAACGCTGATGTCACCAGAGAAAAAGCCAATGAGTCCCGAGACAACCAAATAGGTGAGACTAAGCGCGTAGCACACCAGAAAGCTGCGAAGACTGAAAGGTGCGCCAGTCCAAACACGCAACGCATCAACGCCAACGACCAGCCGATCATAGTAGGCGTCCGTTATGGAACGGCTGAGAATGGTCACCAGTTTCCTGTTTAGGAACCGTGAAATCGCACGCTCCTCCAACTCTGATTGCGCGGCTGCGTATTGGGACTCGAGCACGGTCAAACGCGTCTCAATCGGGGAGGGATCGCTGGCCGACGGCCACCGCAATGACGCGGGCACATCATCGATGGTGAGCCCCAAGGGCCCACTCAGTTTTTGCGCAGTGTTCGGCGTGACTTTTTCCAACCGGCTGTTTTCGATCGCGGAAACGAACGTCTTTCGGTCAGGATTTCCCAAGGCCGCTGACGCCAAAGCCTCTTGGCTTAGACCAAGTTCGCGCCGGCGTTTGCGCACGATGTTCCCGAAGGCGACGTAGTCCGGTATGTCAGCAGCGAAAGTCATCAAAAAACCAAAAAATTCATAGTGTTACAAAAATAAGTAACGTTTTTGTCACCGCACTGGAAATGCAAGTCCGTAATTTGGGCGCACGGCGACTTGGTGGTTTCGGCGTGGTGTCAGTGTTCAATCTACAAGGGTTACGGCACACGCCAAAGCAGTTTCGCGGGGTCAGACCCAAAGACATGGCCTTTCCACCCAGTTCGCCGTTTTTGATACGGAGGATTTTATTGTGGAACAAAGACTTGCCCAAAGCGCGGCCGACAAGGGTCAGCCCAGCGCGCATACGCCAAATTCTGCCTATGCCATGACCTCTTGCGCCCAGAACCCTGAAACGTCCTGGCATCAGCCCAGTCCATTTCGCCTGGGCATGCCTCATATGGGGCCTGATGGGGTCAACCTGGGTTGGCTTTTGAGAGAGGCCTGCCACATCCACTGGGGCATGGTTGCAGATTGCATCGGTTTACCACCCAGCGCTTTCTTAGACAGGTCCGGGACACGCGTGTTGCCCTCGGTTGTGGCCTGCACAGTGAACGGTGATGCAACGCGCTTCGCCGAAGATGACACCTGCCGCCTGGTAGTGACAGAAAGGCCCAGCGCTGAAAACGGATGGCGCGGACAGGTTGATCTTGTCAGTGATGCCGGAAACAGCTTGCGCGCGGAAATAGTGACCGCTTTTGCCTGCCGGTCGGGTCCTTCAAATACGCAACTGAAACCGGCGGATCTGGGCCCAGAGTTCACCGCGGCTCGGGCGGGTGGAGCCGCGCGCCGCACGGATGTTATCCGCAGACTTGGTTCCGCAGACCGGGCCACCGCGACACAAGAGGACACCCCTCCACACCTGTCCATACCGATTGAAGCCACCTCCCATATCAATGGGGTCGGCTTGGTTTACTTCGCCCATATGCACGACATGATTGCCCGGGCCGAGGCGAATACAGTTCCAGACCTCGTGCCGGCGCGTTTTGTCCGTAATCGCAGGATCAATTACTTTGGCAACTTAGACGCTGGGGATCGTTTGGACATCACAACGCGGGCCAGTGCCCAGGCGTTCTTTCCCAATGCAGCGATCATTGTCCGAAGCCACGCGCGTCGTGCGTCAGACAAAAAGGTGATCGTCGTCGCAGAAAGCATCTACGAGCTCTGAACTGATCTTATCGGTGATCTAAGCCGCTTTGCTGCGACCTTACACCTCCAAACACCCCGAAAATCATGCGTCGTGAACGGCCTGTCCTGGACGCATGCCCCCTATTCAAACTGCAAAGATTTGATGCAATGTCCAACAAAACGCACATATCAGAGGCTCCATTCGAGCCCAAAAGACATGCCGCTGTCGCTGCCCTGCACGCCCGAATGCGCGGCGCTGGCGGGCTTTACAACATTGGGAACCTCATCGGGCTGTTAAGCGGCATCACCTTTGCGCTGCTCCAAGACACAGCGGGCCAAAACGGCGGGGCGTTCGATAGCCTAATGGCCTATCTCGCCGGCAACCCCGGCAACGCCGCGCTTACAATTTCTATGCTGCTCTTTATCTGGAGTGGCGAAAACTATCACATTGCATCGATGGCAGAGGCCCCCAAAGCAGATCACAGCCTTCGAAAGGCCGATCTGTTGGCCGGACTTGCGGCGGTGTTTCTGTCCGTATCGCTTGCGTCAAGCGGCACGATGTTGCTGGCTGTCACGTCCACAGTGCTCTTGGCAGGCGGAAAGCTTGGCAACGCTGCGTTTCCGAGGAAGGGCTGGCCCATCGAAATTGAAAACTGGGCACCCTGGTCATCAAAACCGCTCGCTCTAAAGACCGATGTTTTCCGATGTGCTGTGATCGTCAGCCGAGTTCCAGCGATCGCGGCGCTCGTTTTGGCCATCGCGGATGGTCTGGCTGCCCCAATCCTCGACACGCGTTTGCTGGAACCTGCCATACTGCTGCTGTGTTATCTGCTTTGGACCAAAGCGGATCTGGTATTGATGCGTCAGTGAACAAAACCATGTAGCCTTCCGCCAGTCAGCCGTGCGCGAGCTGGCGGAAAGCACTGCATAATACGCACCCTATTCCGGGACCCAGTCTTTTCGCGTCATCGAAATGAACGTTTCGCCCGCACCACCCGCAACATTTCGGTCGACGATATCACGCAGACGCTTGGTGCGCTGGATCGCGCGCCAACCCGGGGCAGAAAACGTGCTTTTCTTAAACACATGTTCAGACAGCAGTGGGTTTGTGAGCGCTTGGCTGAACGCGTCCAGCGCAACAAAAGACAGGATCAAACCAGGCAGCGGACTGTTGTCTACCCGATCTTCGCAGAACAGCCCGACATGAAAATCAACATCGCGCGGGTGGTCGTAAAGCTCTGACAGCCGTTGCGCGACGTCAGGATCGGACGAAATGCTGGTCCAATTGGCCGGACGCAGCTGTCCCACATAGTCGCGATAATCAGAGTAGCTGGCAAGTTGGCAGAACCTATCCTGTTCGATCGAGGCCCGTTCGACATGCAACAGCGGCTTAGCGGTGTTGCGTGGCCCAAGTTCCCCGGTCGGCGTGGCGCTCATCAACGCGAAGGCACCTAAAAGACCAGCATCCATCAACAGCGCATTGTTCATAAATGTCGTTGCAACTGGCTGCGGCGCGTCACCCCACTTAATCTCGTCCGGTATTAAGGCGTGCCAACGGTACAGCAGACTGAACTCTACAGTAATCCAATTCGGTTTGTTCCAAGACGCATGCCAAGCAACGCTAGGATCCGCTTTCAAGTTGAACGGTGTGGGCGCGATGTGATTGATGTAGTCCTCGACGACCATCTTGATAAATAAGACCACGACTGTGTTACGCGCGGTTTCAAACACACGGTCATCGCTCCAGTCGGGATGAGCCTCTTCGATCTCTTGCGCGAGACGATTGTGTTCGCGCAAAAACAGCGTGTTCATCATGGCAACCTGTGGCACGGAATTTACCCGGTCCCCACCCACGGCGAATAGCTTTGCACGCAACGCGTCAGGCAAGTTGCTTTGACCCAAGGGCGGGTCCAGCACCGCAAAGTCGGGATCGACCGCACCGTCGCGATACAAGAAGGGTGAAAACTCTTCGCCCTCGATCATTTGGCTGCGCAACCGCCCGCGTTCACCAGCGACTTCAGACCGAAGGCGCAAGGCTGTCGTCTGCGCTTCGGTCCGTCCATAAAGGGTACACATATCGATCTCATGGTTCGACGTGTTGCGCCGCAGGCGCGTGTCGGCCCCCTCACCTGCCGCTGTCAGGTTCTCAGTCTCCGTCCGCAAAAACCCGTCCGTGAGATACTGTGCAAAAGCTGGAAAGAGGCAGGTCGACTTAGGGCAAAGCCGCTGCTCATTATCGCGCCGTTCAAAAAGGTCCAAAAGATCGTCAACGGCTGGCATGCTGTCGCGTGGTCGTGGCGGCAAATGCCGGGCGCTCCACCGACGATCGGTCAACCCTTTCCAAGACACAAAATCATGCGCTGTACTCAGCGGATGGGGGCGAGACCGGGCCCGCTTTACAATGCGGTTGATGAGGCGTCGATTGACCCAAGCGGCAAGCATCGGGATCGCCTCGACAAAAGCGAATAGCTTTGCTTGGAAGGAGTATGAGAAAATCGGCATCGGATACCTTTAAGTTGATGTGTCGAAATACAAACATCATGACGCAACGTAAGCGGGTATTCCAGATAAAACCACAGGTTGACGAAACGCTGCCGCAATGGGTGCGGCGGGCCCGTTCCGTTTTGCTTCTGCGGTAAGGGGTTCAAGACGACACCAACGGCTTGGCGGTGTCTCGCGAAACCTAACCTGTTTCGGCAGCCAACAGGGCCTGCAAACCGGTGCGGTAGTTAGGATATTTGAGCACGACACCCAGGTCTGATTTAATGCGGTCGTTTCGGACGCGTTTGCTTTCGGCATAAAAACTGCGCGCCATGGGGGTCATCTCGGCCGTCTCAAACGCTTCGGCGGGCGGCAACGGCAACCCAAGTAACTCCGCAGCATAGGCAATGACGTCTTCGGGCGGCGCCGGATCGTCGTCGCAGACATTGTAAGCAGCACCAGGGTTAGGCCGGTTGATCGAGGCCTCCAGCACCTGCGCGATATCCTCCACATGGGTGCGGCTGAAGACTTGGTTTTCCTTGATAATGCGCCGCGCCGTGCCCGCGCGCACTTTGGCAAACGGGCCACGCCCAGGCCCGTAAATGCCCGCCAACCGGAAGATATGCAGGTTTAGGCCAGGGATCGCGGCCCAGGCAGCTTCAGCCTCCTTGCGCCACTGACCACGCCGCGTTGACGGCGCAAGTGGCGTGGCCTCGTCGACCCAAGCGCCTTGATGGTCGCCATAGACCCCCGTGGTCGACAAATACCCAACCCACGGAAGGCGCGCGGCCATATCCCGAAACGCGTCAGCATAGGCGGCGAGCACCGGATCGCCCTCCGCCGTGGGTGCGGGAGAGATCAGAACATGCGGGCCATCCGCCAAGATCGGGGCCAGATCATCCCCTGGAAACAGCATCGGCGCGATGCCTGCCTCCCGCAATCGGGCCGCCTTTTCGTCCGACCGCGTCGTGCCGATCACGCGCCAGCCCTCAGGGATCAGCAGCTCTGCAAGCGCTTGGGCAGAGTAACCATGACCGATGGAAAGCAAAGTCTTCATGCCCGCAGTTTGCGCCTTTCACACCGGACGCGCAATCGCTTGCAGTCTGCGCGATGACCTGCCTGAATACGGGAATGACCCAGGACAAAAACCTTCACCGTGCCTATGCCCTCAAAACACCCGACGACTCGCGGGCCCTGTATGGGGATTGGGCCGACACCTATGACAGCGACTTCCTCGAAACCAACCAATACATCCTGCACCAAAACGTGGCCCAGGCCTTTGTAGAGGCTGGTGGACGGGGTCCGGTGTTGGATATGGGCGCCGGAACCGGGGCCTGCGGTGTCGCCCTTGCCGCCCTGTCGTCAGACCAAATTCACGGCACCGATATCTCGCCCCAGATGTTAAACGTGGCCCGGGACAAAGGCGTCTACGACACCCTGTTCGAAGGCGATATCCTCGCCGGTCTACCCGTCCCTGCAGGCACATATCCGGGGATTGTCAGTTCCGGCACGTTCACCCTTGGCCATGTCGGCCCCGAAGGCCTGGATGAGGTGTTGCGTCTGCTTGCACCGGCGGGCCTTGCTGTGATCGCCGTGCGTGACGCGCATTTCGACGCCGCTGGATTTGCTGCCAAACTTGCGTTGTTAGAGCCACTTTTGCAGCACGCAACACAGAAAAAAGCCCGGATCTATGCCCCCGGGTCGGGGGGCGATCATCAGGACGACCTTGCGATCCTACTCCACCTCGTGAAGGCCTGACCCGGCGATCTCCGCTTGCGTCACCGCACAGGTCTCACCGCCATAAAAGACATCCAAAAGCCGCTGAAACTCATCGGGCGCGCCCGGTACATGCGCAAACAGCGTCGCCATACTGCGCACCTTCGCCGCATCGACCGCGCCCAAGATATCTTCGGGCGCAGTGCCCGCGTGCTGCAAAAGGGCGCGCACAAGCTCCAAAAGACGCGCGGACAAGATCGGATGCGCCCAATACGCAGCAGCCTCATCCAAATCCGCCAGGCCATAGGCCACGGCGCGCGGCGACCGGCCCAACACCGCCAATTGCGGCAACTCCCACCAGATCCAGTGGCTGGTTTTACGGCCCGCCTTCAGCTCTGCCAAAGCGTCGGCATGCGTGTCTTCTTGCGGCTCTAAAAAGCGCAAAACAGACATCTACGCCTATTTCCCTTTCCAGACCGGGTCGCGTTTTTCCGCAAAAGCGCGCGCACCCTCCAACTGATCTTCGGAGGCATAAAGGATATCAACCGTGCGCAGCTTGCGTTGCGTGATCCGGTTCAGCGCATCTTGAAACTTGCTGTCCTCGGCATCGCGCACAACCTCTTTGATCGCCGCATAAACCAGCGGCGGACCCGAGGCGATTAACTCTGCAAGCGCCCAAGCTCGGTCCATCAGTTCGGCCGCAGGCACGACCTCGTTCACCAGACCCCAGCGATGCGCCTCTTCGGCGTCAAACCAGCGCCCGGTCAGAAGAAGCTCCATCGCGATGTGATAGGGGATGCGCTTGGGCAGCTTGATACTGGCCGCATCCGCAACTGTGCCAGAGCGGATCTCGGGCAAGGCAAAAGTCGCGTGGTCCGCGGCAAGGATCATGTCCGCACTCAACGCCAGTTCAAGCCCACCGCCGCAGGCAATCCCGTTCACAGCGGCGATCACGGGCTTATTCAGGTCGCGCAACTCTTGCAGCCCACCGAAGCCACCCTGGCCATAATCCCCATCCACGGCATCCCCGTCGGCAGCGGCTTTCAGGTCCCAGCCGGGCGAAAAGAACTTCTCGCCCGCGCCGGTGACAATTGCCACCCGCAGGTCAGGATCGTCGCGGAAGCTTGCGAAGATATCGCCCATGACCCGGCTTGTCGCCAGATCGATCGCATTCGCTTTGGGCCGGTCCAAAGTGACTTCCAGGATTGTCCCCTCGGTTCTGGTCTTGACAACATCCATCCTAAATCTCCCGTCTTATCATGGCGTCCACTGCAACTGCGCGCGTCGGCGTGCAGATCAGTGGGTTAATCTCTATCTCAGCCAGGCGCGCGTGATGCTTGATCGCATAGGCCTGCACCGCCGCAATCGCCGCCAAAATCGCCGGGCGCGACGCCGCCGGTTTGCCTCGGAACCCTTGCAGCAGCTTGGCCACCTTGAGCCGATCCAAGGCAGCTTCGATCTGTGTCGTCGAAGCGGGCAGTAGGATCGACTGCGTGTCCTGCCACACTTCGGTAAAGATGCCGCCCGCGCCCAAGGTCATGACCAGCCCGTGAGCCGGGTCACGTGTGACACCGATCAAAAGCTCTGCAACCCCGTCGCTCACCATCTCTTCGACCAGGAACGCGTCCGTCGGCATCGCCTCTGCGGCAGGCTCCAAATCTTCCAGCGCCAGATGTAGCGCCACCGCGCCGGCTTCCGTCTTGTGCGCCACACCCAGACCCTTCAGCGCCAGCGGCGGCATCAAGCTTTGCGCGGCCAGGAAAAGCGCGTCCGCGCCGCCTGTGGCGCGACGGGGAAGGTCCAAACCCGTCTCTGATAAGGCGAATTTGGCATCCGCCTCGGTCAAAACCTCAGTGGCGGCCAGCACGCCGCCGGGCAGCGGTGCGGTGTCCGACACAGATCCCAGCGTCGCGCAAATCTCTGCCGCGGCAATCGCCTCACGCATGCCATGCATCGGCACAACGCCGCCCGCCATCAGCGTCGCGGCGACATCTTCCGGCATCAGTTCGGGCAGGCTCGCCACCATGGCAAAAGGACGCCCGGTCGCCTCACGCACATTCAGCGCGGCTTGCGTCGCGCAGACCCAATCCGAATGATCCGTATGCGGGTAATCCACCACGCTCATCGTCAGCCCAATATGCGGCGCGGCCATAGGCGTCCAAGCCGCCGTAATCGCGTCGATGTCACGCCAGATATAGGTGTGGTAGTCCAGCGGGTTCGCCAGCGCGACCATAGGCCCTAAAGCAGTTGATAGAGCCTGTTTTTGCTCTGCTTCCAAGGGGGGGAAGTGAACCGCGCGGCCCGTGACGCTGTCGGCCATCAGGCTGGCCTCGCCGCCTGAACACGAGATTGAGCTTAGCGCCGCACGCTCCAGCGGCCCCACGCAATGCAAAAGCTTCAGCGCTTCAAGGAACGTGGCCAAGTCGGTCGCACGCCCGAAACCAAGATGCCGCAGCAACGCCGACGCGCCCGCATCACTCCCCGCCATCGACGCCGTATGCGACACTGCCGCAGCTTGCGCCTGCTCTGACGTGCCAACTTTGATCGCCACCACTGGAACACCGCGCGCCGCGGCCTTATGGGCAACCTCATACCACCGCGCGACGTCTCCAAAGCCTTCGATATGCAGGCCCAACGCCGTGACGCGGCTGTCCTCTAAGAGTGATAGCGCGATATCGGCTTGACTGGTCTGCGCCTGGTTCCCGCAGGTGATCATATAGGCAATCGGCAACGCGCGCCGCTGCATAGTCATGTTGATCGCGATGTTGGAGCTTTGGGTCAGGATCGCAACGCCACGCGTCACCGGCTGCATCCCGTGCTGGTCCGGCCAAATCGCCACCTGATCCAGCGCGTTGACGAAGCCATAGCAATTCGGCCCTAACAAGGGCATTTCGCCCGCCGCAGCAACCAGTTGCGCCTGCAAATCACGGGCATCGCCATCTTCTGCCGCGGCCTCGGCAAACCCGGACGCAAAGCAGGTGCAGCCCCCGGCCCCCAACCGTGACAGCTCCGACACGACCTCAATCGTGGCCCGCCGGTTCACACCAACAAAAGCCGCATCAATCGGACCTTCCCGGTCGCTAAGGGACCGCAGCGCGGGCAGTCCCGCAATCTCTTTGCCGGAGGGATGGACTGGGAAGATCTCGCCTTGGTACCCGATCCGACGCGCCGCACCGATGATGCCTTCGCACCAGGCGCCACCGCCGATGACGGCGATCGATTGCGCTGACAACAAACGTCGCAAGTCCTGCATGCTGCGGTCAGGCCCCAAGCGCCCGCAAAAGATCGCGGCTGATGATGTGGCGCTGAATTTCCGACGTGCCGTCCCAGATCCGCTCCACCCGCGCATCGCGCCAAAACCGCTCCAGCGGATAATCATCCATCAGGCCCATGCCGCCATGGATCTGGATCGCCGCATCCGTCACCCGCGCCAGCATCTCGGATGCATAAAGCTTGGCACTCGCAATCTCGCGGTTCGCGGGCAGGCCCTTGTCCAACCGGTCCGCCGCCGCCAGCGTCAGCAAATCGCCCGCGTCAATCTCGGTGATCATGTCGGCAATCTGGAACGACACGCCCTGGAACTTTCCAATCTTCTGTCCGAACTGCTCCCGCTCTGCCGAATAGCTCAGCGCATAGTCAAAGACCCGGCGCGCGCGCCCGACGCTCATCGCCGCAACCGTGATCCGCGTCGCGTAAAGCCAGGTATTCATCACATCAAACCCGCCATCGACCTCGCCCAACACGGCACTGTCGGGCAAGCGGCAATCGTCAAACTCTAGGATCATGTTCTTGTAGCCGCGATGGCTCACGGACTTGTACCCATCGCGAATGGTGAAACCAGGATGCCCGCGATCCACCAAAAAGCACGAAATCCGCTTCTTAGGGCCTTTTGGCGTCTGATCCTCACCCGTGGCGACAAAGACGATCAGGAAATCGGCATGCTCGGCACCCGAGATGAAGTGCTTGGTGCCATTGATCACCCAATCGCCGCCATCCCGCACCGCGGCACACTTCATGCCACGCACATCCGATCCAGCACCCGGTTCGGTCATCGCCAGCGCGTCCATCCGCTCGCCGCGCACCGCAGGCATCAAGTACCGCTCGATCTGTTCGCCCTCGCAGGCCATCAAGATGTTCTGGGGCCGCCCGAAGAAATGGGTCAGCGCCATCGAGCCGCGACCAAGCTCCCGCTCGACCAATGCAAATTCCAGGTGGCCCAGACCGGCACCGCCCACGCTTTCGGGAAAGTTGCAGGCGTAAAACCCCAGCTCAAGCGTCTTGCGTTTGATCTCATCGGCGATCTCTTGCGGCACTTCCCCTGTCCGCTCGACGAGCTCTTCATGCGGATAGATCTCGTTTTCCACAAAACTCCGCACAGTAGAGACGATCATCTCCTGCTCGTCCGTCAACCCGTATTGCATGTCTGACCTCTTAC
>CAWUIP010000037.1:0-25879 GCA_963922415.1 uncultured Aliishimia sp. | reverse complement strand
CCGCCCCCCTACCGCCCGGCGGCGCCCTTCACCCCCCCCCCCCCCCCCCCCCCCGTCCCCTTTTTCTTTCCTCCCCCCCCGGGGGGGGGGGGGGGGGCCCCCCCCCCCCCTCCAGGAGCCATCATCAATCCTTGAGGCTTTCTTCCCGCAGACCATCGGCCAGCAAGTTCAACCCCAAAACCAAGGTCAGCAGCGCCACCGCGGGGGCAATTGCGGCATGCGGATAGGCGGACAGCAACCGGCGACCAGCATTGATCGTCGTGCCCCAATCCGGGCTCTCTGATTGCAGCCCCAGACCGAAGAAGCCCAAAGTACCCAAAAGGATCGTCGTGTACCCAATCCGCAGGCAGAAATCGACGATCAGCGGCCCCCGCGCATTTGGCAGGATTTCCCACAGCATGATGTACCAAGGGCCTTCGCCCCGGGTTTGTGCCGCAGCCACGTAATCGCGGGTTTTGATATCCAGCGCGAGGCCCCGCACGATGCGGAACACGGTGGGCGCGTTAACGAACACCACCGACACGAAGACCAAAAGGATCGCAGGATCAGGATTGATCAAATCGAGCCAACGCGGCAGGCCCGGCAGTTGGAAGCTGGGCGAATTGATCAGGTACCCATCCTCGGTGTTGAGCGCCAGGTACCCCCACAGCATGACACCCAGAACAACCGTCAACAGCGGCGTGCGCACCGATGGCTGCGTCTGATAGCGGGAGTTCAGCAAGATCCCCACAAAGACCACCGGGAACAAGAACAGTACCAGCCCCATGATCGCAGGCACGCCGGCGATTTTGATCTCTGGTGTCACCAACAGGTAAAAGAGCAAGATCACCGGGAAGGCCAAAATCAGGTTGGCCAGGAACGACAGCACGATGTCGAGCGTGCCACCGTAGTATCCTGCGGGCAGGCCCAGCGTGATCCCAGCAAGGAACGCAAACAGCGTGGCCAGCGGCGCGATCTGGATCACCAGCCAGGCGCCTTTGATGATCCGGCTAAAGATATCGCGGGCCAGGTTATCGCCGCCCAGCAGGAACCAGGCGTATTCGCCGTCCTCCGCACCGCGCATCGGTGTGCCCGGCACTTTGTTCTTCATGCCAGAGACTTGGCTCAGCGGATCATGCGTGATCAAAAGGTCCATGGCGCCGAAGAAGCCCACAAAGACCCAGAACATTACGATGCCAAAGCCGATCATGCCCACGGTGCTGTCAAAAAGCTTGCCGTAGAGTCCGAGGCTGCGCTTGTACCGGATCGAGGCTACGAACAGCACGACGAGTGCGATCCAGACAGGGATCAACTGTTGGCTCATCCCGCCGATGATCCCCGCGCCACCCGCGCCAAGGACAGCCCCCACGACGATGTAGATCAACAGGACACCGATCCAGGCCATCAACAAGATCATCGATCCGCGCGCGGCGATTGAGTAGATCCCGCGCGACGCGGTCAATGTGCCGTCCGCGTTCACTGTCGCGCGCTCTTCCGGCACAGTGTACGCCAAGACGATCTGCCCGATCAGCCAGACCGCGAAGAATACTGTCAAGCTGCCAAAGATCGGGTCCATGACGACGCCCAATCCGCCTGTCCAGGTCAATGCTTCCATGTTCTCAGGCCCTCTCTTAAGACATCCGGATCCGTGGGTTCAGGTAGACATAGCCGATATCTGAAATCAGCTGCGTCACCAGAACCACGAAAACCGATACAACCGACACCGCCAGGAGTAGCTCGATGTCATTGTTCGCCGCGGCGCGCACAAGGAGCCATCCGAAGCCTTTGTAGTTGAAGAGTGTCTCCACGATCACCACGCCGTTCAACAGCCAGGGGAACTGGAGCATGATCACTGTGAAGGGTGCGATCAGCGCGTTGCGCAGGGCGTGCTTCATCACGATGTTGCCGAAGGACACGCCCTTCAGCCGCGCGGTGCGTATATATTGCGCGGTCATCACTTCCGTCATCGACGCGCGCGTCATCCGCGCGATGTAGCCCATCCCGTAAAGGGCAATGGTGACCACTGGCAGTGTGAAATTGGAGAAACTGGGTTCTTCCATCGCCTTTGCGGCAGAGCCCGAGAACCACTTCAGACCGACCGCCGAAGACGCAAAGACCGCGATAAAAATCACGCCCGACACATATTCCGGGGTCGCCGTGGTGGCGATTGAGAAGGTCGATAAACTTCGGTCCAGTCCCGACCCCTCGCGCATCCCGGCCAAAACGCCCACCAAAAGGGCCATTGGCACCATAACAATCATGACCCAAAGCATCAGATAGCCCGTAAGGCTGAGATGCTTTGCCACCAGCCCTGCGACTTCGGTCTTCGATGACAGGCTGAACCCCCAATTGCCTTGCAGAACGCCACAGAATGTGGCGCGCTCTTCTTCTGGCAGATCTGCGTCGCGGCACTGTCGCAGAACTGTGCCGTCATCCTTGACTGTTTCCCACCCCGGAGCGACGCCAAGCCACCGGCCAAACTTCACAAAGGTGTTGTCTGTGTAGCCGCGATCGCTCAGCCAACTGTAGACCGCCTCATCTGACATCCGGAAGTTGCCTTCGGTTTTCGCGAGCTTTTCCAAGTTTGGATAAAGGTTCGTCATAAAGAAGACGATGAACGTCAGACACAGCGCCGTGAAGACCATCAATCCAAGGCGTCGCAGTATGAAAAGTCCCATTTTTGCCCCTGTTGCTCAGGCCTGCGTCGAAAAAATCCGACACGTGGTGTGCGCGCCGCCTTTGCAAAAGGGGCACTCATGTTAACAGGATATTGGTTTAAAGCGGCACGCTGCCGTGCGCTTCCCCCTGGCTTCCCTGTCGCTACGATGGCTGGTCTCTGCCAGCTCTTCAGCCACTATGAAGGCATCAGTTTCTCGATCGGTCAATGACTTGATGAGCAAATCACGAACTATTTGCGACCTTGGAACGACACAAAAACGACATCGGCAAAGATTTTCCGCATGCGACCGGCGGCTTTCGTGCAGTTTTATGCAGCAGCTCTGCGCGCGTTGGCTCTTAACGCGCGTGGATTTGCTCCGGTGTGGCTGAGAACAAATCGGGAAAAGTATGCCGCAGACCCAAAGCCCAGATCTGCTGCGATCTGTTTGGCGGGCCGTGTCGTGGTCTCCAACTCGTGGCGCGCTGCATGTAGCGTTCGATCCGTTATGAGCGCGGCCGCACTCCGTCCAAGCTGGGTTTTGCAAACGCGACTGAGATGCGTCGGGGTCATGTCAAGACGTTCGGCATATTCCGCCATCGACAACCCTTCGGAGTAATGGCGTTCCAACATGTCCAAAAATGCAGAAATTAAACGATCTGATGCGGTCGATCGGCGGTTTGGGATGTCCTGCGTGAGCATTTGGCGGGCAAACCAAATTGAACACAATCGCGTGTAGGCGCGAATAGCCAGGTCATGCGATAGTCTACTGTGATCAAATTCTTGAAAAAGCGCATCGACCAACCGGGAGAGTTCATTTTGATCGTCAACGTCACGAACGCGGAGAAACTCGGCTGTTAATGGCCACTCGGACGGGTCGTTTGCGTCAATTTCAACGCCAATCCCTTGAACAGGTGTCGCTGGGTCCAAAGAAAACGGTTGCTCGGCGGGAATCGACAAAAATGAATGCACCCCAATTCCCATGCGTCTCGGTCCCACCAATGCGCGCGCCTGGCCTTTTGTAATCCAAAAGAAACGGTGTTTGCTGGCCCCATGGACCAAAGACAACCGCCATGGGGCTGCGGCGATGGTTGGGGCGAGGGAAAAAACAATCGTCATAATATCACGCAGTGCCTAACTCTGGATTTTTCGGATTATCCCTAAAGTTTTTCGGGATTTCCAGTCGTTAAAGTTGCATTTTCGTTAACCAGCGGAAATCCACTGCCATTTTGCGCAGTGTTTGCGAAACCAGGTCCGTTGGCGTTTTGCATATTGCCGGGTTGCAATTATGGAGCGGTCGCGCGCGTCACTCAGAGAAAGTCGGTCGTTTAAATGGGCGTAAAGTTCGGGCACGCCAATGGCGCGGAATGCCGGTAATGATGGGTCAAATTCAGATGCCATTTCAGCCACTTCCTCCAACGCTCCTTCAGACAGCATTTGATCGAAACGCTTTTCGATCCTGGGTGTTAACCAGTCTTTAGGGGCATCGAACACGAAGGGATGCGTTTGGGATAGGGGGAGTTTAATTCTGGCTTTCCCCCTGTGCCAGTCAGCCAGAGTCCGCCCAGTGGCCGTTTGAACTTCCCAGGCGCGCTGTACGCGTGCGCGGTTGGACGTATCCAAACCTGCTGTGGTTTCAGGATCAAGATCACTCAGAAGTGTGCTAAGCGACATAGCATCGCCCGTCGTGCGGACCTGAGGCGAGGTGGCTGGTATGTCCGCAAGGCCTTCGGTGAGCGCCGCAAAGTAAAGACCAGTACCGCCAACAATGATGGGACGTTCCGGACCTTTTAAGATCCCATCAATTGCGCGCAGCCAATGCCCGGCGGAAAAAGCCTCGGTGTGATCAACACAGCCATAAAGTGTATGTGGCGCGCGCGTCAGTTCTTGCGCCGACGGACGCGCGGTTATCACATTCCAACAGCGATACACTTGGCTCGCATCTGCATTTACGACCACGCCGCCATGCGTTTCGGCAATCGCCAGCGCAAGGGCGGATTTGCCTGACGCGGTTGGACCGGCAATCAAGACTGGTTTGTCCGGCGTGATATCCCGCAAGATATGGTCATACATGGTGCACACCCCATTGATCTGTAGGGCGGTTTAAGGCAGGTAGCGGCCAAAGACGAGAGTGAGGGGCCAGCATGACCGACACCGAACCTGCCTTTAAACGGGTCATGCTTAAGATTTCAGGTGAAGCGTTGATGGGAGATCAAGGCTTCGGACTTCATCCGCCGACAGTGCAGCGTTTGGCCCGGGAAGTTCAGGCCGTCCATGCCTTGGGCGTCGAAATCTGCATGGTCATCGGCGGCGGCAACGTGTTCCGCGGCCTTCAGGGGTCGGCACAGGGAATGGAGCGGACAACCGCGGACTACATGGGCATGCTCGCCACGGTGATGAATGCGTTGGCCATGCAGTCCGCGCTCGAGGGCATGGGCGTTTTTACCCGCGTGATTTCCGCAATTACGATGAACGAAGTGGCCGAGCCTTACATCCGGCGCCGCGCCGTCCGCCACTTGGAAAAGAAGCGGGTCTGCATCTTTGCGGCCGGGACGGGGAACCCGTATTTCACAACCGACACCGCAGCGGCTTTGCGCGCAAATGAGATGGCGTGCGAGGCGATTTTCATGGGCAAAAACGGCGTGGATGGGGTCTATGACAAAGACCCGCGCGAGCACGCCGATGCCAAGCGGTATGACGTTGTGACCTATGATGAAGTTCTGCAAAAACGTCTGCGGGTCATGGATGCGTCGGCGATTGCACTTGCGCGCGACAACAACCTGCCAATCTTGGTCTTTTCCATCGATGAACCCGGGGGCTTTCAGGAACTTCTGGCTGGCAATGGCACCTGCACGCGGGTGCAAGGCTAGGCCGTGCGGCTGCACGGGCTCTGCAGAACGGCTCTATACTTTATCCGGTTTCGGCGTTTATAAAACGTGCCAAACAGGCGAGGAAATCCATGTCAGAAGATTTCATATTGGACACCGACGACCTTGAGCGTCGCATGGAAGGGGCCATGAGTAACCTCAAGACCGAATTTGCGTCCTTGCGGACCGGTCGCGCGTCGGCGTCGATGTTGGAGCCGGTGATGGTCGAAGCTTACGGCCAACAAACGCCGATCAATCAGGTGGGCACCGTGAACGTGCCTGAGCCGCGGATGGTGACGGTCAATGTCTGGGACAGATCTATGGTCAATGCGGTTGAAAAGGCCATTCGCGAGAGCGGACTGGGCATCAATCCCCAGTTGAACGGCACAATCATCATGCTGCCAATTCCAGAGTTGAACGAAGAGCGTCGTCGCGAGTTGGGCAAAGTCGCCGGGCAATATGCCGAAAGCGCGCGCGTTTCCATCCGCAACGTTCGGCGCGACGGAATGGATCAGATCAAGAAGGCCAAAACGGATGGGATGTCTGAAGACGATCAGAAGCTTTGGGAGGGCGAAGTGCAGGACTTGACGGATCGTTTTATCAAATCCGTTGATACAGCGCTGGAGACCAAACAAGAAGAAATCATGCAAGTTTGAGCCATTAAGGTGACCCCCGTCATAGGTTTAGACGGTCAGGTCCCGCATTATTCGATCTCGTAAACCCCGATTGGAGCGCCGCATCCCCAAAGACCCACATATCACCGGTCCGCGTCATGTCGCCATCATCATGGATGGCAACGGCCGTTGGGCGACGCAACGTGGGCGGCCAAGGTTGTTCGGGCACCATGCTGGGGCGCGACGCGTGCGTGAGATCGTTGAAGCCTGCCCAAGCCTGGGCGTCGACTATTTGACGATCTTTGCGTTCTCTACAGAGAATTGGAAGCGCACGCAGGCCGAAGTTGCGGGTTTGATGAGCCTCTTTCGACGCTACATCATGAAAGAGACGCATGCCCTGGTCGAGAACGGGATCCGGGTCCGCTTTATCGGAGATCGGTTGCGACTGGACGAAAGTCTCGTAGCGATGATGGACGAACTGGAGCTTTTAACGTCCGACAACGATCGCGTGCATCTGACAATTGCTTTGAATTACGGCGGACGAGATGAAGTCGCGCGGGCTACGAAGCGATTGGCGCAGGATGTGGCTGCCGGGAATCTTGACCCTGAGACAGTAAATGAGGAAACGCTGCCAAAGTACTTGGATACATGGTTTTTGCCAGATCCAGACTTGGTAATTCGCACAAGTGGCGAGGCGCGTATCTCGAACTTTTTGCTCTGGCAATCGGCCTATGCCGAGTACGAATTTGTCGACACGCTTTGGCCCGATTTTCGAGCTGAAGAATTTGCAAAATTAGTCGGCTCCTACGGTGTTCGTGATCGTCGCTACGGCGGCGTGAAGGTATGACGTTGGCCGAGCCGGACCGCTGGTCCGACCTTGCGCCTCGGGTGTGGTCTGCAGTGGTATTGGCCTTGGTATGCGGTCTCGCTCTCTGGGCCGGAGGACGCATTTTTCACATCCTTGTCGGTCTACTGGTCGGCATCATGATTTGGGAATTGGCCAAGATGCGCGGGCGGTCTTGGGCTCTCATTTGGGGCGGGCTCGCGATGACGGGTGTGGTTTTAATTCCGGAGTTGCCGTCGGCCCTGTTGGTGAAGTCCTGGGCGACCGCACTCTTTTTTACGGCTGCCGCGATTTGCCTTGTTGTGACGACAGGGCGGTGGTTGGGATCAGTGTCAGCGCTGATTATCGCGGGTGGTGGTCTATCCATTTTGATCGTGCGCGACCTGATGGGAGCGTCCTGGGTGCTTGGCTTGATCGTCGTGGTCGTGGCAACTGACGTTGCGGGCTATGTTGCCGGTCGGGCGCTGGGTGGGCCGAAGTTTTGGCCTTCGGTGAGCCCCAAAAAAACCTGGTCGGGCGTCGTGGCGGGCTGGCTGGCTGCGGGCGCCGTCGGGGCCATTGCGTCTGTCGCGACCGGCACCGCAAGTGTAACTTTGATCCTGACGGCCGTCGCGCTGTCCTTTGCCGCTCAGATGGGTGATCTGGCCGAGAGCGTGATAAAGCGCCGGTCAGGGGTCAAAGACAGCTCCCAACTGATTCCGGGACATGGCGGAGTTATGGATCGGTTCGACGGCCTCATTGGCGCTTCATTGGTCGCAGGCGGGTTCGCGCTCGCAACAGGCCTTTTGCAGGACGCCGTGTGACCCGTCGGATTAGCATTCTTGGGGCCACAGGCTCTATCGGGCAGAATACGCTTGATTTGGTGCGTCGAGATCCGGATGCCTTTGACGTTGTCGCGCTCAGCGGAGCACAGAACATCGAACAGTTGGCGCGCGATGCGCGCGCCTTGCGCGCTGACGTCGCGGTGACATCCGACCCGGAGCGTTTGGGCGATCTCCAAGACGCGCTGGACGGCTCAGACGTGGAGGCATTGGCCGGGCCTGACGCGCTACTAGAGGCCGCGTCTCGGCCTGCGGACTGGGTCATGAGTGCCATTGTTGGGGCTGCGGGTCTGCCGCCAGGTCTACGTGCGCTTGAGCAGGGGGCGACATTGGCGTTGGCCAATAAGGAGTCCCTCGTTTGCGCGGGCGGTTTGGTTTTGGAAACGACACGCGCCCATGGCGGCCAGCTTTTACCCGTTGACAGTGAACATTCTGCAGTTTTTCAGGCTCTGATTGGTGAAGATATAGGTGCAGTCGAACGGATCGTTATCACGGCGTCCGGCGGTGCCTTCCGAGATTGGCCGCTTGAAGACCTGGAGCACGCAACACCCAAGCAAGCTGCCGCACACCCGAATTGGGACATGGGGCAGCGGATCACAATTGATAGTGCTTCTATGTTCAATAAGGCCTTGGAGCTTATTGAAACTAAGGAGTATTTTGGCGTGCATCCTGGGCAGATTGAAGCCATCGTTCACCCAGAATCGATGATCCACGCGCTTGTCGGATTTCGCGATGGCGCGCTAATGGCGCATGTGGGTCCACCCGATATGCGCCACGCCATTGGCTTTGCACTCTACTATCCAGAGCGGCGCGATTTGCCGGTGGCACGGCTTGACCTTGCCGAGCTTGGTCAGCTTACGTTCCGTGCTCCAGATGAGACGCGTTGGCCCGCTTTGCGCTTGGCGCGAGATGTCATGGCCCGTGGTGGGCTCAGCGGCGCAATCTTCAACGCAGCCAAGGAAATTGCGCTGGATGGCTTCATCGCTGGCAACCTGAAGTTTACCCAAATGACGGATGTTGTTGCACAGGTTTTGGAGGACGAAAGCGGGACGCATGGCCTTATTGATGCCGAAATGACCCTTGATAACGTCCTTGAGGCAGACCATCTGGCACGCCAGGTGGCGCAACGCGCAGTCGCATCAAGAGCAGGATAAACTAGTTTGGACATTTTCGCGCTGATCCCGCAATTCGGCGGGCTGATCTGGACCATCGTTTTCTTTGTGGTCGCTCTATCGGTGATCGTGGCGATCCACGAATATGGCCACTACATCGTCGGGCGGTGGACGGGCATACATGCAGATGTGTTTTCGTTGGGGTTCGGCCCGGTTTTGTGGTCTGGGCACGATAAGCGCGGCACCCGCTGGCAGGTTGCGGCCCTGCCGTTTGGCGGATTTGTCAAATTTGCGGGCGATGCCAACGCAGCATCGGGCAAAGACGAAGATGCGATGGCCGAAGCCGCTCAAGATCCCGCCGCCCTACGGCGCACAATGCATGGCGCGCCGCTTTGGGCGCGTGCGCTCACAGTCGCCGCTGGACCGGCCTTTAACTTTGCCCTGTCGATTCTGATCTTTGCGCTCTTGGCGATGAGTTCTGGCCAGTTAAAAGAGCCGACGACCGTGGCCACGCTGGCCCCGCATCCCGTGCAAGAGCGGGGGCTGCAGCCGGGTGATATCCTGATTTCTGTGGCGGGCCAAAGCCTTCAGCTTTCGGATGGTGACACCTATCAGGAGTTCACCCAGAGCATCCCGCTTGAGCCGCTGCTGACCTACCAGGTGGAGCGGGACGGGCGACAGATCGATGTCACGGACATCTACTATTTCCCGCCGCTGGTGGGGGGCGTTCAGCCTCAAAGTGCGGCCATTGCGGCTGGGTTGGAACCCGGTGACTTGATCCAAGCGATTGATGGGCAAGAGATTTTCGCCTTCCAACAGCTGCGCGACGTTGTGATCGCCTCAGAGGGGCGCGCGTTGGATTTGACCGTGTGGCGCGATGGTGAGGTCCTGCAGAAAACGCTCAGTGCCAAGCGCGTCGACATGCCCAGTGCCGAGGGCGGGTTTGAGACCAATTGGCTGATTGGTATCTTCGCGGGCGAGTTGTTCGAGCCGGAAACCGAAACCCTGGGCGTCTTTGATGCGATCATCGCCGGTGGCGACCGCATTGGCAGCATCGTGTCTGGATCTTTGTCGGGGCTTTGGCACATGGTTGCGGGCAATATCAGCTCTTGCAACCTGTCAGGCCCGATTGGCATCGCGCAGGTGTCTGGTCAGATGGCGTCGCAGGGCACTCTGAATTTCATCAACTTCATTGCGGTTCTGTCGGTCGCAGTCGGTTTTTTGAACCTCTTTCCGGTGCCGGCGTTGGATGGGGGGCATTTGGTGTTCTATGCCTATGAGGCGGTCACGGGCCGCCCGCCAAGCGACGGGGCACTGCGGGTGTTGATGACAGTCGGGCTCGCGATGGTGCTGTCGCTGATGTTTTTCGCCCTCTATAACGATATTTTCTGCCCCTGACCGGCGCGCTGCCTTGATTTTGTCTTAGTTCCGCGGCCTTCATGCCACAAAACCCACGCAAGATGGGACAAATGCGATGCAAAGAGCGAGGCAAGAGCTATGCAAACTCTTACAGCTGGGTACCGAGGCCTAAGCCTTGTCATGATGCTGAACTGGGATAGAGTTCTGTATCTGACAACCATTGCGATTGCGCTGTGTTTCGGCGCTTGGATCGGTAGTCTGGCCCCCTGATTTCAATCGAACTGAGGCCTATGCGTCACGTGGCTCGCAGGATTTTATTCTGCGGGCCTTTGCTGTTTTGACATGCCCCGACGATAGGGTTACTGAAACCCTAATAACAAGCAAGCGGTGGGGGTCAAACATGGCGCCGAGGGATTTGGGCAAGCAGTACACAGGCAGATCGCGCGGACTACGGAAGTTGGCCAAGTTTGGGGCGACGTCCGCGCTAACGCTTGCACTTTTGATGCCTGCAGCACCGGTTTGGCCGCAAAACTTCCAATTCAGCCGCGTTGTCATCGAAGGCAACATACGTGTCGGAGACGCGGCCATCTTGCGGACGGCTGGCATCGCGCGCGGCGAATCTGTGACCGCGGGTCAAGTCAACGGGGCGCTCCAAAGGCTCCAAAGCAGTGGTCTCTTCGAAACCG
Source organism: uncultured Aliishimia sp. (assembly GCA_963922415.1). Classification (GTDB taxonomy): domain Bacteria; phylum Pseudomonadota; class Alphaproteobacteria; order Rhodobacterales; family Rhodobacteraceae; genus Aliishimia. The sequence goes on along the minus strand of CAWUIP010000037.1, from coordinate 14,941 downwards.
TCGAAGTTGAACCGCAAGGCGGTACATTAAAAATCACGGTCGTTGAATTCCCGACAATCAACCGCGTGAACTTCGAAGGCAATCGTCGGATCGACGATGAAGCGCTCTCCGCGCTCATCGGCTCGACAGAGCGGCGCGTCTACAACCCCTCCTTGGCAGAACGGGACGCGGCCCTGATTGCCGAAGCCTACATCACGGATGGCCGGATCGCGGCCCGCGTCACGCCGCGGGTCATTCGCCGCAGCGACAACCGCGTCGACCTTGTGTTTGAAATTTTCGAAGGCGAAGTCGTTGAGATCGAGCGCCTGTCTTTTGTCGGCAACCGCGTGTATTCAGACCGCCGCCTGCGCCGCGTTCTCGAAACCAAACAAGCGGGTCTCTTCCGCCGGTTTGTCCGTCGGGATACGCTGGTTGAGGATCGCATCGACTTCGACAAACAGGTCTTGCGCGACTTTTACTTGAGCCGTGGGTATATCGATTTTCGCACCAACTCTGCAAATGCTGAACTGACGCGCCAGCGCGATGGCTATTTCTTGGTGTTCAACGTCCAAGAAGGCCAGCAATTCAAGTTTGGCGAGATTACGGTTCGCTCTGAAATGCCGGAAGCGGACGAAGATGTGTTTTTCTCCCAGGTTAAAGTGCGCCCTGGCGTGGTGTATTCGCCCGTGCTTGTGGAAAACGATATCGCGCGGCTTGAGCGCCTTGCCGTGCGTGAAGGCATCGATTTCTTGCGTGTCGAACCGCGCGTGACGCGCAACGATCGCACGCTGACATTGGATGTGGAGTATGTCATCAGCCGTGGACCACGTGTGTTCGTGGAGCGGATCGATATCGAAGGCAACACGACCACGTTGGACCGCGTTGTGCGCCAGCAATTCCGCCTGGTTGAAGGTGACCCCTTCAATCCGCGCGAAATTCGAGAAAGCGCTGAACGGATCCGTGCGCTCAACTACTTCTCTGTGGCAGATGTAAACGCCCGTGAAGGCTCGTCGCCGGATCAGGTTGTGATTGATGTGGATGTCGAAGAGGCGCCGACGGGGTCTTTCACCTTTGGTGGGACATTCTCCAGCAACAGTGGTTTTGGCTTGGCGGTCAGCTTCAATGAAAACAACTTCCTCGGCCGCGGCCAGCGGTTGAGCCTCACCGTGTCGACAGCCGAAGAAGAGCAGGACACAGGTATCACGTTTATCGAACCAGCTTTGCTGGGGCGCGATCTAGAGTTTGCATTCCGTACAAGCCTAACCGACAACACGTCAGAGTTTACAACATACGATTTTGAGCGGCTGGCGTTTGAAACTTCCTTAACCTTCCCGGTCAGCGAAAACGGGAGATTTGGGGTTAATGTCAAGTCGGAGCGCATTGACCAGCAAGCGCGTAATCCCGTTGAGAGTGGCTTTGTGATCAACCGCGAGATCGCGGTAGGCGAAACAACGTCGACGTCGCTTGGGTATCGCTACACCTACGACACGCGCCGGTCTGGCCTCAACCCAACTGCGGGTGTGCTGTTTGATCTGCAGCAGGACTTTGGCGGCATCGGCGGGGACAACGAGTTTATCGAAAGTCGCGCGCGCGTTGTGGGCCAACGGCTTGTGGCCAACGAAGAAATCACTTTGCGCGCCACGCTGGAGGCGGGTGCTTTGGCGTGGACCAGCGGAACGAGCCGTGTAACCAATCGTTTCTTGCTGGGACCGTCCGTAATCCGTGGATTTGAACCTGGTGGAATCGGTCCTCGCGACCAAACAAATGGTGCTGACGACGCCTTGGGTGGCAATTTGTTCGTAGCGGCCCGTTTTGATGCGGAGTTCCCCTTGGGGCTGCCCGAGGAGTACGGCATCACGGGTGCCGCGTTCTATGATGTCGGCAACCTTTGGGATTTGACCGATGTGGATACGTCCGGTGCCACGATCGTCGGCGAAGGCGGTTCGTTCCGGCATGTCATCGGCTTCTCAATCCTGTGGGATACGCCGATTGGGCCTTTGCGCTTTAACTTCTCCGAGGCGCTGCGCAAAGAGAGCTTTGACAAAGAACAGCAGTTCGACCTGACAATCTCAACGCAGTTCTGACGCGCCGATGCGGGGAGTGTTGGCACTTGCCGCGGTCGGGATGTGTGTCTTTGGGCTTGCTGTGTTCGCGCAAGAGACAAGCCCGCAGCGCCCGCAAACGCCGCGCGTTCAGAGCCCAATTCTGCTGATTGACGCAGACGAGTTCTTTCGGGCAAGCGCATTTGGCCAACTTGTGACGGCTGAAATTGCGTCCGACAATCAGGCATTGGGACAGGAAAATCGCCGCATAGAGGCGGAGCTCTCCGAAGAAGAAAAAACGTTAACAGAGCAGCGTCCGTCGCTTACGCCGGCCGAGTTTCGTGACCTTGCAGACGCATTTGACGCGAAAGTTCGGCAAATCCGCACAGAGCAAGAGGCCAAAGCACGTGCAATCGCGGCGCTGCGCGATGCGGCGCGCGCACAGTTTCTCACGGCAGCTGCGCCGGTCTTGGAGCAAGTGATGCGAGAAGCGGGCGCTGCGGTCATTCTTGAACGGCGTGCTGCGTTTCTGAGTGTGAATGCAATCGATGTCACAGAACTCGCGGTGACGCGCATAGATGCCGAAATAGGTGAGGGGCTCCAATTGTTACAGAACCTGCGCGAGCCGTAACGCAGTGTGCCTTGCTGCGCAGGGATGCAGTTGTTAGCAGGGCTTGAGGACAAAAAGAACGATAACACCTATGACAGACGACCTAAAATCCGCCGATATCCAACGTATTCAGCGTATCCTGCCGCACCGATACCCATTTCTGCTGGTGGATAAAGTGGTGGATATTAACGGAATCGCCTCGGCGATCGGTATCAAGAACGTCACCATGAACGAGCCGCATTTTCAGGGCCACTTCCCCGGTCAGCCGATTATGCCGGGCGTCACGATTGTTGAAGCGATGGCTCAGACAGCTGCGGTCATGGTCGGGACGGCTTTGGAGTTGGAAGACAAAAATCTTCTGATTTACTTCATGGGCATTGATAAGTGTAAATTCCGCCGCAAGGTGGTGCCCGGCGACGTTTTGCAGATGCATCTTGAGACCCAGCGCGGCAAGCCAGGCGGCAAGGTATGGAAGTTTGCCGGGCGTGCAACAGTCGAGGGCGAATTGGCGGCAGAGGCTGAATTTACTGCGATGATGGACCTTGGAGCAGAGTAGAGTCATGGGTGGCATCCATCCGTCTGCTATTGTTGAGTCCGGGGCCAAAATCGACCCGTCGGCGCAAATCGGACCCTTTTGTATCATCGGCGCGGATGTGGAGATCGGCCCGCAGGTTGAGTTGAAGAGCCACGTCGTTGTTCAAGGGCACACTGTGATCGGTCCAGAGACTGTTATCTTTCCCTTTTCGGTGATTGGTGAGATCCCGCAAGACTTGAAGTTCAAAGGTGAAGACAGCCGCTTGGTCATCGGTGCGCGGAACCGGATCCGCGAGCATGTCACGATGAATACGGGCACAGAGGGTGGCGGCGGCTTAACGCGCGTCGGCGACGACGGACTGTTTATGGCGGGCTGCCACATCGCGCATGACGCGCAGATTGGTGACAGGGTCATCATCGTGAACTCTGCCGCGATTGCAGGCCATTGTGTGATCGAAGACGACGTGATCGTTGGCGGGCTCTCGGGTGTGCATCAATGGGTACGGATCGGTCAGGGCGCAATTATTGGTGCGTTGACGATGGTGACCAATGATGTAATCCCGCATGGGCTCGTTCAGGCCTCGCGCGGTAAGCTCGATGGGTTAAACTTGGTGGGGTTGAAGCGGCGTGGCGTGAGCCGGAGCGACATTACAGCGCTGCGCGCAGCCTTTCAGATGATGGCCCAAGGCGAAGGGTCGTTTCAGGACAGGGTTGTACGGCTTGGCCAAGAAACGGATAGCGATTACGTGCGCCAGATCGTCGACTTCGTGACTGCCGGATCGGACCGGTCCTTCCTTACGCCCACCTGATGCTTGCGCTGATCTGCGGAACTGGGGACTTGCCCGCCCGCATCGCGCGGGCGCAGTCAGTTCCGCCATTGATCTGCGTTTTGGAGGGGTTTGACCCAACTGGTTTGGTCGCTGATCTGACCTTTCGGTTAGAGACTTTGGGCTCAGTCATGCAATCCCTAGTGCAGAAAGGTGTCAAAGAAGTTTGTTTGTGTGGGGCGATCACCCGTCCACCTGTAGATCCTTCAAGAATTGATGCCGCGACGCTTCCGTTGGTGCCGCGTTTGCAGCGCGCCTTAGGGCAGGGCGATGACGGCGCGTTGCGTGCCGTGATCCAAATTTTTGAGGAGGCTGGCTTCGCGGTGCGCGGCGCGGCTGATCTGGCTCCAAACCTTGTGTCTGAGCCAGGTGTGCCGACACGCGCGCAACCCACGATGGCGGACCGCGCCGCCGTTCAAGAGGCGATGATGGCTTTGGCTGAGATGGGCGCGCGCGATTTGGGCCAGGCTTGTGTCGTGCAAGGTGGCAATGTGATTGCCCGTGAAGATACGCGCGGCACCGATGCTATGCTCAGTGATCTCACCCGCCTTGGTCCCCGTCCAGACGCGCCTGGCATCCTGGAATGGGGACTTGATCAAATCGGTACGGCCTTAGATGAGACCGCCGATTGGCTTTCGAACCGTGCCCCAGATGCGCCGCGCGGCATCCTCTATAAAGCGCCGAAGCCAGGCCAGGAATTGCGCGCTGACATGCCGACAATTGGGCCTGCAACTGCACTGGGGGCGGCACGTGCGGGGCTGGACGGCATCGTCATCGCGTCGGGCCAAGTTCTTGTGCTGGACCGAGACGTGGTGATCGAGCATCTCGACCGTGCCGGGCTATTTTTATGGATACGCTGAAGGTCTTCGTGATCGCGGGCGAACCGTCAGGCGACGCGCTTGGCGGTGCGGTCATGGAGGGGCTTAAAGACCTAGTACCGGGTGTGACATTTGCAGGTGTTGGCGGCCCCTTGATGGCCACACAGGGGCTGGAAAGCCAGTTTGACATGGCCGAACTGAGCCTCATGGGCCTGGTGGAAATCCTGCCAAAATATCGCCACCTCAAACGCCGCATCCGCGAGGTCGCAGCGGCCGTGAACGCCTGGCAGCCAGATGTGCTTTTGACCATCGACAGCCCGGATTTCTGTTTTCGCGTGGTTGATTTGGTCAAGGCCGGGCCGAACCCGCCCCGCTGCGTGCATTACGTGGCGCCAACGGTTTGGGCTTGGCGCGCGGGCCGTGCTGCCAAGCTGGCAAGTCGGGTTGACCAAGTGCTGGCGCTGTTTCCTTTTGAGCCACCCTACTTTGAGGCCGTCGGTCTGCGCTGCGACTTCGTCGGCCATCCGATTGCGACAGCCCCTCAGGCAGATTCAGCGGAGGCGAAGGCGTTTCGGGACGCGCATGGGGCCGAAGCTGATCCGTTTCTTTTGGTCCTACCAGGCTCACGACGGGGCGAGATCACGCGCCTGGCCCCGATCTTTGGGGAGGTTGTGTCGCGTTTGTCGTCCAAGCATCCTCGCTTGCGTGCCGTTGTGCCTGCAGTGCCGCGGCAAGCGGCTTTGGTGCGGGCGTGTGTCTCGGCGTGGTCCGTACCTGCCAAGGTCATTGATAGTGGGGACGCCGCGCTGAAACGGACAGCTTTTGCCAGCGCCGATCTGGCCCTCGCGGCCTCTGGCACAGTGTCCTTGGAACTTGCTGCTGCCGATACACCCATGGTCATTGCCTATGACATGGCGTGGCTGACGCGGGTGATCATGCAGCGGATGATGACCACCGACACCGTCACTTTGGTGAACTTGGTGTCAGAAACACGGGTGGTGCCCGAGTTTATCGGTGCGGCGTGTCGGCCAGATTTGATCACGCAAGGCGTCGAAGATGTTTTGGCCGCCACTGATACACAACGCGATGCCATGCAGACGACAATGACGCGCTTGGGATTGGGGGGGGAGGCACCTGGCCACCGCGCCGCGCGCGCGATCCTCGATGGTCTTGGACGCGCAGGTTAGTCTTTCGTGATCCAGCCACCGCCGAAGATCCGCGTCGTGTCGCGATCATAAAAAACACATGCCTGTCCCGGTGACACGCCTTGTTCCGCCGCGACCAGTTCCACAACACCCGTCGTTTCGGATGTGGGGCGCAGGACCGCATCAGTCGGTGGCCGGGTCGAACGGACTTTCACTGCCATGGGCCATTCGGTCTGCGACATCAGGGGCGCATCGCCAAGCCAGTTGATCTCTTTGACGGGAACTTGCGCCTTGGCCAACATCTCGCGCGGGCCGACGATGACTTGGCGCGTGTCGGTATCGAGTTTGACCACATAGAGCGGTTCATCCAACCCGCCGATGCCCAGGCCGCGCCGCTGCCCAATCGTGTAGTCGATCACGCCACTATGTTCACCCAACACGCGTCCATCCGCATGCACAATCTGCCCCGGAGCATCTGCCTCGGGCCTCAACTTGCGGATCACCGCGGCATAGTCACCGTTTGGAACAAAACAAATGTCTTGGCTGTCCGGTTTGTCGGCCACGCGCAGGCCGTATTGCGCCGCCAAAGCACGGGTTGCATCCTTGGAGGGCAAGTGGCCCAGCGGAAAGCGCAGGAAATCCAACTGGTCTTGCGTGGTCGAAAACAGGAAGTAGGATTGGTCGCGGGTCGCATCAGCTGCGCTGTGCAGCTCGGCGCCTGCGGAACCTACCTTGCGCTGAATATAGTGCCCAGTCGCCATGCAATCGGCGTCTAGATCTCGCGCTGTCCCCAAAAGGTCCTTGAATTTCACCCGTTCGTTGCAACGAATGCAGGGAACCGGTGTCGCACCGCCCAAGTAGCTGTCGGCAAACTCATCGATCACGGCGTCACGAAAGATATTTTCGTAATCAAGCACGTAATGTGGGAAGTTCATGTCTTCGGCCACGCGGCGCGCATCGTGAATGTCGATGCCGGCACAGCACGCGCCCTTTTTGGCAAGCGCGGCCCCGTGATCGTAAAGCTGCAAGGTCACACCAACAACATCATAGCCTTCGGCTTTGAGCATGGCCGCAACGACGGAGCTGTCCACACCGCCCGACATCGCCACAACCACCCGCGTCTCGGCAGGCGGCTTGGCAAAACCAAGCGAATTGAGGGGGGGGCGCGCGTCCAGCATCAAACTCTCCGGGGAAGTCTGCGGGAATATAGGAAAATCCGAAATACTCTCAAGAGGCGTCTTGGCGTTAATTCACCAGGTCTTAAGCAAAACAGACGCATTCTCTGCCGCAACCAGAGGATAGTGTGTGATGTATCTTAAAAAAGTAGAAGGTCCTCGCGCGGTAACTTTGCCAGACGGTCAGGTTCTAAGCCGCGCAGATTTGCCCCCCGAAACGACGCGACGCTGGGTGGTGTCGCGGAAAATCGCTGTTGTGCGTGGGGTGCTTTATGGTTTGATCACTCAGGAAGAAGCGATGGACAAGTATGGCTTGTCCGACGAAGAATTTGCAAGTTGGGTGAAGGCGGTTGCTGATCACGGTGAAGATGCGCTTAAGGCAACAACGGTTCAAAAGTATCGACAATCGTAGGTTGTTGTGATATTTTGTTACCGTGATTAACGCAGGTTTAACCAATTTCTAGGAGTTCTTTTGCAAGACCGAAAATAACCTTAACCGGAGTTAATAAATGCGTGTCCTTCTGGTCGAAGACGATCCAACTACTTCCAAAAGCATCGAGTTGATGCTGACTCACGCCAATCTGAACGTTTATGCGACAGATTTGGGCGAAGAAGGGATCGATCTGGCCAAGTTATATGACTACGATCTTATCCTCCTGGATCTTGGGTTGCCGGATATGAACGGCCATGAGGTTTTGCGTCAGTTGCGTATGGCGCGAATTGAGACACCGATTTTGATCCTGTCTGGCGCCGATGACACCGAAAATAAACTCAAGGGCTTTGGATTCGGGGCGGACGATTACTTAACAAAACCCTTCCATCGAGAAGAACTTGTCGCACGCATTCATGCGATCATCCGACGGTCCAAAGGCCATTCTCAGTCCGTCATCGATACTGGCCAGATTTCGGTGAATTTGGACGCCAAGACGGTAAGCGTTGAAGGCAAGCCGGTCCATCTGACCGGAAAAGAGTACCAGATGCTGGAGCTTTTGAGCCTCCGAAAAGGAACGACACTTACGAAAGAGATGTTCCTGAACCATCTTTACGGGGGCATGGATGAACCCGAGCTCAAGATCATCGACGTATTCATTTGTAAGCTGCGCAAAAAATTGTCGAATGCCACGAATGGAGCGAACTATATCGAAACAGTTTGGGGCCGCGGCTATGTGTTGCGCGACCCAGAGCCTGCGATGATTGATGAAACGCAATACGCGCTCGGCGCGTAGCCTGATCCAAAGTCCTATATTGATGCGCCGCGATTCTTGAAATCGCGGCGTTTTTGTTTTCTTGAACCATACTGCACCCAACGGCTGCCTCTGGACCGTGTCAATTGCCCTGCGTATGTCTTGAGACATACCAGGAAAGGAGAGCGGGGATGACGACGACCCGGCCGATCGCTGAGTTAACGCCTGAAGAAGCAGCACGAGAGCTGTCGAAACTGTCTGAAACGCTGGCCGAGGCCAACCGGGCCTATCACACCGAGGACGCTCCGCAGTTGACGGATGCCGAATACGATGCGCTCAAGCGCCGCAACGCGGATGTTGAAGCGGCATTCCCACACTTAAAGCGCGCCGATAGCCCAAGCGATCAGGTCGGTGCTGCCCCCGCGGACGGGTTTTCCAAAGTCGCGCACAGTCAACGCATGTTGTCTTTGGGCAATGCCTTTGATGCCGAGGATGTCCACGAGTTTGATACGTCTATCCGCAAGTACCTCGGCTTGGCGACCGAAGCGCCACTGGCCTATACGGCGGAGCCAAAGATTGACGGCCTGTCCCTTTCTCTGCGCTATGAACACGGGCGCCTGACCCAGGCCGCGACGCGCGGGGACGGGCAAACGGGCGAAAACGTTACGGCCAACGCGCGCAAAATCGCAGACATCCCGCATAACATAATGGGTGCGCCCGATACCCTAGAGGTGCGCGGCGAAGTCTATATGAGCCACGCAGATTTCGAAGCCTTGAATGCGCGTCAAACGGAGGCAGGCGACAAGGTTTTTGCAAACCCGCGCAATGCGGCGGCTGGGTCACTGCGTCAACTTGATGCAGCGATCACTGCCGAACGGCCACTAAAGTTCTTCGCCTATGCTTGGGGCGAAACCTCTGAACCTTTGGCGGACACACAAGCGGACGCGATTGCCCGTCTCGCGAAACTTGGGTTTAAAACCAATCCGCTGACAAAGCTCTGCCAATCCGTTGAAGATGTTCTTGTGCATTACGCTGCGATCGAAGCGCAACGTGCAACCTTGGGGTATGATATTGACGGGGTGGTGTACAAGGTCGATGCGCTCGATCTTCAAACTCGGCTGGGGTTTCGGTCAACGACGCCGCGTTGGGCCGTTGCCCACAAGTTCCCTGCAGAACTTGCCTGGACCACATTGGAAGCCATAGATATTCAAGTGGGCCGCACCGGTGCATTGAGCCCTGTGGCACGACTGACCCCCGTCACGGTCGGCGGTGTTGTTGTTTCGAATGCGACGCTGCACAATCAGGACTACATCGAAGGCCGCGATAACGCAGGCGCGCCCATCCGCGATGGCCGGGACATTCGTGTCGGCGACTGGGTTCAGGTCTATCGCGCAGGTGACGTAATCCCGAAGATTGCCGATGTGGACTTGGCGCGCCGCCCCGAGACGTCGGTCCCGTTCGCGTTTCCAACGCTGTGCCCAGAATGCCAAAGCCCTGCCGTGCGCGCCGATGGCGATGCCGTGCATCGGTGCACCGGAGGGCTTATCTGCCCCGCGCAGGCCGTTGAAAAGCTGAAGCATTTCGTGTCTCGGGCCGCGTTTGACATTGAGGGGCTTGGGGCCAAACAGGTCGAGGCGCTGTACCAAGATGAATGGATCAAAGAGCCGGCCGATATCTTTTCTCTCGCCACGCGATTTGGAGACGGCCAGTTGCAGCAGCTCAAAAACCGGGAAGGCTGGGGCGAGAAATCGGCCATCAATCTGTTTGAGGCGATTGAGGACAAGCGCTCGATCCCCTTGGGGCGGCTCATCTTCGCACTTGGGATACGGCATGTCGGTGAGCAAGCCGGCAACTTGCTTGCACGGCATTACGTGAGTTGGACCGCATTCAAGACGGCGATGACCGAAGCCCGCGACGGTGGTGGCCCGGCTTGGGAAGACTTGCTATCGATAGACGGCGTGGGCGCTGTCATGGCGCAGTCGGTCACCCAAGCCTTCGCCAATCCGGCTGAACGTGCCTCGATCGACCGACTGGCGCTTCATTTGGACATCGAAGACGCGCCCCAGGTCGCAACACACGGTAACCCGGTCGCTGGTAAAACTGTGGTCTTTACTGGGACGCTCGAGCAGATGACGCGTGCCGAGGCAAAGGGGCGCGCAGAAGCTCTTGGCGCGAAGGTGTCGGGGTCTGTCAGCGCCAAAACCGACCTTGTGGTGGCTGGCCCGGGGGCGGGATCCAAGGCCAAGAAGGCAGCCGAGTTGGGCGTGACCGTGATGGATGAGGCCGCCTGGCTCGCGCTGATCGCCGACCTATGAGCGGGCGCCCCTCTCAACTCTTCCCGCTCTTCGCTGAGACCCAAACCCTTGATGGGGTCGGGCCAAAAACGGCGCACAGCTTTGCAACCATGGGCGTTGCTGCGCCGCGCGATTTGATCTTTGTGTTGCCAAACAGTGGCATTGATCGCGAACGGCGGGCGACGGTTTTGGGGGCCGCATTGCCTCGGGTCGTCATTGTAGAAGTCGTTGTTGGTCAGCACCGACCGCCGCGGCAAAAGGGACGACCTTACCGCATCGACGTTCGCGATGCAGAAACGACGTTCCAGGTCGTGTTTTTTCGTGGCAACGCCGACTACTTGCAGCGCCTTTTGCCGACCGGCCAGACCCGTGTGGTTTCAGGCAAGGCGGAACTGTTTGACGGGATCGTGCAAATGCCGCATCCCGATCATGTCGTGCCTGTGGAAGCTGCGTCCGAAATCCCGAGTTTTGAACCCGTTTATCCGCTGACCGCTGGGATCACGCAAAGGCTGATGATGAAGGCTGTTGGAGGGGCTTTGGCGCGCGTCCCGGACCTTGCAGAGTGGATCGCGCCGAGCCTTTTGGCGGAGCGCGCTTGGCCCAGTTTCCAAGAGGCGTTGGATGCTGCACACAACCCGCAGGCGCAGGTCGATGTTGGCCCCTTGACGCCTGCGCGCGCGCGGCTGGCTTATGATGAACTCTTTGCGCATCAACTCACATTGGCCTTAGCGCGCGCGAGAGACCTTTCTGTACCTGGACAGGCGTCGACGGGCACGAAAGATCTGCAAAACAAAGTGTTGCGCGCTCTTCCTTATGCGCCGACCGGCGCGCAGCACCGGGCAATTCGCGAAATCTCTGACGATATGGCATCTGGCGCACGGATGAACCGCTTGCTGCAGGGCGATGTCGGCGCGGGCAAAACGCTGGTGGCCTTCTTAGCGCTACTGGTTGCCGTCGAGGCGGAGGGACAGGGTGTTTTGATGGCGCCAACCGAGATCTTGGCGCGCCAGCATCTGGAAAGCCTCCGGCCATTGGCAGACACGGCGGGCGTCGTCGTAGAGGTGCTGACGGGGCGCGACCGGTCGACGGAGCGCGCAGCCAAACTTTCCGCTATTGCTGCAGGCGATATTCACATTCTTATTGGGACCCATGCAGTGTTCCAGCGCGACGTCGAATTTGCCGATTTGCGCCTTGCGGTCATTGATGAGCAACACAGGTTCGGCGTACGGCAACGGTTGGAGCTTGGGCAAAAGGGCGCTGCCGTTGACGTGCTGGTGATGACGGCCACGCCGATCCCGCGCTCGCTTGAAATGGCGCAGTATGGGGACATGGAAGTCTCCGTTCTGGACGAAAAGCCGCCAGGTCGAAAGCCGATCACCACAGCCGTGATTTCGTCAGAGCGGTTGGACGACGTGGTGGCGCGTCTGCGCGCGGCGATTTCGGAGGGTGCGCAAAGCTATTGGGTGTGTCCGCTGGTGGATGAGAGCGAAGTGGTCGACCTTGTCGCCGCCGAAGAGCGGTTCAAACACCTGCGCGCGGCTTTGGGCGAAGGGGTTGTGGGGCTGGTGCATGGGCAAATGCCACCCAGCGATAAGGATGCGGCTATGGCGCGCTTTATCGCGGGCGAAACGCAGGTGCTTGTGGCGACAACCGTGATCGAAGTTGGTGTGAACGTGCCCAACGCGACCATCATGGTCATCGAACGTGCCGAAAGCTTTGGCCTTGCGCAATTGCACCAATTGCGCGGGCGCGTGGGGCGCGGGGCTGCGGCGTCGACCTGTTTGCTGATCTATCAAGCGCCCCTAAGCGAGGCTGGTGAGAAGCGGTTGGAGGTGCTGCGGCGCACCGAAGATGGGTTCGAGATTGCGCAGACGGACCTGGAAATGCGTGGGGCAGGCGACCTGATCGGCACCGCGCAATCGGGTCTTCCTCGGTTTCAGATTGCGGACTTGGAACGGCAAACTGGGTTGATGGCCGTGGCCAAAAGCGATGCGCGCGCGCTGCTGGCAACCGATCCGACGCTGAGTTCGCCGCGCGGGCAGGCGGCCCGCGTTCTCCTATGGCTTATGCGCCAGGACGAAGCGATCCGTTTGGTTTCAGTGGGTTAGCTGCGCCGTTCCCAAAAGTTCGCAAATGTTCTCAAAAAGTTCTTTACCTTTTGTTCACCATGTGAGAACAAAGGGGCAACAAAAGAACATGGGGCACCGCAATGACAACCCTAACCGAACTTAAATCCTTGTTCCGCCGCAGCCAAGCCACGCTTCTTCAGGACGCACTGGGTATGGTGGCGTTGAGCACGATCCTCATCGCGGGCCTGCATTTGCCCGCGTTTATTTGATTTCTGCCTGCGATCTCGCGCCGACGCATCCGCTGAGTTTGTCCTCTCAGTTTGGCCTGACTGCCTGTCCCCGGCCCGCACCAAAGGTCCCGCTTTGGTAATTGGATGCCCCTCGGGTCCCACGCGAGAATTGCATAACTGAGCGCCGCGCACCTTCGAGTGTTGCGGCGCTTTTTTTAGGCAGAGATGGCGGTACTGGCGGTCTCTGTTGCCTCGGCGGCGGCCTCAATGGCCAACAGGATCGAGGCGTGGCGGTTTTTGTAGTCGCGCGCGGGGATCAGCACTTCGAACCCGTCAAAGGGCGCTGCGGGCACGGGGCCGTCCTCTTTCAACATGGTGCGCAAGGCGTCCCGGGCAGCGACCAATTCCGCAGCGCTGCGTCCGATAACAGCAGCCCCCACGACGCTGGCGGCGGCCTGGCCCAAGGCGCAAGCTTTCACATCCTGACCGAAGGCGCTGACGCGGCCCTCTTCCACCACCACATCCACCGTCACCATCGATCCGCACAGCGGCGAGCGGCGCTTGACGCTGGCATCTGGTGCCTCCAACCGACCCACATGCGGGATATCTGCGGCAAGCGCCAAGATGCGGTCAGAGTAAAGTTTGATCAGGTCAGTTTCGGTCGCCATCGGGCCCTGTTCCTTTCGCGCATGCGCCTATACATAGGCAGCACTCACGCGGATGCCAAAGGTTTTTCTACGATGTCGTTTGATCCCAGCACCTTGAAATTGAACGCCGATGGGCTGATCCCGGCCATTGCGCAAGAGGCTGAGACCGGTGAAGTGCTGATGATGGCTTGGATGAATGTCGACGCGGTGATGCAGACGCTGGAGACGGGCCGCGTGACCTATTGGAGCCGCTCGCGCCAAGCGTTCTGGATCAAGGGGGAGACCAGCGGCCATACGCAGGCCCTGGTCTCGATGCAGGTGGATTGCGACCGCGATTGCCTGTTACTCCAGGTGCGCCAAAGCGGTCCTGCCTGTCACACCAACCGCCGCTCGTGTTTCTATACCGACATCACAAGCGGTGAAGAGGTGGAGTTGATGTCGCCGATGGTCTGATCAAAGGCCGACCATGGCGCGGATGTCCTGCGGCGTGGCCCCGTCTGCGCGAAACAGCGATAGCGCGCGGGCATCGTCGCGCTTGGCAAGCCGTTTCCCGGTCTCATCGCGGACCAGGCTGTGATGGTGGTAGGCGGGCGTTGGCAGTCCCAAAAGCCGCTGGAGCAGGACGTGGATCACGGTCGAGCTGAAGAGATCCTGTCCGCGAACCACCTCGGTCACGCCTTGCGCGGCGTCGTCCAAAACAACGGCCAGGTGGTACGAGGTTCCCATCTCGCGCCGGGCCAGAACCACGTCCCCAACGTTTTGAAGTAGATCGTCTGGATGGGCCTCTTGGCGCCCAGTTTGGCCATCTTGTCCTTCTCCGTTCTCGCGAAATTCAAGCTGCTTGGAGAGTGAAGCTAATGCATCACTTAAATTGAGGCGCAGTGCGCCGTCCGGCAGGGGCGCGCCCGGCCTTGGGATCGTGCGCGCCCGGCACGTGCCGGGATAAACAATGCCGTCCGGTCCGTGGCGCGCACCTTCTTGCGGGGCCGAAGCGGCCTCTAGGATGTCGCGGCGCGTACAGGTGCAGTGAAAGAGCAATCCGCGTCGCCACAGATCCTCCAGCGCTGCGCGATACCGGCCCATCTGCTCCGACTGGCGCATGACTGGTGTCGGCCATGTTAGGCCGAGCCACGCCAGGTCGTCATAGATGGCGGTTTCCCATTCAGCCCGTGCGCGGGTCTGGTCGATATCTTCAATGCGCAGCAGAAACGTGCCACCTTGGGCTTGGGCGCGGTCAAAGGCTGTGAGCGCTGAATAGGCATGGCCCAGGTGCAAAGGCCCGGTTGGCGACGGCGCGAAACGCGTTTTATAGGTCACGCCTTTTCAAGGACATAGACGTTTGATTGCAGATCAAGACCCGGCAGGTGCGGCCCGTATTCCTTGAACA
>CAWUIP010000036.1:0-26544 GCA_963922415.1 uncultured Aliishimia sp. | reverse complement strand
AACCCTCTCTTATCAAATCACCCTAAACTGTCCCCGTGGCGCTGACGTCAGACACCCCGCATTGGCGGTTCAATTTTGGGAGATACACATGGGCGCTAAGGCACTTAGGTTACGGTTTCTTCCATTAATTTTGTCCTTACTTTTGGTGACGGGGCTATCGGTGACAAATGCGACTGCGAATCCCATTGGTGAGCTACAGAAACTAATCCTAGAGCGCATGCCCGGATATCAGCTAACTGAAAAGTGGAATGGAAAACGTGTAACTGTCTCACCGGCATATAGTCTAGAGGCCCATGATGGGCTCCTGCCGCGTACGGCAACGGTTCAGCAGGTTCTAGCGAACTTCGTTAGCAGGCATGAAAAAACGGGCCTGCGCCCGGTACAGATGTATTTGACTGACGGGAACTTTCTTAAGCCTGAGTATTGGAAGGTTGATTTCCCCGGCTGTAGACCCCGCCAATGTTCGGCGGAAGTTGCTAACTCGACTTTTTCGCATACTTCGAAAAAGCAGAAAGATAAGTTTGCCGGCGTAGCTTCGACCAACCCGGAACGCATTGCAGAAATTGTGTCCGCGGAAATTTTTGGCGTGAAGTATCAAGCTATTCTCTGGATCCGTTACGACAGCCGGGGTCGCGTTATCAAATATTATGTGCGGGGGTACAACGAAGCTACTACACCACGCGAAAAGAGGTGGGCTGCGCGAGGACAAACACGTTTAAGCAAATTGCCGATACCGGTTCTCGAATATGCTAACAATCTGGTTTTGGGTGTCGATGCCCTAATTCTGGAGCCAGGCAAAAGTCACATTAGTCGCAATGATCAGCTCTTGAAAGGGCTTTGATATAGCATTTTCGAATTAAGAACTTCGTGGGGGCTTGGCGATTGAAGTCGATTTCTCATTGCCAGCCGAGCGCGTCGTCCGCAGCCTGAACCAGATCATTGAATGGCGCGGTCAGCCCCAAACTATTCGTGTGGACAACGGCCCAGAATACGTCAGCGGCAAACTGATGGCATGGGCTAAGAAGCGCAACATCTGCCTGCAATACATCCAACCCGGAAAGCCGCAACAGAATGCCTATATCGAGCGCTACAACCGCACCGTTCGCGGCGAATGGCTGGGGCAATACATCTTTGAAACCATCGAGGAGGCACAGGACCAGGCAACAGAATGGCTATGGACTTACAACAACGAGCGACCCAACATGGGCATCGGCGGCATGACACCCGCCATGAAACTGAAAACAGCCGCCTGAATTCTACGGCTGGATCCCATTAAAAATGGGGGGATTGCCTTTGAAGAAAAATTGCCAAAGGCGACTTGACTATAGCTGTTCAACCATGAATAACGCAGAAATCTTGTTTTGTAGATTGCCAATGCGATGGGTCATACAATGCGCGAATCGAAACAAACTGCCTTTTTTAAGGTCATCGCAATTCTGGCTAGCTACTTCGCTTTGATATACTCGTTATCTTTTACAGATAACGTCCCAACTTCAATACAGCGACTGTACCCTGACATAGTTATGTGGACTTTAATCCTATGGTTTGTCATCTCGGTGCCAATTGCTGTCAAAAAATTGAGACTTATCGTACATGGCAAATAAGGGAAAACGCGGCGGCACGACTGACCCTCAAATTGGTACAGCGACATTTAGCACAGATTTTGTAACACTTTCAGTAGAAGGTGGGCCGACGCCTGTCGGCAACCAAGATTTTTCGGAAGTTTTTTCACAAGAGGTTTCCGGCACTCTTGAGTTTAGCGGGAGGGCTGGACTGGGAGTAGGTGCATCTGTCGAAGCAACTTACGATAGAGCGACAGGGGATACAGATTTTACAATCGGCGTAGCTGCGGTTCTTGCGGGTTCGATATCTGGGACGGTAAAATCGGACGGTTCAGTGGTGGTAACTGGTTGGTCTTCCGGTTTTGGCGGTATTATTGGTGCTTACGTGGACACCCCAGTTGGTGGCGTTGGTGCAGCCGGCGAGGGTTTAGCAGGCCTTTCGGCACAAGAAGGCGTGGTAAACGTTGGCGTTACTGGGGAAGGCTCAGCCGGAATTCTTACCGTTGATGGTACAGCATCCGGTCGCCTGGGTGTCCAGTTCGACTTTAGTTCCCTGACCGACGATGGCCGCTCTATTTCTCCGAGATCGGGAAGCGCTATTGTCCCCGCACAGACTGTTGAAGAACTCAACGGCGGCCAAGGTGTCGCTATCCCTATTGGTTATGAGTTTAACGCTTTAGATTTAATCGCTGAAGAAGCTCGAATAAATGGAACTCAGGTAACGCATAATTCCGATTATGATCCATCTCCTAATCAGAACCCGAATGACGGATCCATCCCTGAGGAAGAGGCCAGTTGGACTGCCGACGAATCAAAGGTGGTCGGCAACTCTGTCGTTACTTCACATGATGACGGTACAGTCACAGTCACCAACATCGAAACGGGTAACTCAACTACCATAAGCGGCGGTGGTGCTCCATCTTCGGCTTTGGAAGTACCCGGTGTAGACGACGCATATGCTGCTGTCGTCCATCCAATTATCTTGGATCTTGATGGTGACGGTGTTGAGATCACGTACGGGCAGCAGATTTTCTTTGACGTTGATGGCGACGGGTATCTTGAGCAGACGTCTTGGGCGGGGGAGGATGACGGGTTTTTGGTCATCGACTTGGATGGCAGCGGTGCGATTGATCAAGCCAATGAACTTGCGCTGTCCTTGCTAACGCCAAACGACCTGAATGACACAGACCTGCAAGCTCTCGGCACTGTTTACGACCTGAACCGGGACAATCGACTGAATGCGAGTGACACAAACATTTGGGGCTCTTTGCTGGTTTGGAAGGACAGCAATCAAGACGGCATCAGCCAGGCGTCCGAATTGCAGACCTTGGCAGCTGCAGGGATTGCGTCGCTGAACCTGAGTTACGACAACGGTGCGGCCTTTGGCGATGCCAGCAACGCGATTACCGTTTTTGGCAACACGCTTTACGGCTCTGCGGGCTATACAAAGAGCGACGGCACTTTTGTCGAAGGTGGCATCGGTGATGTCGGTTTGGCGTATAATCCTCTTGGCTATAAACGCGAAGAAACCGCAAGCGGCTTTTCCCATCGGTTTGAGCAAGGCGAGGATTTGGTCTACATTGAAGTGGCCGATCTTACGAGCCCTGGAACCACTATTGACGTCGCAGCATTTGAAGCGGACGGCGCAGTTGGTGACGCCGCGAGCAACGGATTAGACGCTTCACTAGTGACCTGGGCGGTTTACCTAGAAGGTGCAGCCGGAAATGACACATTGTTGGGGGGCAACTCCGACGACTGGCTGTCGGGCGGCGAAGGTTCAGACTCGTTGGTCGGTGGCGCGGGCAACGATGTTTTATTCTTTGACGCAGCGGACCTCGCGGGCGGCGCAGTTGTCGGCGGCGATGGCTTCGATATCGCCATGGTCGCGACCTCCGAGACAGATTTAGCGCCTGTCGCCTTGAACCTCGTGCCACTTGGGATCGAGATGGCCGTTGGCGGCGTAGGGAGCGACGATCTTAGCGGTGCGACGTCGTTTTACGATATCACCCTCCAAGGGCTTGCAGGGAATGACACGCTGCGTGGCGGTTACAGCGATGATGTCGTCAGCGGCGGCGATGGCGCGGATGAGATACATGGCGATGCGGGCGGGGATATGATCCTTGGCGGCGCCGGGGCAGACAATATCTACGCACATACAGGCGACGACTTGGTCTTTGCTGGCGCGGACAGCGACACTGTTTGGGGCGGCACAGGCGATGACCTCTTAGATGGAGAGGATGGCGCCGATTACCTATCCGGACAGTTTGGCGATGACCTGATCTATGGTGGCGGCGGCAGTGATACCATTCACACCGGACTTGGGGATGACACGGTCTACGCGGAAGACGGCGACGACACTGTATTCGGTGATGTTGGGGATGATCTCTTCTTCGGCGGCGATGGAAACGACGACCTGTCGACCGGCGAAGGCGACGACACGCTGGTTGGCGGTGCCGGCGACGATGTGTTGCGCGTGACCGGGTATGGCCGGAACTATATCGATGGCGGAACCGGCTTTGACACAGTGAACTTTGGTCAAGCCTCGACGGCCTATGTATATCAATACTTGGACGTTTCCGATGATCCGGATGGCGACGTACTGATTGTTTATGGCCAAGTCGCCAATGGAGGATGGGGCATGGCGACCATCCTTGATGGTGTTGAACAGGTTCAGTTCGCCGATGGGGTTTGGTTCAATGTAACGGCCTCTCTGAGCGATCTAGAGCACGGCCAAGTTTACATCTTTGCCCATGACGTGCTGAATGAGGTCATCAGTGGCACCGCCGCAAGCGGCGAGATCCTGAGCGGTCACTACGGCCATGACGAGATATACAGCCAAGGCGGCAGCGATTGGCTATATGGTCAGCAGGGTGACGACCAAATTCACGGTTGGACGGGTAATGACACGATCTATGGTGGGTCCGGCGACGATACGGTCAATGCGCAGCAAGATGACGATGAAGTCTATGGCATGTCGGGCGCTGACTCGCTGCTTGGTAATGACGGCCAAGATTTGATCACTGGCGGCTCTGGGGCTGACCTGTTGTTCGGAGACGGCGGCAACGACACGATCCATGGTGAAGAAGGCAACGATTCAATCGCAGGGGGACAGGGACAGGATGTTCTCTATGGCGACGACGGATCAGACGTTCTAAAGGGCGGGTCGGACGATGACAGCCTCTTTGGCGCCGAAGGCGGTGACTGGCTGTTTGGTGACAGCGGCAATGATACTTTGGAAGGCGGCAATGGGCGCGATCGCCTCTCGGGTGGAACCGAGAACGATAGCCTTTCAGGCGGCTTGGCTCAAGATACGCTTTATGGCGGCATGGGGTGGGACACGCTTGAGGGGGGCTTCGGCGATGACTTGCTTCACGGGCAGAGTGGCGATGACAGCCTTTATGGCGAAGCAGGCTTCGATGCGCTCTACGGCGGCGGGGGCAATGACCAGCTCTTCGGCGGCGATGATGACGATTACTTGGACGGCGGACACGCCAACGACATCTTGATCGGCGGCGCTGGCGGGGATGTCTTGTCCACCGGTGTTGATGCGGGCAACCTTGTATCTGCGGCTTCAGCGAGCGGCCTAGGCAGTATTACATCCGACATGACATGGCTGTCGGGCGACTTCGACAACGACGGCAAGCAGGATCTCGTCAAGCTTTGGGACGATGCTGGATTTGCCACGATGGATGCGCATATCTCCTCCGGCAGCGGGTTTGGAATTGCCCGATGGGCCACGCAGCAAGGAAGTTATGCTGCTACCCACCAATGGCTTTCCGGTGACTTTGATGGAGACGACCGAGACGACATTCTTGTCGCGTTCGATGAAGCTGGCTTGGCTTCGATGGACGTCCATATCTCGTCGGGATCAAGTTTTTCTGGCCATAGCTGGATAGACCAGGTGGGGGCCTTCGCCGCGACCCATAAGTGGGTGGCAGGTGACTTCAATGGGGACGGAAAAGACGACGTTATTTTGGCGTTCGATGACGCCGGGTATGCGTCGATGGACGTTTACCTGTCCGATGGTGCCAGCTTCTCGTCAACACGTTGGAACACGCAATGGGGATCGTTCTCGGATAATCAAAATTGGATGTCCGGTGACTTTAACGGCGACCAAATCGACGATGTCGTCAAGGTGTGGAGCGACACGGAAACAGGCCTAGACTACGTCGATGTACATCTCTCCAACAGCGCCGATGGCTTTGGCATCGCGCGGTGGCTTACCGTTGCGACATCGGATCTGGTGGAGTCCGAATGGCACGTGGCAGATATCAACGGGGATGGGCGATCTGACCTCGTCGAACTGGGGCGCGGTGCAGTCGCGGAAACATACGCCAATGTTTATCTCTCTACAGGCACATCCTTCAGCTCAGATGTTTGGAGCCAATACTTGAGCAGTTGGGGAGCTTGGCAGTCGTTTACGTTGGCCGATGTGTCAGGCAACGGACAGGCCGACATCGTTCAAGCGTTTGACATCAATGGGTTCAGTGCGATGACGCATAGCGTGACTGCGACAAGCAATACGCTCGACGGTGGCGATGGCAATGATCGTCTGATCAGCTACGCGGGCAATGATCAGCTGACCGGTGGCTCAGGCGCAGACACCTTTATGTTCGCAGCGGGCTTTGGGGCAGATACCGTCACGGATTTCGAGATCTCCCACAGAGATGAGGTGATTGACTTGTCGGACGTCCTCTGGATCGAAGACTTTGCCGATCTGCAGGCAAACCATCTTGTTCAAAACGGGGCGGACGCAGTTATCGCCGATGGGCTGGGCAACACGATCACACTCACCAACGTCGATAGCACCTTGCTGACAGAAGATGAGTTTGTGTTCTAGGCGAAACCTCCTCTGGTTCCGCCTGAGGCTCTCGCAGAAAAAAAGCAGGCTTGCAGGATGATCCAGCCCCCGTTTCACAGGACAACACGCAAACGATAGAAACGATAGAGTTGAAACATAACATAAAGACCTTATATGTCATAATTGCTTACGTATAAATTGACCTCCCTGCCTATCGAATGATGGCTGTGCGGACAAAACTGTCGTTGCCCCTTTCAAAACGAACGGCCGCTGTGCACGCTTTATGACAGCGGCGAAAAACAGCATGTGCGAATTCCGGTCATTCTCTGCAGGTGCGAATGGTTATGTTTGGGTGCCAGAAAGCGGGCCTTTAATATTGCATGGGTAGTCTGCCAATTCAGCTGCTCGCAGTCTGAGTGAAGGGTCTATGATAGGAGTGGTGGCTCTAAGGGCGTTGCTACGGTTCCCGCGGTCACTGTTTCATTATCTCTTCTTTGAAGGCCTCGATTGGGGTTCGCCATTCGAAACCTTTTCTGGGCGCTCTGTGCAGGCAGGCGCATATTGCTTACACATTGAAGTTTGAGAACGTAGCGAGCTGGTTGTCGCGTGGAAAATAACGACCAGTCCGTTTCTCAGGTTCTTTATCGAACGCATTTGCCTGCGAGCTTGTGGATCGTAGAACCAGCGTTCTGGGCGGATTTTTCACGAGGCCTTTGCGATTTTATTATCCCAATCACTAGCCCCCGAACCTTACGAGAAGCACGCCTGCGAACGTCAGCACAATTCCTGCAAAGCGCGGCAGGGAAATCTCGCGAACCGGCAGCCCGAACGTCCCAAAATGATCCAACAATACTGACCCAAGCAATTGGCCCGCGATCAAACAGACAAAGAAGACGGCTACGCCAGTCACCGGGACAATGGCTGCGCCGCCCCCCACCACCAACACGCCAATCAACCCGCCCAGGACAACCCACCAGGGCAGGCTCCACACCATTTCCACCGTTGGCGTCGTGCGGGTAGCCACCATGATCACCGCGCTGGCTGCCAGTGTGATGGCGACCGAAAGCACCGTGGCCGGCAGCGGAGAACCCAGGGTCTTGGCCGCCACAGCATTGATCGCCGGCTGGCAGGCAAAGGCGGCTCCGATCAGAACGGCGACCAGCAGGTAGAGGTTGTTCATGTTGTATCCCGTTTCATTCAAAGACGAGGCTTAAGGCGGGCACAAAAGTCAGCAGCAGGGTCACAAGGGTCATCATGATAACAAAGGGGAAGGTTCCGGCAAAAATGTCGCCCAGCGTGGTGTTTCGGTCGGCAATCGTGGCCTTGACCACATAGACTGTCAGGCCGAAGGGGGGTGTCAACAACCCGATCTCAACAGCGATCACGGTGACGATGCCAAACCAGATCAGGTTGCCCCCCAGCTCGGTCACGATCGGCAGGCAAAGCGGCAGCAGGATCAGCATGATCGACGTGCTGTCCAAAATCATCCCCATGATGATCACCAGCACCAGATAAACCAGCATGAAACCCATCAGCCCCAGCCCCATTTCGGCAAACATCAGCGTGGTCTGCTGAGGGATGGTCGAAAGAGTCAGCATGCGCGAATACATCGATGCCGCGATGATCAGCATTAGGATGGAGACAGAAACGAGGCCTGTGTCCACCAGCACTCGCCAGAACTTGGCCCAGGTCAGGCTGCCTTTGGCAAGCGCCACCAGGATGGCGGCGGCGGCACCGGCAGCACCCGCCTCCGTCGGGGTGAAAAAGCCCGAATAGATGCCGCCCAGCACGATCAGCACCAGGGCCACGATGGGTAAGAGTTTCAACAGCGCGCTGCGCCAGGTCTCGCCCTCAATCACCGTCGGGCGCTCGGTCTGCATCACCATGCGCGGGCGTAACGTTGCCATCAGGTAGATGCCCACTCCAAAGACTAGCGCCAGAATGCCCCCCGGCACGATAGCGGCCAGGAAAAGCGCCCCCACTGACTGTTCGGCCAGCACCCCGTAGATGATCAGAAGCAAGCTGGGCGGGATCAGCATCCCCAGGACCGAAGAGCCAGCCACCACACCCAGAGCAAAGCGGTTGCTGTAGCCATTGGCCACCATCTGGGGCACGGCCACCCGCGAAAAGACCGCAGCCGAGGCGATGGAAATGCCGGTGATCGAGGCAAAGACCGCATTGGCCGCCACTGTGGCAATGCCCAACCCTCCCCGGATCTTCTGCAACAGCCAGGCCGCAACGCGGTATGCGTCCCGCCCGATGTCGGCGGCATCCACGATCAACCCCATCAGCACGAAAAGTGGGACTACGCCAAAGAGATAGCGGTTGATCGCCCCATCTGCCGCCAATGCCAGAGAGCGCATAGCGACCTTGGGGTTGTCGCGGATCAGCCAGATGCCAAGGAAGCTGAGCAGGATGAGCACCACGGCAATATGCGCGCCCGAAAATATCAGCAGCAACATGAACCCGATGGCCGCGACGCCAATTCCGACACGTCCAATATCGGCAAAGAATACGCCATAGCCCACCGCCAACAGACCCGCAAAAGCCAAGACAAAAACCCAACCCTTGGGTTTGGTTTCCACACTGTGACGGATGCGCAGGGGGGCCACACGGCCGGTGTTGGCGACTTCCTTTATGTCTTTGAGCATCTGAACGGCGAAAGCGAGGGCCGTCAGGATCGAGCCACCGAACAGGCAGGTCTTGATGGGCCAGACGGGCGCAGTAAAGACACCCTGCGCGCCAAAAAACTCGCCCTCGACCCAGGCATCTACCAGCTTGGGCCAAGTGCCCTGCGCGATCAGTGCGAAGACCAGAACTCCGGCGGCGTGAAACACGATCCGCATGAGGCCGGCCGCAAAGGGGCGTTCGTCCTCAAGCCAGCCTGCAAGAATATCGGTGCGCGTCATGCGGCCCGACATCAGGGCATGGGCCGCCTGCAAAAATACGATGGCAACGATGGAATTGGCGACAATCTCGGCAACGCCCTGCACCGGTGCATTAAAGACTGACCGCCCGATGATATCTGCACAAATCAGCAGCATCAGGCAGAAGATCCAGATCGAGGCCGCGCCGCTCACAAACCCGGTGAGCGCTAGGACTGCGCTCACCGTTTGGTCGGTGTTGTGCCGAAAGCGTCGTGACGTAAACACAAGCACCGTCCCTTCTTCTTACTTCTCGGACCAGTCAATGCGAGGGTTCAGTCCTGCCGCCTTGATCTTGTCCATATAAGCGGTCAACACCTCTGTCGCGCCCTTGCCGCTGTTGGCTGCGGCCCAGTCTCCGGCGAGGTTGGGCAGACCATCCGCCCAGGCGGCCACTTCTTCTGCTGGCAGTTCTGTGACTGTCGCGCCGACCTCGGGCAGCTTGGCGAGGAAGGTTTCATAGCGGGTCATGACCTCTTCGGCATGGGCGACGGTGTATTCCTCGCCGAGGTCGGTCAGCACCTTGCGGACATCGTCAGACAGATCGTCCCAGACGTCTTTGTTGATGCCGAGCCCTCCGGTCATATGCGCGCCGATGCCCACAAGGGTGACATAAGGAGCGACCTCGTAATGTTTGTTGGGGAAGGCGCCGGTCAGGATGACCACCATCCCGTCGGCCACGCCGGTCTGCACCTGGTTGTAATATGTGGGCAGCGCACCGTTCACCGGAACAGCACCCAGATGCTTGATCCAATTGGCCGAAGGGCCAGGGGCCAGAATTTTGCGGCCCTCAAGGTCCGCCAGAGAATTGACCGGGAAGTTGGTCAGCAGATGATAGGTCTCCACCCCGCTGGCGCCCAGAAAGACCACGTTCTGATCCTCCCAGGCTTCCTGCAGCACCGGCAATTCGCGGTGCAGCTCGTTCATGATCTTCAGCGTGCCGACCAGATCGTCCGAAACAAAGGGGGTGAAATAGGTCACGTTCTGCAAAGGCATCTTGGAACCTTCCCAAAGCGTGCCGACCCATCCGGCATCGGTCAGGCCATCACCCACAGCCTCCAGCGTGTCCTTGAAGCCGTAAAGCGCCCCGCCATAGGCTTCGGTCCATTCCACCCGGTCTTCCGATCCCATAGCCTCAAGCCGGGTGTTGGTTTCGGCAACTACGAGTGTGGACAGTTGACCAACCCATGGCAAGACAGTGGGATGGCTGGACGCCATGGTCAGTTCATAAGTTTCGGCCTGCGCCATTGTGGCAGCAGCGCCAAACGCCAGTGCGGCAAGTGTCTGTTTCATTGTCGGTTCCTCCCAATTTGCGGTCAGCTGACCGCGTGTTTGCCGGTCGAAAAATCAACCGTCAGATTCAATCGCCCTTCGTTCAACAACCAAGGGCGGACAGTGAAGTCGCGCGCACCCGATGCATGCATCGGATCGCTTTCCGCGATCTCGCGGGCGTGGGCAAGGCTGTCTGCGCGCAAGATTACCATCCCCTCGCCATTCCAGGTGTGTTCGTCATCGGCCCAATGCGGGCCTGCGCAGACCATGATGCCGCGTTGCTCCAGCGACACCTGAAACTTCAAATGATCTTCGATGTTTTCCATCACCGGCCCCATCCCGTTTGTGGGCTTGGTGAAGACGACATAGAGTTGAAGCTGAAGCATCCCTTTCGAGGCCTCCAGAATGTCGTCCTTTGTAATGTGCGGTCCGGGCATTTGTGTTCCTTTCTACTGAGTTTCACACACCTGATCGAAGCTGAGCCGCGGCAAACGGCGAAAAATCTTGGACGTGTCCGCGTAGCCCAGATTCACCAGGAAATTCGATTTGAGCGAGGTGCCGTGAAAGAACTCCTCGTCCAGCTTGGCATTGTCGAACCCGGACATGGCACCCACATCCAGCCCCACCGCCCGGGCCGCCAGCATGAAATAGGCCCCTTGCAGGGTCCCGTTTCGGAACGCGTTGATCTGCGCCGCCGTTGCATTGTTCTTGAAGATCTCTTGCGCGTCGGGATTGGGCGGAAACAGGTTGGGCAGTTCTTCCCAGAAGTTCAGGTCAAAGGCGATGATGGCCGTCACCGGAGCGCTGCGCATCTTGGGGCGGTTGGCTTCGAACAGGCAGGGTTCCAGCCGGTCCTTGGCGTCTTCAGAACGCACAAACACCACCCGCATGGGCTGCTGGTTCATAGAGGTCGGACCCATCTTGGCAATCTCGTAAAGCGCTTTGAGCGTGTCTTCAGAGACATCCCTGTCCTGCCAGCCATAATGCGTTCTGGCCTCGCCAAAGAGCAGATCAAGCGTGGCGTCATCCGCCGTCAAGGCGCGCGCCTGAAAGGCCGCCGCTTGATCGCGGGCCTGTTGGTCTTGTGCTTGTAAATCGTCGGTCATCTGTCACTTCCGTTGTCAGGGTTGGAGGGTCAGGCCCAGAATCCTGCGCGCCTCGGCCGGGGTTGCCACAGAGCGGTCATGGGCCGCGCAAATCTCGGCGGTGCGCCGCACCAACGCCGCGTTTGACGGGGCCAGCGTGTCGCGGTCGGTGCGAATGTTGTCTTCTAGGCCTGTGCGGGCATGGCCCCCTGCTGCAATAGACCATTCATTGATCTTGATCTGCTCGCGCCCGATACCAGCCGCGCACCAGGGGGCATCAGGAAAGAGCCGCCCAACGGTTTCGACATAGAAGTCAAAGACATAACGGTCGGCGGGCATGGCGTTTTTCACACCCATGACGAATTGCACATAAGGGGTGTCAGAAATGGCCCCTTCTGAATGCATCTTTGCTGCTTGCAGGATGTGGCTGAGGTCAAAGGCCTCGATCTCGGGCTTCACGCCATAAGTCCGCATCTCTGACGCTAACCACGCTACCAGGTCGGGCGGGTTCTCATAGACGCGGGTTGGAAAGTTGTTCGACCCCACCGACAGCGACGCCATGTCTGGGCGCAAAGGCAGCATGCCGCCGCGGGTCTTGCCCGCGCTCGACCGCCCGCCGGTGGAGAACTGGATGATCATGCCCGGGCAGTGCTTTTCCAGACCCTCTTTCAGCTGGGCGAACTTGTCGGGATCGCTCGAGGGGGTCTGGTCGGCATTGCGCACATGGGCGTGGCAGATCGTGGCACCCGCCTCAAAGGCCTCCTGCGTGCTCTCGACCTGCTCGCTGACCGAGATCGGTACCGCCGGGTTCATCTCCTTGCGGGGCAAAGAGCCGGTGATGGCTACACATATGATGCAGGGCGCGCCCATGGGATCAAACTTTGGGTGCCAGGACAAAGTCAAAGTCGACATCCCAGAAATGAGAGCCGCCGAATTCCATTTCTGCCAGTTTCGCAGGATCCTCGACTTTCACGAAATTCGCGATCAGGCTTTCTTTCACGCCGAACACTGCATCGTTGTCGATATAGGGATCATCCGGGTCAAAGATATGGGTCGTGACCGTATCATACCCCTCCTTTGAGATGATGTAGTGCAGGTGCGCAGGGCGCCACGGGTGCCGGCCCAAACCCCTCAACAACTCGCCAACCGGCCCATCATCTGGGATCGAATAGTGCTTTGGCCGCACCGCCTTGAACCAATAGCTGCCATCTGCCCCGGTCCGGAAGACACCGCGCAGGTTGAAATCAGGCTGAATCCCCTTTTGCTGTACGTCATAGAACCCTTCGTCGTTGGCTTGCCAGACGTCGATCTTGACACCTTCGAGCGGGTTGCCATCCACATCCAGCACGCGCCCACGCGCGACCATGTCTTCGCCCTTTTTATCCAGGCAGATATTGGTGCCCATCGGATATTCTGGCGTGCCGCCAATGTGGAACGGGCCAAGAACTGTATTTTCCGAGGCCCCGACCGGACGGCGAGAGTTGATGGCATCAACCAGCATCGACACGCCCAACACGTCCGAAAGCAGGATAAACTCTTGCCGCCAGTCGTCACATTTGTGGCCCGTGTCGGTGAGGAACATGATGGCTTTCATCCATTCCTCTTGTGTCGGTTCAACCTCTTTGATGGCGGCGTGAAGGTGACGGGTAAAGACATCCATCACCTCCTTGAGGCGCGCGTCCTTTGCATTGGCGTTTTGGCTCGTCACCACGTCTGCGGAATCGTCTTCGGTGAAGTAGGCTTTGGGTAGTCCTTCAAGCATAAGGGGCCTCCTATCGGGCAAGAATTGCGGTCAAGACGCGGGTCAGTTCGGCATGCGGATCATTGGCAAGTTCATCTGCACGCCACGCCACGTGATGATCGGGGCGAACCAGCAGGCATCCCGTGTCGCTGATCTCGGACGCGCGGGCCCAGTCGCCCACATGGTCGACGTACTTCTGACGCGGGCCGATCACATGGCAGTTCAGAGTGATCCCCATATCAGCAGCAACGGCTTGCGCTGCCGCGCACCAGGCCTCTCCTCCGATACCGGTCAGGATCGTAAAAACCCCGCCGCCACACAGATCAAGGGTCGAAACCTGCGCGCCAGTATCATGATCAAAGATCCAGGCATGGGGCAGGCGCGCGCCGGGCCAGGTGGTGGGCTGGTAGTGCAGCTCCGCGTCCAGCTCAAAGGCCGGTTCCATCTGGCCGTCTGTCACAATGGCGATCGAGCGATAGCGCTGGTTCATCTCCACCCCATGGGCGTCGAATTCATACTTCTTGAACGCAATGGCATCGCGGATGGCCGCGCGCTGTTTTTCCGCTGCTTCGCCAGCATCGCAGCGCGCGTCCATATTGGCCTTGATCGCATCGTGATCATCGCCCCCGGTCATACCGAGCGCTTCGAAAATCGGGCCGAACTCGCCAATTGACTGGTTGGCGCGGGTCACGATTTGCTTGGCGACCGGCGCACGTTCCGCACTGTAACTCTCCAGAAGCGCCTCGCCCGCCTGACCTTTCAGCACGGCGGCCAGTTTCCAGGCGAGGTTGAAGCTGTCTTGAATGGAGGTGTTCGATCCCAACCCGTTGGAGGGAGGGTGCCGGTGCGCCGCATCCCCCATGATGAAAACGCGGCCCTTTTGCATATGGGTAGCGTAGGCATCATTCACCGTCCATGTGTTCGCGCTGAGCAGCTCGATTTCAAGGTCCGGATCGCCCACCAATTGTCGCGCCACATTGGTGGCCATCTCGGCATCCACTTCAGGCGCGGGTTCGTTGATGTCATACCCCCAGACGATCAACCATTCGTTCCAGGGCCGGATCATCCGCACCAACCCCATGCCAATCCCGCCCACATCCGCGCCGGGCTGCATGACCCAATAGAGAACACTCGGGCGGTGGGCGACGTATTTGGACAGGTCCGCGCGAAAGAGGATGTTCATCGACCCACCGACGCCCATTTTGCCCTCGATGGGGGCATCAATGTGCTCGGCCACCAGGGAATTACCGCCATCCGCACCAACGAGATACTTGGAACGCACTTCAAATTCGCGCCCTGACAGCCGATCGCGCAGCGTCGTCGTCACACCGTCTGCATCCTGCACATGGCTCAGATATTCCGTCGACATCCGCCCTTGCGACCCGCGTTTGCAGGCGGTTGTGAACAGCAGCGGTTCCATGAAGGTTTGCGGCAGATCGTTCATCTCGCAGGGTGAGGCAAGCTGATGCTCGGCCCGGCTGAACGGATGCTTGCCCCAGCTTTTCATCCGGCCAATCTCTTCGCCCGCCAGGCTCTCGCAAAAAACGTTTTCGCCCATCAGGTCCTGCTCGGTGGCGTGCATGTAGGCTTCGGCCTCTACGTCCTGACCCAGATCCCGCAGCACCTCCATTGTGCGCTGGTTGGTGATATGGGCTCGCGGCGTGTTGGCCAGCCATCGGTAACGGTTCACCACCATGTTCTCGATCCCGTAGCTTGACAGCAAGGCGGCGGTAGACGCACCGGCAGGCCCAGTGCCAATGATCAGAACGTCGGTCTCTATCTCAGCCATTGTCGGCCTCCTTTTTGATGACGAGCCGGCGCCGCGTGGGAAACAGCTCGATCCCTGTTTTGTCCGTGAAAAAGCCCCAAAGCCCCCGGGGCGCAAAAAGCATCACGGCGATGCCGATGAGGCCAAGCGCCATCAGATACCAGCTGCCGTAATCCGCTAAGAGCGACTGCAGCAGGAAGAACACCAGGACGCCAACGATTGGGCCTTCAATGGTTCCAATGCCGCCAATGACCACGATGAAAATGACGTAGGCCGTCCAGTCCAGCACACTGAAGCCGGCATCGGGTGAAATGCGGGCCTTTTGGAGATAGATCAGTCCGCCCGCCAGTCCCGTCCCAAAGGCCGAGACGAGATAGACAAACCACTTGGACCGGGTGGCATTCACGCCAACCGAACGCGCCGCCTGATCGTTGTCGCGCGTGGCCGCCAGCGCCAGCCCGCGCCGGGTGCGCAGCAGCCAGTAGATCGCCCCAATGGTCAAAATTGCCAGCAGCAGCGCCAGCCAATAGGCCAGAATGTCCCGCGCGGCAGAGGTTTTGACGTCAAAGAGGTCCTTGATAAGGTCAACAAACCACATGTCCTTGGTGGCCGAACGGGGCAGAGAGGTGCCAGTGCCTCCGCCCACGGCCTTCCATTGTGCCACTGACAAGCGCACTACCTCGGCAATCACCCAGGTGCCGATGGCAAAATAGGCACCCTGCAGGCGAAAGGCGAAAAAGGCGGTGGGTACAGCCAGGATCAACGCCGCAAAACCCGCAATCAGGATCGATGGCACCGGGTCCAACCCCCAAAGGATCACCGCACCAAACAGCGCATAGGCCCCCATGCCGACAAAGGCCTGCTGCCCGACAGAGACAAGCCCGCCATATCCCGCCAGAAGGTTCCACCACTGCGCCAGGATCAGCATGGTCAGGATGAAGAACAGGTCCTGGATCAATCCTCGACCAGCAAAGGCAGGAAGCAGCACCGCCAGTACCAGCAGCGCCAGAGCGGCAAGGCCCGCAATGCGCGAGGCGGGGGTTTGGGTTTCGATGGCAACCTGCACCTCGGCCTCCTTCAATCCACCGACCGCGGCATCAGGCCGCGTGGCCGGATGATCAGCACCACCAGAAAGGCCACATGCCCCGCCAGAATTTGCCACTCGGGGTTGATCGCAGCGCCCACGGTCTGTGCCACACCAATGATCACACCCCCCAGCAGTGTCCCCCAGATGGAGCCAAGCCCCCCGATGATCACCGCTTCAAAGGCATAGATCAGGCGGGCCGGCCCAATAGACGGGTCAAAGTTTGCGCGCATCCCCAGGTAGAGGGCGGCAATGGTTACCACGACCATGGCAATCCCTGTGGCGGTGGCAAAGATAGAGGCCGGCTTGATCCCCATCAGACTTGCCGTGACCGGATCATCCGAGGTCGCCCGGAACGCGCGGCCCAGGCTGGTGCGATAAAAGAGCTGGTTCAACGCGACGATCACCAGAACCGCCGACGAGAAGGTCAGCAGCGGCATCACTCCCACCGTGACCGGACCAAGCGAGAGCGATGCAGTTTCCAAAGCCCCCGCGCTGATCCGCTGGCTGTCGGCCGAAAATCCCTCCAGCAGGGCGTTTTGCAGGGCAATCGATAAACCAAAGGTCACCAGCAACGGCGGCAGAATATCATCCCCCAGCGTCCGGTTCAGCACCAAACGCTGCAACCCCCAACCCAGGGCAAACATCAGCGGGGCCGCGATCAAGGCGGCTACAAAGGGGTTCAGCCCCAGCAGCGAGACCAGGATCAGGATCACATAGGCGCCAAAGACAATCAGATCGCCATGCGCCAGATTCACTAACCGCATGATCCCAAAAACCAGGCTCAGACCCGCGGCAAAAAGCGCGTATAGGCCGCCCAACAGGATGCCCTGTACGATTGTGTCCAGCCAGATCATGCGCTCACTCCGAAATAGGCTTCGTGAATGGCTTCGCGGGACAGATCGGTGGGTGTGCCTGAGAGCGTCACACGCCCCTCCATCATGCAATAGACCCGGTCCGCCACCTTCAGGGCTTGGCCGATATCCTGCTCCACCACGATGACACTGGCCCCGGTGTCTTTTATCCTGGGTAGGGCGGCGTAGATGTCCTTGATAATGACGGGGGCCAGCCCCAGGCTGATCTCATCAAAGAGGATGACCTCGGGGTTCGACATCAGCGCCCGGCCAATGGCGACCATCTGTTGTTGCCCACCCGACAGCGCTGTGCCGGGGTTCATCCGTCGTTCGCGCAAAACCGGAAAGAGGTCATAGACCGTCTCAAGCGACCAGGCCCCGTTGCCAGCGCGACCATAGGTGCCAACCAGCAGGTTTTCTTCTACGGACAACGAGGGGAACAGCTTGCGGCCTTCCGGGACCATGGCGATGCCGCGCGTCATGACTTCATCGGCAGGGGCCGCCCCGATGGATGTGCCACTGTGTTGCACGCTGTCAGTGCCGGTGCTCAGCACACCCGAGATGGCCCGCATCAGGGTGGTTTTGCCCGCGCCGTTGGCCCCGATTATCGCGACCGTCTCGCCTGCCTCCAGCGTCAGATCGATACCGAAAAGGGCTTGAAAATCGCCATAGAAGGCTTCTAAGTTGTGTGTGGAAAGCAGGGTCATCAGACGTCGATCCCCAGATAGATTTCCTTGACCTCTTTGGAGGCCATGATTTCATCGGGCTGACCGATGCCTATGACCTTGCCGAAGTCGAGGACCAGCAGGCGCTCCACTACGCTGGTCAGCGCATGCAGCACGTGTTCGATCCAGACGATGGTGACACCGCGCTCATGAATGCCCTTGATCGTAGTAATAAGGGCCTTGCATTCGCCCTCAGTGAGTCCGCCCGCAATCTCATCCAGCAACAAAAGCTTGGGGTCCGTGGCCAACGCACGGCTCAACTCCAGCCGCTTACGCTCCAGCAAAGACAACTGGCCCGCAGGCGTGTTGGCGCGCTCGAGCATCTCTGTCTGTTCCAGAATCTCAGCGCAGCTTTCGGCCACCTCGGCCTCATTGCGGTTGCGCCCGAAAGCCCCAGCGACCAACAGGTTCTCAAACACTGTCAGGCGCTCAAAAGGTTGCGGGATCTGAAAGCTGCGGCCAATCCCCGCCAACGACCGCTGCATCGGGGCTGCGCGGGTGACATCTGCCCCATCAAACTGAACCTGGCCAGCATCGACCGGGATGTTTCCAGTGATCAGGTTGAAAAGCGTCGATTTCCCAGCCCCATTTGGGCCAATGATGCCTAGAGCCTGCCCTTTCGGCACCTCAAAGGAAATCGCATCGGCCACGGTAAGCGAGCCAAAGGATTTCTGCACATCTGAAAGGGCCAGGATGGTCATGAGGTGTTCCGAAAAAGTGCGCCCGTCCCTGGGAAAGGCCGGGCACCAAGGAGGGAGGTTACTGAATGGCTTCCATCACGCCGCCCGTAGGCACGTTTGGCGCAGTCTGATTGTCGACAATGATCAGGTCATAGCCGCCGCCGTCCTTTAGGCGCCATTGCCCACCGACGAGGGGTGTCTTGGCCACGTTCCGGGCTGCGAAGGGCGGCAGACCCGCGCCGTCCCATGCAAGCGGTCCAACAATGGTATCCAGTTTCGTTCCTGCAATCGACTCGGCTACGGCATCCCCGTCACCCGTGTCGCTGACACGGCCCATGACGTTGGCTGCCACTTCAAAGAGTGCGTGAACGAAACCGATGGGCTGGGTCCACTGGCGGCCTGTCGCGGCCTCATACCCAGTTGCCAAATCGCCCGCAGACTGACCTGTCAGTGAGGACGCAAAGGGATGCGAGGGTGACCACCAGACCTCAGAAGACAAGTTATGACCCGCGTCGCCAAGTGCTTCGACCGCGACAGGGAACAGGATGGCCTTGCCAATTGAAGCGGCCTTTGGCGTAAAGCCCTGCTGCTTCATCTGGGTCCAGAAGGTGGTGAAATCGGGTGGGATCGGCACGCCGGTCACGATCTCGACATTGCCGGATTTAAAGGCGTTGATCTGGGCCGTGAAGTCATCCGTCAGGTTCTGGTAGCGGCCCGGATCGGTCAGGCTGTAGCCTTGGGCGTCGAGCACCGGCGGGAAGCCTACATTGGGATCTCCCCATGCGTTGCCATCGCCATCATTGGGGAAAAGCCCCCCGACGGATTTGTTGGTGTCAAGCTGCCCCCACATGTTGGTGAAAACGGCAATCACATCCTCTAAGCCCCAAAAGAAGTGGTAACTGTAGTCAAACGGCTCCCAGCTGCCGGGATCGCCCGGGTTCCCTTGTTGACCGATAAACCATGGCTGCCAAGGTGCCACCGTGCTGAGACAGGGGATTTCTTCCGCCTCACATGTGGTCGCAACCGGGTTCGTGGTCTCCGGTGTCGACGCCACCAACATCATGTCGATCTCGTCATCGATGATGAGTTCCTTGGCCACTTCGGCGGCCCGGTTCGGGTTGGACTGGCTGTCCTTGACGATCACCTCAAACTCGCTGGAAGCACCCATGAACCCATCGATGATGAACGTGTCTGCTTCTGCAAATGCGGCGAGCGGTCCGGATTGCGGGCTGACGTAACCAAGCTTGATCTTTGCACCTTGTGCAAGGGCCGGGGCCGCAAGGCCGCTGGTCGCCAACAGACCCGTTGCCGCACTTGATTTCAGCAGTTTCCGTCTTGTTATCATTCCTCAATTCCTCCCGAGGTCGTGTTATGTCGTGCCCGGAGCCTCCCCGCTCCAAGCATTTTGCAAGAGTGCGCGGATGCCGCTCGCGGTGATTTCGCGCGGGTTCCAATAAGGTTTGGACAGAGCGATTTCTGTGGCCCGATCCAGATCGGTTTCGCTCATACCAAGGTCCCGAAGAGACAAAGGCGCATCCAGTGACTTGGCGAAC
Source organism: uncultured Aliishimia sp. (assembly GCA_963922415.1). GTDB lineage: Bacteria > Pseudomonadota > Alphaproteobacteria > Rhodobacterales > Rhodobacteraceae > Aliishimia. The sequence goes on along the minus strand of CAWUIP010000036.1, from coordinate 6,495 downwards.
TGCCATAGGGCCGTTCCGGGTGCCCCGTGGCCCAAGATGTTTGCAATTGGCGCCAGAAACTCTGGCACCTCTTGTGCGTTGAAGTGGATGGCGTGCGGCAGAACAATGGCATGCGTTTCGGCATGCGGCAGGTCGAACGAACCGCCCAGCGTGTGGCACAGCTTGTGATGCAGCGCCATACCGACGGCCCCCAGAACCGCGCCGCACGCATAGGCCCCTCGTTGCGTTTCTTCCCGCGCCACCAGATCGTTGGGGTCGTTCAATACCTTGGGCAAAGCGCTTGCAAAAGCACGTAAACCATCCAGCGCCATTTGAGTGGTGGCTTGCGTGCGGTCTTGAGCATAAAGCGCCTCTGCAGCATGGGCCATGGCGTTCAACCCGCTGGTCACGCTTAGGGCCGGGGGCAGCGTTACGACCAACTCAGGATCATAAAGCACAACCTCCGGCAGCACTTTGGGGTCTGTCAGGGTGGTTTTCAGGCCGTTCTCGGTCTGGCCCAGGATCGGTGTGGCTTCACTGCCAGCATAGGTCGTCGGGATTACGATCTGCGCCAGATCGGTCCGCAACGCCAGCGCCTTGCCCAAGCCAGTTGTCGATCCACCACCCAAGGAAATTAAGCAATCAGCGCGGATGTCTTGTGCATGGCAAAGCGCGTCATTCGTAACATCGACGGGTGTGTGCATGGCTGCGCGGGAATATATCCCTGCAACATTTCCGTTAAGCCCTGCGGCAAAATCCATCGCCGCGTCCGATTGGTGCGGAGTGGACAGAACCAGGGCCCGCGAACAGCCAATGTCTTTCATAAAACCCAGTGTTTCATGCCGAATACCCGCTCCGAAGCGCACAATTTGAGGAGAATTTACGGATTTCATGAACTGGTGATTCCAAGCAGGGATGCAATTGTGCTTGAGAACTTAGCTGCAAAATTTGTGCACTTGATCGAATCTGACACACAAGACATAACGCAAAGCTATGAAGCTGGACCCGCGACATCTCGAAATTCTGGCGGCTATAGTGGATCACAGTGGCCTTACCGAGGGGGCGAGGGCATTGGGCAAATCCCAACCCAGCGTCTCACGCTCCATTGCGATGTTGGAAGAGCGGATAGGCATTTTGCTTTTTGAGCCCAACCGACGGCCATTACAAGCAACCGAATTCTGCTTGCGGCTCGCACAGGAGGGTCGCAAGATCCGTGCCGCTGGGGCCACGGCGGCGACGGTCGTGCAACAGTACAAGGTCGGGCTGCGCGGGGCTGTGCGGGTGGCGGGCTCACCCATCTTCATGGACGGTGTGGTCTCGCCCATTCTTGCCGCATTCCAGTCCGAATATCCCGACATCCACATCAACCAAAACTACGGTTACGCCCACGAAGTGCTGGATCAGATCAAGAATGGGACTTTGGACTTGGGGATCGTACCAATCCGCAACACCGAAGTTCCGACCGAAATTGAGGCCCGCCAAATCCTGCCGGGACGGAACGTGATTGCCTGCCGAATGGGCCATCCGTTAACGCGCAAGACCACGCTCAGGCTGTCAGAGATTGCAGCATATCCCTGGATCGCACCGCCGCCTGACAGTCCGCTCTATCACGACCTGCGCGCCGTGCTCGACGGGATCGGGATGCGCGACTTCAAAGTCAGTTTTTCAGGCGGATCTCTGGCCTCGGTTATCAGCTTTCTGTCCAATTCGGACTCGCTGACCGTGTTGCCCTATTCCGTTGTGTACATGTTACGGCGTCAAAACGCGGTGTCGGCTCTTTCCATTCGAATTGGAGACCCGGACCGTCACCTGTGTGTCCTTTCGCCAGTTGACGTTGCTAGAGGGACGTCGCTCGACAAGTTGCTGCGATTTGTCCGCGCGGAATTCGCATCCCTTAACGAGGTTATGCTGAGACGAGAGCAGAACACGTTGTGGCGTTCTTAATTGGAAGTCATTTACGATACGAGGCTCACCCGGATCGATGGCAAACGTGATCGAGGATTGGACAAACTCTGCGCCAATAAGAGATGTGCGCTCTTGGTAAGCAGTACAGAATTTGACCAGATCGCCTAGGTCCGCTTTGGGCGGCCCTCACCTGCACTAGCGTCAGCTTTCTGCGGTTCGTGCGCATTGGTTACGGCGCAGCATTTTGCTCTTTGGGCTCTACGCGGCCATAGGAGCAATCGCAGCATCTGCATTCTTCCGGATGAACGGGCAATCATGGATCGGCCCTTTCCGGCAATTGGCCGAAGGTTAGTTTCGCTGCAGTGCGGCCCGTCGAACCAGCCGTTCGCTGCGGAGCAGTATCGTGGGACCGTCGAATTCACACACCGCTGGATAAAGCTACTATTTGCCTTTCTAGACCCAATGGCTGCTGCTGGATTTGGTAAGCAGCATTTCGCGGCAAGAGTCTATCCTTCCACCCAATGGGTCTTGCGCAAGCGTTGCTTTGGCGAAGCTTGTGGCCTTGCACTTGCTTCACAATGCAAGATGCTCCACCTTTGGGTGTGCAAGATGGGGAGGGGTTTATGTCAACCATTAGGCGGTATGCATTCTTTATTAGTTCCACCTTTCGAGACCTTGCTGAGCAAAGGAATGCAGTGATTGAATCCGTCACTCGGTATGGGCACTTTCCTATCGGCATGGAGTTCTTTCATGCGGCGTTTGACAACACTGAGAACTATATCGGTGCGAAGATTCTCGAGAGCGATTGGATCATTCTGATCCTCGGCGGGTATGAAGGTAGTCGAACTCCCGAGGGCTTGACCTTCGTCGAGTTCGAGATTGAGTTTGCAAAACAACACAATATTCCAATCCTCGCCTTCGTACTAAACGAAGAGGAATTTCGGCAAAGCAACCCCACAGATGCAATGCAACGACTTTGGAAGACCATCCATGACCTAAATCAACCCATTGATTATTTTTCAGAAAAAGACATTGGGCGACTTAAGCAAAAGGTTGATCAAGCCATCTCCTCCAATGTGGAAAAGATGAGAAAGCGCGACCTAGGAGGTTATGTTCGGGCTGCATTGTTTGATGATCTGAAGTCCAGGCGGACACTTGATTCAAATATGAGTCAGAATGCAATCATGAGTGAAATTGTTGATCGGCTCTCAGATTTCAACGTAGAGATAGAGCGTGGAAATTTGGACGCTTTTGAGAAGTCGGCGATGGCTGAGTTTTTTTGGTCGATGAGTGCTGCCCGTATCTTCCGGGATAAAAAGGCCAGTTCGGTTTTCTTTGAGGCTGGGTCCACGATCGATTTTACGGCTAGAGCCTTTCTTAAACTTCTCACCGAAGATGAGTATTTCATTAAGAACGAGGGTTCACTGAAAGTCTTCTGCAATGGGGCGGTGTCAAAGTTTCGTTTTGACTTGAGGCATATACAACCAGAGTTTTTGTCGGAAGTAAGGTATTTTCCTCAGCCTCCCTTTTCGGACAGGTTTGGGAAGGCGTTAGGTGCAATACGTGCTGTGGGAAAAATCTCTGCTACTGAACACACACAAGGTAACCGACTTTCTGACGAACAAGTCTACAGAGATCAGCTTCTCAAGCATGCCAATGAAACTTTGCCTAAAGACTGCCTTATGTGTCTGTCAGTGACAGGGTTGTGCAAGGGTTTGGGCTTGGCTCCCTATGTCGACAGCTATCGCAACTTCGTCTTTAAAGAGGTGTTGTTGAGTACGGACCGAGCAAGAGTTCTATTTATTGATGGATCAAAGTGGGGTCAGTCCGTTCGAGAAGATGAAATCTATGAGTTTGGGCCGTTGAGTGAATTTGTTTCTGGCCAGTCCTCCAAACCTCTCGCATTCTTAGTCTCAACGGCACTTGAACCCCGCCACGGGGAAATGTTGGCAACTCTCGAAGATACCTGCGGACTGCATTCGACGGAAACATCTAAAGGGCGGTACAAGCTGATGTATTTTTACAATGATCAGTTCAAAGAGAGATATGGGATCTTTGGCTAAAGGCGCAGCATAACCCAACCGCAGTAGCCCCATTTACTCCGGCGCGTGGACCACCTTTTCTCTGGGATTGACACATAGCTGCCGTTCGCATCAGGCGCGAAATCCAAGTTACGATGTGGTAAATTCAGCCGGTTATCTTAGCTTGCTCGCGATTTCACACTCAACCTCGGAGTGCAAAAAACTTTGTACGGCCACCACACAGGGCGATATAGACCAGATGTAGCGTCTAGACTATCATGGTATGACAATAAACAGTGGTGGTGCTTTGACCAAACCCCTTTCTCGGTCAGCTGTAAGAATCTACGGCGCTCTTTCTGCATTGGGCGATGGTTCTACGGATGTATTGACAAGGCTTTTGCCATTTTTTGAACCGGTGCTCAGGGAGAAGAACGGGGCACTATTTGATCCAGAGGAATTTGCGACGTCCGTGAGGGAGGCTTACAAGTGGAACTTCAATACGGATGTTGTCGAGGTTTTCGTTCCTAGACTAGTAGAGGCTGGTTGGCTAACGGCGCCGGAGCCTGAAGGGAAAACTCAGTCTTACGTTGTTTCGCTCCCAGTGGAACTTCCCGAAACTGAGGGTGAAAAGACCGCGAGTCAGCATCTCCGAGAGATAGCCGAGCGCTTTCGAAGCTTTGCCCAAGAGTTGTCTCCGCTTACAGCGATCCCGCTTGAAGTCGAAGAGTATGAGGATATGCTCATCGAGTGGCTGATTTATGTCGAGGCTTTCAGTGAGGACAGCATCGATTTCAAACAATCTGTTCAAACAGATCAGTCTGGTACAATGCGCCAAATCGTCGAAGTGCCGAACACGTCATCTTTGGACGACGAGCGGAAGTTTCTCTGCGCAAGGTTTGTTCGACACGAGCTTGAACAAGGCGGCACCGCTTCGGAAACATTGGCACGAATTGCATCCATCGGGCTGCTGACTGAGGTTGTTCAGGACTTCGTGCGACCGTCTGACACCGTCGAAAACACTGACCTCGTTGTGTATTTGGACGCACCCATAGCCATGGAATTGTTGGGGGTCTCGGGACGAGCGGCTCGGGAAAATATAGTTCCGGTGATAAATGAGCTCCAACGGATCGGCGCGAAGACAAGGATTTTCTCGCAGAGCTTGGATGAGATGTCCGGGGCCTTAAAGGCAGTGCTGCAAAACCCTCGCCCAACGGGGCCAACGGCTCAAGCACTCGCGCGGGGCGAGGTTCTCAGAGATTTTGTCTCTCAAGTAGCTTCAAACCCGGTGCCATTTCTCGAAGAGCGAGGTGTTCTGGTTGTTCATAGAACGATTGAGCAAACTCCATCCGAGCATAAACATTTCTCAGCAGAGCAGCGGCAAGAGATTTTCTCGGCGCAGAGCTTCCAGCAAAACATGAACGCTCGCGATCACGACGCTGACATCACCACCTTTGTAATGCGCCAGCGGCAGGGAAAATTCGACAGCGACATTTTCCGGTCCCGTTTTGTGGTGATGACCCGAAACGGATTGTTGGCACAGGTTGTTCGGCGGGCTTGTCTCGATATGGAGCTTCTAAGCCGCTCCCAAATTCCGCCTGTCGTTCATCGTCGAGTGTTGGCTACGTCTATGTGGTTGAGAACGGGCCTTGGAACCAGCGAGCTTGATGTGCCGAAGCGCATGCTTCTTGCGAATTGCGAGCGTGTGCTTGCGGTTCGAAAGGGCGTCGTGGAAGCGGTCAAAAAACTCACAGACGCGCTACAGGACGATGAAAAGGTGCGCCAGTTGGACATACTCATCCAACAAGACAGAAGCACTCAAATGTTGATGGACAAGACCCTCGGGGCAGCGAGTGTGGTTACGGAGCAAAACCTGCCCGTTCTGTTGACAGAAATGCTCCATCCGCACCTCGAAGAAGAACGCGAAAAAGGGCAGCAGGCGGTACTCGAAGAGAAGCGGCGCGGTAGCGAAAGGGCCAAGAAACTCAGAGGTCAATTAGAAGCGGCTCAAAGCGAAGCAGAATCGGCAGAGAATAGACTTCGAAAGCAATTGGACGAAGATCGCGCAGCGGTAGTCGCACTCGGCAGGGATGTTGCCGAAGGCCTCGCTTCTGCGAGAAAACGGCGGCGCTTGCTGGCTGGTGGACTTGCCCTAGCGTCGTGCATTCCGTTGGTGCTGTCTCAAACGCCGTTGTCAATCGGACTTGCAGTGGCAGTCACCTTCCTACTTGCTTACTTGACCTTGACTGGAAGTGGCTTGATCGGAGTTACGACGGAGCCTGAAAAAGCCCTTGCAGCGTTGCGGAGCGAGGCCAAAAGACGCATGTTGGAAGCCAAGATTGATCGTTTCGAGCTTGACTGGAAGAATAATCGATTTGGAGTAGCAGAGGTTACTGACGCTTCTTTTCAAGACCTTCTGACCAGAGTTGTGGACAAACATTCTAGCTGACGACGGTGGGTGCTTTTACGACTGCTTTATGAATGTCGGCTTTGGTGGGTCCCATCTGTTCTTGCCGCGACGCGGCGAAGGTCTGCTTCCCGCCCTTCGAGAAGAAACACGTGTTACGGGCGCGGAAAGTTGCGATCTATCCGG
>CAWUIP010000035.1:0-26710 GCA_963922415.1 uncultured Aliishimia sp. | reverse complement strand
TTGAGCGCGCGATCAATATCGCCCGGCAAAGCCGGGCTACGCCCGACCCTCCCCAGGGTCAGGCGCGAAATCGGTGGGACCGTGCAAGTGCCGCTTCAGAACACCTTCGCCAGATGCTCCGCAATCACAGCCTTCAACTCAAGCCCTTCGATATCTGCGAACTCTAGATCGGTCGTGCCCAGATACGGTTCTTGGTTGATCGCCGTCCAACCGTTGACGGCCAAACGGTAGGTCTTGGCCGGATCGATGTCGAGCTTACCCACATGGACGTAATCGCCGGTCCGGCCCGACAGATCGCTGGCCGTGAACTGGTTGGCGCGCCCCACGATTGACGCGAGCGTCTCGCCCGAGATCTCGACCATCTTGAGGCCACCGCCAAAGCGCACAAAGGCGTTAAAGTCATAGCGCGACAGCGGTCCTGCCGCCAAAGGCGCGCCAAAGGTCGTATGGCCGACCATCGCAACATCCGCGCCTGTCGCCTCCCGCACCGCATCAGCTGCCAAGAGGATCGAGTTGTGCATGTCAAAGGCTTCTGGGATTTCGGTGATGACGGCTGCGTCTTCATCCGTCAAATGCTCGGCCTTTTGCGCGTCGATCACCTCTGTCAGCGCCGCATCCCCGGCGACAGGCGCGACGGCCTCGGTCCGGTAGCTGGTTGTGACGCCCTCTGCGCCCTTGGTCAGGGTCAATACGCCCACCTGCGTGCCCCAGCTGCCGCCATGGAAATACGTGACACCCTTGTGGACCAAGTCCATGCTGAGGTGATCATGCGCGCCTTGGATGACCGTGCCCGCTGGCAACGTGTCGATAAAGGTCTTGTCGGGGCTGACGCCCGCATGGCTCATGATCAGGCTCAGATCGGCGCCGGCAGAAGTATCGGGCAGCGCGTCAGCTACGAACTGCGCGGTGTTGAGGAAGGTCAGCGTGTCGCGCACCGGCGGGCGGTAGACGAACGGGTTGGTGGCCGCGAGGCCCAGAAGGCTGATATCGATGCCGCCCAGGCCCAAACGTTCCGTCACCGGGGCAAAGAAGCGGCCCGTGCGGCGGTCCAGCAGGTTCGAGATGACCATAAGGCCCGCCTGATCCGCGCGCGCGAGGAAGGTCGACATATCGTCGAGGATCGCGGTTTCGTGGTTACCAAGGTTGACGACAACGGGCATCTCAGCGGCAAGCGCGCTCAAAAACGCCCAATCTGCCGCCCCGCCAGAGCGTTGGCAGACCACATTGCCGCGCTCAAAGATATCGCCATTCAGCAGGACAGCCGTTGGCACGCCCGCCTCATCCCGCAGCCGCTTGAATGTGTCCAAAAGGGCAGGCATCCGCGCGTAAGGCGCATGCATGTCTGAAATCGTCAAAAGCTGTGCATCGCCTGTTGTCGCCCGCGCAGCGCGCGGCAAGGCTGTTGCCGCAGTGGCAGCGGCGAAGGTTTTCAGGGCGAGTCGGCGGTCGAAGACAAAGCTTTGCGCAGGCATGGTGCGAGATCCTTTTGGTCGAGAGATGTCTTCTTTAAGCCTGAGTCCCGTAACAGCCTTACGACAGGATCTAGGACGGTCCTGCAAACGGACCGCCTGTGCCCAACACAGTGGGCAAACCTTCCTTCACCAAGCGCTGACAAGCGCTCAACTCAGCCCCGATAAAGGGGGCTTGGGCGCGCTACCAATGTACCGTCAAAGCGGCACTGTGTTTTCAAACCAAGAGCGGATCTGATCGCCGCACAGGTCGACACTTGCGCGCCCGTTCATCACCGCCACCACGCGCGTGTCGGGATACGATCCTCCCTCCTGGCTGAGCACCTTGGGCTCAAGATCCTGTGTAGCATCGGTTGATGTTCAAGTGTCGCGTGGCGATGCAGCAAAAGAGCGGGCCGAGATGTTGACACGACCCCAATCCTCTAACGAGATCAAGGTGTGGGACAACGCATCTTGCGCCTGCCACTGCGCGCCGTCGAAGACCAAAGCGGTTGGATGCACGACCTGCTCTGTCGGCGATGTATATCGAAGCCGTACGATCTTCTGGCCTTGAATGGCGCGTGCAAGGGGCGCGATCCGGGGATCGCTGTCAGCGGCGGGCGCGGCCAGCCGAAACTGCGCCATCATAGTCTGGACGTGATGGCGCGTTTGGTCGGGAAAGCTCTCCACCAATTTCGCGCGGGCCTGATGTGCGGCACGCGCCAGCCCCAGGGCCGCGATCATCGGATTTTCCGACGACAGGATCAGCCCCATCGCCATCGCCTCCTCCCGTGCGAGCCCGGTGAGCCGCGTGCGATAGTTGAAACCCAGTTCAATGCCGCCTTGGTTGCCCTGATGGACGATGATCGGCAGCCCAGCTTCGGTCATGGCGTCCACATCGCGCAGGATCGTGCGCGGCGACACCTCTAGCTCCTCCGCCAGTTGAACTGACGTTTGGCGGCCCCGATTTTGCAGGACCAACAGAATTTGCAAAAGCCGTGCGGCGCGCATGTTGGCCCTCAAACATGACAGTAGACGTCATATTAGGGGTGCTAGGCAAGTCTGAGTCAACGAAAAGGACCGACCGTGACCCGCTTTCACAAAAGGATTGACATTGCCGCGCCCAAGGCCCGTGTTTGGCAGGTTTTGACCGAGGAGATGCCGAACGACCCGAAGCCTTTTGGCATTTTGAAACTCGAAGGCCGGATTGCGCAAAATGGTCGGATCAAGCTGTGGTCAGAGGTTGCGCCAAGCCGGGCCTTTGCGCTGACGGTGACGGTGTTTGACGCCCCAACCACGATGGTTTGGACGGGCGGGATGCCCTTGGGCCTCTTCACCGGCACACGCAGATTTGAGATCAGCGAGACAGAATTGGGATGCACCTTCGACATGACCGAAGTGTTTTCCGGCCCATTGGCCGGGCTGATCGGGCGCTCGATGCCGGATCTGACCCCGAGTTTCGTGAAGTTCGCCACCGCCCTCAAAGAGAAAGCTGAAATCACATGACCGATGTCACCTATGGCTCTGGAACCGCCGATGACCCTTGGATCCTCAAGACCCCGCCGATGACGTCGGATTTCGAAGTTTGGAAGGACGAAACGCTCGACCCGCCTGCATTGGTTGTCCAGGTCGGCAAGACACGCCTGTCGTACCAGTTGCGCGCCTTGGAGGATGCCCACGCGATGCTCAAGGCGCATGGTGATTGGATGCCACTGGGCAACGCGGACGAAGGCAAGCCGACCAAAGAGGGCACGCTAGAGCATTGGGCGCGGTCCGACGCCAACCCGGTTGGTGGATACTATGGGCTGCGCAAAGGGTATCGTGGCCGGTTCGCCAATTACGTGGCGCCGGTGATGGAGCTGCTTGGCCTCGTGGAGCTGGAGCACAACGCTCGCAACAACCGGGTGCGCGCGATTTGAACCACGCCACCGCTGCGTCTAGTCGCCCGCAAACTCGCACAAGTAATGCACGTCCATCCCAAGCGCTTGCAGCTTGGCGCGGCCGCCCAGATCCGGCAGGTCGATGATGAAGGCGCAGCCCACGAGTGCGCCGCCCAGGCGTTCGACCAGCTTGATCCCCGCCTCTGCGGTGCCGCCAGTCGCCAGAAGGTCATCGACCAGCAGGATCTTCTCGCCTGCCGTGATGGCGTCATCGTGCACTTCAACCACCGCCTCTCCGTATTCCAGCGTATAGGCCTCGCTGATCGTGGCGCCGGGCAGCTTGCCCTTTTTGCGAATGGGCACAAAGCCCACCGAAAGCTGGTGCGCGATGGCACCGCCCAGGATAAACCCGCGCGCCTCAAGCCCGACGACTTTGTCGATTTCCAGGCCCGCATAGGGGTGCAACATCTGATCCACGGCCAGACGCAGGCCGCGCGGATCGGCAAAAAGCGTTGTCACATCGCGGAACATGATCCCTTCTTTCGGGAAATCGACGATGGTGCGGATGTAATCCTCAACAGAACGTGAGTTTGGCATGGGGCGGCTCCTGGGCTAGTTGCACGGTGCATATGTTGGACGTGGAGATCTTATGAAACGGCGAGATGTCATGGTCTTAGGGGGCTTGGCGGCACTGGCCGGGCTGTGGCAGGTCTTTGGCGTGCGCACGCCGCGTCTGGAACTGACAGCGATTGCGGGTTTGCCGGGCTGGCACTTCGGCTCCACAGGCAGCCTGAGTGGCGTATCTAGCCAAGACTTTGTGACGATTGGGCTCGACCGCGGGCCAGCTCCGCTGCCTGCATCGGCCTTGGCCCAGGCGGTGCACCCGGACCAGCAGGCCGGATTCGTTCCGGTCGCGGTTTTCACGGACTTCTTTTGCCCCTATTGCCGCCAACTCGTCGGGACCCTGGCCCCGAAGGCGCGGGACTTGGGCATCCACATCACCTGGCATGAATTGCCGCTTTTGGGTCCAGCTTCGGTCCTGGTTGCGCGCGCCGCTGAGGCCGCTGCCGCGCAAAACGGATATGTCGAATTTTACCAAGCTCTGCTGCATAAAGGCTTTCGGCCAAGCCCGGTTTGGATGGGCACGGTCGCCGATACTGTCGGCCTTGATGGTGCGCGGCTGCGGCAAGATATGGACGGCCCAAAGGTCGCCGCGCGGCTGGAGCGGAGCGCGCGCGCGGCAGCTACATTGGGACTGGTGGGCACGCCCGGCCTTGTCGTGGGGCAAACGGCCATCTTGGGCGCTTTGGACAGCGAAGAGATCGCGCATTTGGTTGCAGAAAACCGCGCCTAAGCGCTCAGGACGCGGCCCGCCACCGCATCCAGCTTAGCGATCAGCGCGGGATCACGCTTTTCAGGCGCGGTGATAATCGCGTAGTCCAGCGCCCGGTCGCAGCCATGGGGGCAAAGATCGCGCTCTGCACCCAACAGTGCGGGCAAACGCCCAACCAGATCGCGCGCCTTGCCTGCATTGCCGGTCAAGACCTTGACGATATCGGTGATGTCGACCGCGCCGTGATCTGGATGCCAACTGTCATAGTCGGTGATCATCGCGACACTGGCGTAACACAGCTCTGCCTCGCGGGCGAGCTTGGCTTCGGGCATGTTGGTCATGCCAATCACATCTGCGCCCCAGCTTTCGCGGTACATCTTGGATTCGGCCAGTGTGGAAAACTGCGGCCCCTCCATCGCCAGATAGGTGCCGCCCTTGTGAACAGTGATGCCCGCGTCCTGGGCGGCCTGATGACAGGCATCCGACAGGCGCGGACAGGTGGGATGCGCCACCGAAACATGCGCCACACAGCCCGTGCCGAAGTAGCTTTTGTCGCGCGCAAAGGTGCGGTCGATGAACTGGTCAACGATCACGAAATGCCCCGGCGCCATCTCTTCGCGAAACGACCCACAGGCCGAGACCGAGATCACATCCGTGACCCCAAGCCGCTTGAGCGCATCAATATTGGCGCGATAGGGCACCGTTGTTGGGCTGTGCACATGTCCGCGCCCGTGACGGGGCAGAAACGCCATCTTCACGCCGTCCAACGTGCCCGTCAGAACAGCATCAGACGCGGCACCCCAGGGCGTGTCCACGGTCTGCCATTCGGCACCTTCCAGCCCCTCTATTTCATAGACGCCAGAGCCGCCAATCACACCAATCATCGTCTGTTGCATTGCAAAGCTCCCCTGCGGTCCAAACATGACTCTGACAATCGCGCCCGAGCTTTGCAAGCAAGAGGTTTACGCAACGCGAACCCAGCGTACGGTCACGTTAACCTTGCTGCGGCCAATTGGTTCGCTTACGAATTATATAATTCGCATACGAACTTAAAATGAGGCCGCGATGCGCGTCTTTTACGAACTCCAGATCGCCTACAGCGTCCTTTTGAGGGCCCTCGAAAACCGAACCCGCGCGATGGCCGGGTTGTCGCCGGCGCAACTGGCCGTCCTCTTTTGCTTGCGCGACGCGGAAGGTGTCGCAATGGGCGACATTTCCAGAACGCTGCGCATGGGAAAATCGGGGCTGACGGGTTTGGTCGACCGGATGTGCGCGAAAGGCTTGGTCGAGCGCAGCGGGTCCGACGAAGATGGCCGCGTGTCCCATGTCTTCATCAAGGATCGTGGTAAGGCGGCGCGGGCTATGGGCAAACGTGAGACCAAGCGTATCAACGCAGCCCTGCTGGAACCGTTCTCGGACGCAGAGGTGCAGGTGATCCAGCGGTTTCTGACGCATTTGCAGGACAACGCGGACGCCATCGTCTCGCCACCCGACGATGTAGAGGGGCCGCGATAGCATGCCCGAGACGATCTCGTTTACCGCTGCTGACGGATGGCCGCTGGAGGGTGAGCTTTACACGGGCACGCCCCCGCGCATCGCCGTCTTGATCTCGGCAGGCACCGGATTTCCACGCAGTTTTTATCGGCATATCGCGCAGTATCTCGCCCAACGCGGTGCCGCCGTGCTGACCTATGACTATCGGGGGATCGGTGGGTCTTTCACGACGCACGAACGGTTTATGCAGATCGACTACGCCGATTGGGGGCGCTTTGACACGCCTGCTTCCATTGATGCCTTGGAGGCTCACGCGCCCGGCGTGCCTCTTGTGCACATTGCGCACAGTGTGGGGGGCCATTTTCTAGGCCTGCACCACAATCACCGCAAGATCGCCCGGCATGCCTTCGTGTCTGTCGGGACCGGGTATTTCGGGCGCCATCACCTGCGGTACAGACCGTTAGAGATCTATTTTTGGTGGATCTTTGGGACCTATATGCTGACGCGCGTGGGTTATATCGCGGCCCAATCGGGCTGGCGTGGCGCGCCGCTGCCGCCCAAGCTTTTTCGAACGTGGCGACGCTGGGCCCACCGTCCTGCCTATTTAGCGCCCGAACTGCACACGACGCTGGCGCCGTCGCACTATGACCAAGTGAGCGCGCCGATCCGGTCGTGGATTTTCTCTGACGATCCCATCGCGACGCGCGCGTCGGGTCAGGACCTGCTGGATGTCTACAGTGCCGCGCCAACGGAGGTCGCCTATAGAACACCCGCCGATCTTGGCGTGGCAAAAATCGGCCATGACGGCGCATTCCGAAAGGGCCAAGACCGCCTTTGGGCCGAACTTTGGGACTGGTTGTCCGACGCGGTGGAAACTGAACAGGGCACCGAGCTCTAGCGCCGCTCGCAGTCCAAATGCGCCTGATTTCGTACAATCGGGCGCTGCACCTGCACAGATCGTGTGCCGAAGAATACCGAGACTTAAGGAATCCCTGGCATATGTTGCCAGTGCATAGCGGATATGCATGGCGCTCAGGCGCCAAGACTGTTAGCGCCCGCAGCAACGATGACCTGCCAGGAGGCCCCAGCCGTGGCCGATACCAGCTATACCCAATTTGCCCGCAACCTGTCGCTCACGCTGCGACCCGCCTCTGACAACCGGTCTTGGCCCGACATGCTCAAGACCGAGATTTTGTCCGGTCTGACAGTGGCCCTGGCGCTGGTGCCAGAGGCAGTGGCCTTCGCCTTTGTGGCGGGTGTGCATCCCTTAGTGGGGCTTTATGCAGCGTTTCTGGTCGGGCTGATCACCGCCCTGATTGGCGGACGGCCCGGCATGATCTCGGGCGCGACCGGGGCCTTGGCTGTCGTCATGGTGGCGCTCGTGGCCGAACATGGGGTCGAGTACCTCTTTGCCACTGTGGTCTTGATGGGCATTTTGCAGGTCGGTGCGGGCGTCTTTAAGCTGGGTAAGTTCATCCGACTGGTCCCCCACGCGGTGATGCTGGGCTTCGTCAATGGCCTGGCGATTGTAATCTTCCTGGCGCAGTTGACCCAATTCCAGGTCCCTGGCACGGCAGAGGCATCGGGCCACGGCATGTCAGGCGGGGAATGGCTCTCGGGCCTGCCGCTGTACCTGATGCTGGCGCTTGTGGCGCTGACAATGGCGATCATTTGGGGCATGCCCAAACTGACAAAAGCAATCCCGGCGCCACTGGCCGGGATTGCCATCGTTGCCGTCATCGTGATCGCCTTCAACCTGGATGTGCCGCGCGTGGGCGATATGGCCTCGATCCAAGGCGGGCTGCCGCCATTCCACATCCCTGCTGTGCCGCTGAACTTTGAAACGCTCGAGATTATCCTTCCCTACGCCCTGATCCTGGCCGCTATTGGCCTGATCGAGAGCCTGTTGACGTTGAACCTGGTCAACCAGATCACCGATCAACGCGGCGGTGCGAGTCAGGAGTGCATCGCCCAGGGGGCGGCCAACGTGGTCACCGGCTTCTTCGGCGGCATGGGCGGTTGTGCGATGATCGGTCAGTCGATGATCAACGTGAATTCGGGCGGGCGCACGCGCATCGCAGGTATCGCAGCGGCGCTGTTTCTGCTCAGCTTCATCCTCTTCGCGAGCCCACTGATCGAACAAATCCCCCTCGCCGCCCTTGTGGGCGTGATGTTCATGGTCGTGATTGGTACCTTCGCCTGGAACACGTTCCGGATCATGCGCGTTTCGACCCGGTTCGCGAGCTTTGTGACGATCCTCGTGACCGTCGTGACGGTGCTCGAAGACCTTGCCGTCGCCGTGGTTGTCGGAGTGATCGTGTCGGCCCTGCAATACGCCTGGAAGAACGCGACGCGCATCTCTGCCAAAGCCTACACAACACCCGAAGGCGCCAAGGTCTACCAAGTCGATGGGCCGCTCTTTTTCGGCTCTGCCGAGGGGTTCCAAGAGCTCTTTGATGTGAAAGCAGATCCAAGCCTTGTCTATATCGATTTCGCAGACAGCCGCGTGGCCGATCAGTCGGCGCTCAACGCGATCGAGACGCTTGCGGACCGCTACGCGGAGGCGGGCAAAGAGTTACACCTGCGGCACCTCAGCCGGGACTGCCACAAGCTGTTGCGCCAGACTGGTATGATCATCGACAAGGCCGAGGACGATCCCGAATACATGGTGGCCGCGGACTACACCGTGCAGCGCGGCCTATTTGGCAATTCGCATTAGTTAGGCTGGCGCCAAACGCCCCGGCGCGAGGTCCGAAAGGCGCACGCCCTCTTGTGCGCTCTCTGGCGGCATGGGTTGGCCCAGCAGCAGAGAGGCCGCGAGTTTCGACAGCGCAGGCGCTGTTTGGATGCCGTAGCCGCCCTGTCCGGCCAGCCAGAAGAAGTCCGCGACAGTCTGCGAATACCCGACCACGGGGCATTTGTCGGGCACGAAGCTGCGCAGGCCTGCCCAGCGCGCCTCGATCCGCCGCACCTGCAACGTGCAGGCCTGTTCAACCCGGTCGATGCACAGGGCGATATCCATTTCCTCTGGCTGCACATCGCAGGGCGGCACCGGGTCCTCGTTGGCGGGCGAGATCAAGAGCTTGCCCGCGTCAGGCTTAATATAGAATTGCTCTTCCGCATCCACGATCATCGGCATCGCATCGGTGTCGACCCCGTCTGGCGCGGGCACAATCAACGCGGTGCGCCGCTTGGGCACCAGGCCAATCGTCTCGGCGCCCGCCATCGCGCCCAACATATCCGCCCAGGCCCCCGCAGCGTTAACGATCGTCTTGGCGCGGACCGGACCCGCGCCGGTCTCGATCCGCCAGTGATCCGGTTGACGCGCCAACGCCGACACCTCTGCCTTGACCAAAATCGTGCCGCCGCGGGCCCGGATTTGGCGAAGGTAGGCCTGGTGCAGCGCTGCGACGTCGATTTCATAGGATCCTGTGTCCATCAGACCGGCAGCGGCATAGCCGGGCTTTAGAAGGGGCAGCTGGGTTTCGACCTCTGACGCCGCTAGCTTTGCGATATCCGCATCACCGCCCAAGTCAGCCCGCAGCGCCTTGAGCGCTGCCATTTGATTGGCGCGTGCAACGAAGATGGCCGCGCGGGGTGACAAGAGCGGCGCAGGTGTGAAGCCCTCGGGTGGCGCGTTGAATGTTGACCAGGATGCGCGGGTCAAGGCGCGGATCGGGCCTGGCCCATAGGTGGGCGCATAGACCGCAGCGGACCGGCCCGTGCTGTGATAGCCGGGCTGCGCCTCCCGCTCTATCAAAAGAACCGAAGCCGCGCCCGCAAGCTCTGCCGCGACTGAGGCCCCGGCCATGCCCGCGCCCACCACGGCGATATCGTAGATCTGTGTCATGGGCGGACGCTATGCCGCCTGCCCACGATTGCCAAGGCGTGTCAGGCGAGGCTGGGCAGCCAGAGCACGATGGCCGGGAACATCACCAGAAGAGCGATGGTTATGGCGTCCGCGATGAAGAACGGGGTGACGCCCTTAAAGACGTCTTGAACCGACAGATCATCGCGCACGCCCGCGACGACAAAGCAGTTCAGACCGATGGGCGGCGTGATCAAGCAGAACTCGGCCATCTTCACCACGAGGATCCCGAACCAAATCGCGCACATGGGCCCTGACATGCCAAAACTGCTGTCCTCGGCCGAGACAAACTCGCCCCCGTTGAGCGCCATAACCGCCGGGTAGACCACCGGCAGCGTCAGAAGGAGCATCCCGATGGCGTCCATGAACATGCCCAAGACCGCATAGGCCAGAAGGATGCAAACAAGGATCAGCCAAGGGCTCATCGTGAGCGCGGTGATCCAGTCCGAAAAGGCCCCCGGCAGATCGGCAAAGCCCAAGAAGCGCACGTAGATCAACACGCCCCAGATGATCGTGAAGATCATCACTGTGAGCTTGGCCGTTTCAAGCAGCGCGGATTTTAGCTCTGGCCAACGCATGCCGCGATAGAGCGCCATCAAAAAGACGATGAACGCGCCGACAGCCCCGCCTTCTGTTGGTGTGCCCCAGGCATCACCGAAGGGGTTGTAGACAAAGAAGATGATGATCACGACAACTGCAACGATGGGCAGTGCGGGCGGTAGGCTGACGAGGCGTTCTGTCCATGTAAAGCCGCGCACCGGCGGGCCGACCGTTTTGAAGATCACCGCGATGCCGATGATGAGCAAAGCGTAGACCAGGGCCGAGAACGCGCCCGGGATAAAGCCTGCGAGCAGCAGCTTGCCCACGTCTTGTTCGACGATGATCGCATAGATGACCAGGATCGCTGAGGGGGGGATCAAGCTCGCCAATGTCCCGCCCGCCGCGACAACGCCTGCGGCGAATTGCTTGTTATAGCCGATCTTTAACATCTCGGGGATCGCGATACGCGCGAAGACGGCAGCCGTGGCCACAGATGCCCCCGACACAGCGGCAAACCCAGCCGTCGCGAAGACGGTCGAGACCGCAAGCCCGCCCGGCACCCAAGCGATCCAGCGTTTGGCAGCCTCGAACAGGGCCGTTGTGAGTTTCGCGTAGTAGGCCAGGTAACCTATGAGGATGAAGGTTGGGATCAGGCTAAGCGCCTGACTGGAGACCTTGGAATGCGGGACCTGACCGGCGGTCTTGATTGCGACGCCTAAGGCCCAGCCGAAGTCGTCAAACCCGTAGTCCTTGCGCGCCCAGAAGACCCAGATCAGGCCGACGAGCCCCGCAAGGCCCGCAGCAAAGGCCACGCGCATGCCTAAGAACACCAGTGCCAGCATTCCGCCGGTGACCCAGAGACCGATTGTGATGTTATCCATCGCGCGTCTCCCCCAATTGGTCGGCCTCTGCACGGGCTTGCGCCTCGATGGTTTGGATAAGCGGCACGGCCACAGGGGTAGGCAAACCCAAGATAAGGGCGCGGCCATAGCCGTAGACCTGGATCATCAGGCGCAGCGCCAGGACGCCGAAGGCCAGCGGTACGAGGAGTTTCGAAGGCCAGATCGGCAGGCCAATATCGATGGAGCTGTCGCGTGAACAAAGCGGACGCGCGCAGTCAAACGACCGGTCGAAATGTGCCCAAGACCCCCATACGAGCGCGAGCATCAACAGAAGGATCAAGATGACCGAGATAAGCTCTGCGGCCCATAAAGCGCGCCCTTTGAGTTGGCCGATGATGATGTCCATCCGGATGTGACTTCCATCGCGCTGCACATAGGCCACGCCCATGATCGCAATGAGCGGCATGAGCGCTTCGATCCAATCCACGTAGCCTGGCAGGGGGGAGGCAAAGAATTTACGGCCACTCACGGAGTAGGCTGCCAGAAACATCAGGCTGAATGCAGCAAGGCCGCTGAGCAGGGCGAAGACACGTTCAAGTTTCAACAGTTGGCGGTCGAGGCGGCTTAGGAGGCTGCCATCTTCCAACACGGCGGAGGTTCCGGCCATGGGACGTTACTTTCTGTTGGGGGGTGTGGAGGTAAGGTGCGGACACTGCCGCACCTTACGGGGGGTTTGGTTAGCTGCCGCCGCGGTGATCGGCGAGCGTTTTGACAACGAGGTCATAGAGCTCTTGCCCCGGCAGGCCTTGCGCTTCCATGTCGGCAATCCACTTGTCGCGGATTGGATCGGCGGCCTTAGCGCGGAATTCCGCGATCACGGCTTCGTCGATCTCAACTTTGGCCACGTTCTTTTCGGCCAGCACGCTGTCCCACCGCTCGAGCAGACCGGCATAGTTGGACAGGTAATGGTCGATGGCCTCGGGCACGGAGCTGTCCAGCGCTTCGCGATGCGCGTCGCTGAGGCTCTCATAGGCGTCGATGTTCACGACCACAGGGCAGTTCACAGTTCCGGGGTTCAGGTTCGCGGTCCACCAGTCGGCTTGGTTGATGGTTCCGAAGCTCAGATGCGCGTGCTGCGCAAAGGCGACCGTATCCACCACACCCGATTCCATCGCCTGATAGGCCTCGGTCGCGGTCACAGAGGTCGGAACACCGCCGACCGCCTGGAACGCCTGGCCCAAACCGCCGGTGGCCCGAACGCGCATGCCGTCAAATTCGTCCAACGTGTCGCGCGGATCGCCCGTGCCCACCAAGTTGTATTGCGGCATTGGCGACGTCATCAGAAGCTTTGCATTCCACTGCGCCATCTCGTCGGTCGCAGCAGGGTGCGCGTAGACAGCGGCAGAGACCGCAACTTCTTCGTCCAAGTTCGCAACCCCAAGGAACGGCAGTTCCAAAACGGTGATCACACGGTTCTTGTCGCGGTGATACCCGGCACAGAACTGCGCCATCTCGAACGCACCGATCGAAATTCCGTCAAGGTTCTCGCGGTTCTTCGACAGGCCACCATAGCTGATGTTCATTGTGAACTCGCCACCGGTCTTTTCGCTGACCAGTTCGGCAAGCTTTTCGACATGTTCCGTGAAGGCGCGACGCTTGCCCCAAACCGAGACGTTCCACTCGGTCGCCACAGCCTCGGCTGCAAAGGCAAAGGTCAGAGTGCCCGCAACGGCGCCCAAAGCTAGATGTTTCATGATATCTTCTCCCTATCTTTCAGACCCTTAGCTGGGCCCTTCTCTTGCCCCGCGCGCACAAAGCACGGCAAATCGCGCAGCACGCTGGTGCGTTTTCGTGTTCGACTAAGATCACCGCTCGCGCTCCTCAACACAAGCGTCACTCTCGCTTTCAGAAAATAGCCCTGGCTTAGATTCTTCAAGCATTGCCGTCGATGGGGCCTTAAGTGTTTAAAGAAAAAGCGTTTCCAAAGGCTTAGGGGCAGAAGCCAAGCGCCACACCCAGGTGTTACCGGGGGCGCCGTGCAGGCCTTCGCACAAGACCAAGTGTCCCTGTGCGGTTTTCCGCACGCTTTGACGGAACTAACAGCCTCGCAATCCGCACGTGTTAACAAACCTGTCACGATAATTGAAAAGCAATTTACAATTCCGACCCGCTGCGGCGCTTGGACGGTTTGAGCCCCACGCATTGCCTGTTTAATGTGCAGCAAGCGAAGACACGCGGCCTACCTTGTGGGTCCGCGGCGACGACGAGGGAGGACCACATGTCAAAGACCTATGCCCCGCCAGCCGAATTGGCGGCGACTGCTCATGTGAATACAGCCAAATATGACGAGATGTATGCTGCTTCAATCGCGGACCCGTCGGCGTTTTGGGCGAAGGAGAAGGACAGGGTCGATTGGATGACCGTGCCCACCAAGATAAAGGACGTGTCCTATGACTTTGGTGCTGTGTCGATCAAATGGTTCGAAGACGGCGTTCTGAACGTCGCCGCCAATTGCATTGACCGCCATCTAGAGACGCGCGGCGACCAAACTGCGATCATCTGGGAGCCGGATGAGCCCACCGATGAAACGCTCCATATCACGTATCGCGAGCTTTACGGGCAAGTCTGCAAGATGGCCAATGTTCTCAAGAGCATGGGCGTTGGCAAGGGCGACCGTGTCGTGATCTATATGCCGATGATCCCCGAGGCGGCCTATGCGATGCTGGCCTGTGCCCGGATTGGGGCGATCCATTCGATTGTGTTTGCCGGCTTCTCGCCTGATGCGTTGGGCGCACGTGTGAACGGCTGTGACGCGAAGGTGGTGATCACCGCCGACGGCGCGCCGCGCGGGGGCCGAGTCACGAACCTGAAGGACAACGTGAACAAGGCGCTTCTGAACGACTTTGACGAGGTGAAGTGCCTGATCGTGCGCCGGACGGGCCAACAAGTGGCCGAGCGTCCAGGGCTCGACACGTGGTATCACGAAGCCGCAGCAGACGTGCCCGACACCTGCCCAGCGGAGCCGATGGGGGCGGAAGATCCGCTCTTTATCCTCTACACGTCTGGATCAACCGGTCAGCCGAAGGGCGTCGTGCATACCACCGGTGGGTATCTCGTCTATGCGGCGATGACCCATCAGATGACCTTTGACTATCACGACGGCGACATCTTCTGGTGCACGGCGGATGTGGGTTGGGTTACAGGCCACAGCTATATCGTCTATGGCCCACTCGCCAATGGCGCGACGACGGTGATGTTCGAAGGCGTGCCGACCTACCCGGATGCGTCGCGCTTCTGGCAGGTCTGCGAAAAGCTGAACGTGAACCAGTTCTACACCGCGCCGACGGCGATCCGCGCGCTGATGGGCCAGGGCAATGACTATGTGACCAAGTGCGATCTGAGCTCGATCCGCATCTTGGGCACAGTGGGTGAGCCGATCAATCCAGAGGCATGGAACTGGTACAACGACATTGTCGGCGGCGGGCGCTGCCCGATTGTCGACACCTGGTGGCAGACCGAAACCGGCGGGCACCTGATGACCCCGCTGCCCGGCGCGCACGCAACCAAACCGGGGGCCGCGCAAAAGCCCTTCTTTGGCATTGAACCCTTGGTGCTGGATCCCGCCTCGGGCGAGATCATCGAAGGCGACGGGGTCGAGGGCGTTTTGGTCATCCGCGACAGCTGGCCGGGTCAGATGCGCACCGTTTGGGGCGATCATGAGCGGTTCGAGAAAACCTATTTCTCGGACTACAAGGGCTATTACTTCACTGGTGACGGCTGCCGGCGCGATGAAGATGGCGACTATTGGATCACAGGCCGTGTGGACGATGTGATCAACGTCTCGGGCCATCGGATGGGCACCGCAGAAGTCGAAAGCGCGCTGGTTGCCCATGAAAAAGTCGCCGAAGCGGCCGTGGTCGGCTACCCGCATGACATCAAAGGCCAGGGCATCTACTGCTATGTCACGCTGATGTCGGGCGAGGAGCCGTCCGAGGACTTGCGCAAAGAGCTGCGCACCTGGGTGCGGCAAGAGATTGGACCGATCGCCTCGCCAGACCTGATCCAATGGGCGCCTGGCCTGCCGAAAACACGTTCGGGCAAGATCATGCGCCGCATCCTGCGCAAGATTGCCGAGAACGACTTTGGCAGCTTGGGCGATACCTCCACCCTGGCCGACCCATCCGTTGTTGACGATCTGATCGACAACCGGATGAACCAGTAAACCGGTCGTGACGCCGCCCTCACGCGCGCAAACTGTGGCGTAGGAGGGCGGCGTGGCCTTTGAAACGATTATAGCACTTGGCTTTGGTTCCCTCGTCCTAGCGGGCTTGGCAGTGCAATATCTGCGCGCGCGTTTTGCCCCACCGCTGACAGAGAAGGCCGTTGGCCGTGCCTGGCGCGCCGCGTTTCCCGGTGACACAATTTCTCAAGTCGACATTGCCGCGACGGGTCGTGCGGCCTTGGTCGAAACTGACAACGGACTTGGCATATTGTGGCGCTTGGGAACGGGTATGATGACGCGCCGCCTCCCCTGCCGGTCTATAGACGACCATGCATCGGGGCTGCGGCTGCGATTTGCAGATCTGACTGCGCCGGTCGTCTTGTTGCGCTTAGACCCCGAGGAAAAGGCCCGATGGCGGGCCAAGATGGACAGCTAGGCGCGTAAGGCGTCGCGTGGCGCGAGCTTTACAATCTCCGCCCAGTCTGTGTCATAGGCGGCTTTGAACTCCGCCGCCTGTGCCGCGGACCAAAGCGAAAAGGGTGGGTTTTCTGACCCCACGGGATACTGCCCCAGCGCGTCTTTGACGGCGCGCTTGGGCTCCGGCAGGGCGCCATCGGCGTCCGCCTGCGCCCACAGCGTCTCCATCGCGGGTTGGGACAGGGTTTCATTGACCCGACCCTCTACGGGCGGCACAGCCTGCCCTGTCAGCGCATCAAAGACAGCACCCGTCAGGTCGCGAAAGTCTTCGTAACGCCACACGCGCAGGCGCGCGAAGGGAAAGGTCGCGCGCAACTCACCCAAGATGTCTGGCCAGCGCCGTGGCAGGAGCGGTAAGCGCGCGCGCAAATCCTCTGTGTCAAAGAGCTTTCCCCGACGCGCAGTGGTCGTCAGGTTTGACGAAAAGAATGCGCCATACTCCCGGACCGCAAAGAGAAACGTGACGTTGGGGTGGTCCAACGCCCGCGGGAACAGGCGCATGTTATCCGCAAAGTCCGGGTAAAGCACAGCGCTGGTCAGGTTGCTGTGGGACGAGCCGATCAGGGACTCTTCGCTCAGCACAACACGGCGTGTTCCGGGCGCTCCAGCCGCCGTTTCGATCAACGCGCGCAGCGCGGCTTGGGTTCCG
The DNA here is from genome assembly GCA_963922415.1 of uncultured Aliishimia sp. Lineage (GTDB taxonomy): Bacteria > Pseudomonadota > Alphaproteobacteria > Rhodobacterales > Rhodobacteraceae > Aliishimia. Next base: position 9,957 of record CAWUIP010000035.1, on the reverse strand, counting down.
TCTTGCACCGCACGGCGCTTGTCCGGCCCGTTCCAAGGTGCGACGCGGCGGACCTGCTCTTGCCCGCGCAAATCGACAGGCAAGAGGAGCCGACATCCCGCCGCCGCCAGATCCGCGCGCGCGGCATTCAGGCTGTTTTGCAAGAACGTCGTCGCCGTTTTGTGCGCGCCTAGATGCACCACGACGCGGTGCTGATCGATGAAGGCTTCTAGCGCGCCCGTCACCCTGCGGCCTTACTCTGCCGCAAGGGCGTCCTCGGCCTTCTCCACCCGCACGGCAGAGAATTTGAATTCGGGGATCTTGCCATAGGGATCGACCGCTGGATTGGTCAGGATGTTGGCCGCCGCCTCGACGAAGGCGAAAGGCAAAAAGACCATGTCGGGCGCGACGGCGCGGTCCTCGCGCGCCATGATCGTGATCGTCCCGCGTTTCGTGGTCAGACGCACCAGACCGCCCGGCTCCACGCCAAGCTTGCGCAACGTCGCGGGATGAAGCGAGCAGTTGGCCTCTGGCTCGACCGCATCCAAAACGGAGGCCCGCCGCGTCATCGACCCGGTATGCCAGTGCTCCAATTGCCGTCCCGTGGTTAGGATCATCGGATAGTCAGCATCCGGCACATCGTCGGGCGGGATGACCGAGGCTGGCGTGAAGCGTGCGCGGCCCTCGGGACGTGGGAAGCCATCGCCAAAGACGATGGGCTGACCGGGATCTTCCGGCGAGAGCGACGGATAGGTCACCGCGTTTTCACCCTCCAGCCGGTCCCAGGTGATGTTGTTGAGAGACTTCATCGTTTGCTTCATCTCTGCAAAAACCTCACGTGGATGGGTGTAGGTCCAGCCCAGATCGCAACGCCTGGCCAACTCGGTCGTGATCCACCAATCTTCGCGCGCGTCACCCGGAGGCGGCACGGCGGGGCGGCCCATCTGCACCTGGCGGTTGGTATTGGTCACGGTCCCGGTCTTTTCGGCAAAAGCCGAAGCGGGCAAAATCACATCCGCATAATTGGCGGTTTCGGTAATGAAAATGTCTTGCACGACCAGGTGGTCAAGCTTGGCCAGCGCGTCGCGCGCGTGCTCTACATCCGGGTCCGACATGGCCGGGTTTTCGCCCAGGATATACATCGCCTTGATCTGGTCGGCATGCACCGCATCCATGATCTCGGTCACAGTGAGGCCCTTTTCGTTGGAAAAGTCCTCGGACCCCCAAACCTCGTTAAAGGCAGAGCGCACGCCATCGTCGGTGACCGTCTGGTAATCCGGCAAAAACATCGGGATCAGCCCCGCATCCGAAGCCCCCTGCACGTTGTTTTGTCCACGCAAGGGATGAAGGCCTGCACCAGGACGCCCCACATGGCCACACATCAGCGCGAGGCTGATCAAGCAGCGCGAATTGTCTGTGCCGTGAATGTGCTGGCTGACGCCCATCCCCCAAAAGATCATCCCCGCCTTGGCCCGCGCAAAGTCACGCGCCACCGCGCGCAGGGTCTCTGCCGGAATACCGCAAAGGTCCTCCATCGCCTCCGGCGAGAAGTCCTTCAAGTGCGCTTTCTCCGCCTCCCAGTTTTCGGTGAAGGCCTGGATGTATTGCTCGTCGTAAAGGTGCTCATCCACGATGGTGTGCATGATCGCGTTCAGCATCGACACATCCGCACCGGGCCGGAACTGCAGCATATGGGTGGCGAAACGCTTCAGCGCCTGGCCGCGCGGGTCCATCACGATCAGCTTGCCGCCGCGCTTGGTGAACTGCTTGAAGTAGGTCGCCGCAACGGGGTGGTTTTCGATCGGATTGGCCCCGATGACGATGGCCACATCCGCATTCTCGATCTCGTTGAACGTGGCCGTCACGGCGCCCGAGCCCACGTTTTCCATCAGTGCCGCAACCGAGGACGCGTGGCAGAGCCGCGTGCAGTGATCCACGTTGTTATGGCCAAAGCCCTGCCGGATGAATTTTTGGAAGAGGTATGCCTCTTCGTTCGAGCATTTGGCAGAGCCAAAGCCCGCAACCTCGCCACCGCGCCCTTTCAGACCACCGGCAGCGAGGTCCAGTGCCTCGTCCCAGGTCGCTTCGCGGAAGAATTCCTGCCAATTGCCGGGGTCGACGTTCAGCCCCTTTGCTGGTGCGTCCGCGCGCCGGATCAAAGGCTTGGTGAGGCGGTGATCGTGGTGAATATAGTCAAAGCCAAAGCGCCCCTTGACGCAGAGGCGGCCTTCGTTTGCCGGGCCATTGATGCCCTCAACGAACTTCACGCGGTCGTCCTTGACCTTCAGCGAGACTTGGCAGCCCACGCCGCAGAAGGGGCAGACGCTTTCAACCTCTCGGTCAAAATCGCCTGTGTCGCCGACTTGGTTTTCGTCTGTCACGGTTGCGGGCAGCAGCGCGCCTGTTGGGCAGGCCTGCACGCATTCACCACAGGCCACACAGGTCGACGCGCCCATGGGGTCAGCAAAATCGAATGTTGGGTACGCATCGTGCCCGCGCCCGGACATGCCGATCACATCGTTGACTTGCACTTCGCGGCAGGCCCGCACGCACAGGCCGCATTGGATACAAGCATCCAGATTCACACTCATCGCCACATGGCTGTCGTCCAACAGCGGTATGCGCTCGGCCTCAAGCGTGGGCAGCCGGCTCTCTGTCACGCCATTAGCCTCAGCCATGTCCCAGAAATGCGCGGATTTGTCGTGGGCCACATCCCGCTCTGGCTGATCAGCCAGCAGCATCTCGACCACCATCTTGCGCGCGCTCGTGGCCCGCGCGGTTTCGGTTTTCACGACCATCCCAGGGGCCGCGTCGCGGATGCAAGAGGCGACCAGCGTGCGCTCGCCTTCCACCTCAACCATACAAGCGCGGCAATTGCCATCGGGGCGATAACCCGGCGCCGGTTTGTGGCACAGATGCGGGATCACCAAGCCGCGCCCATGTGCGGCCTCCCACAGCGTGGTGCCTGCGGGCACCTCAATCTCTTCCCCATCCAGGGTAAAGCGCACTGTGTCTGCCATGTGATGTCTCCCAGCGTCAGCAGCCGGACTATAGCCGTCAATTGCTGCGCTTGAAGCCCGAAACCGACGCCTCCGCGTCGCCAACCGTCGATGGGCGCGGGCGGGTGTTTCCGATAGCGAACAGCGCATCTGCGCACGCCGGGTCAAATTATTTGGCGCGGAAGGCGGGCCTGCTCTGGCCAGGCGCGTGGCAGTCGCCTAACAGAAGGCAAACCGTAAAGAGGCGCGCCACTTGTCCCACATCACTTTGATCCGCCACGGCCAGGCCAACACGAATGCTCTGACCGAAGAAGACTATGACCGCCTGTCAGATTTGGGCCATCAGCAGTCCGAATGGCTGGGGGCGCATTTTAAGGCCACGCAGAACTTCCACAGCCGCCTTTACACCGGCACACTGCGCCGCCACCGCGAGACTGCCGCCAGCATGGCCACAGGTCTAGAGCCGGTAGAGGACGCACGGCTGAACGAGCTTGAATATTTCACTATGGCGCAGGCCTACGAGGCAGAACACGGTGTTCCGGCCCCCACCGAGGCCTCGCAATTTGCCGAGCACTTCCCAAAGGTCATGCAGGCTTGGCAGAACGACGAAATCGACGGCGCACCCGAACGGTTTAGCGCGTTTGAGGCGCGCATCAGCGAGGCGCTGGCCGAGATTGGCACAGGCCAGGGCCCAGCCCTTGTGGTCACCTCGGGCGGCGTGATCGCAATGGCGATGCGCAGTCACCTGGCCCTGGATGTGCCCGCGATGGCGCGGATGGGCCTTGCGATCTTCAATTCGTCGGTCCACCGGCTTTATCCCATTGGTGGCACGTGGTCGCCCGCCTGCTTTAATGCCGTGCCGCACCTTGAAGCGCCCGAGCGGCACTATGCACAGACCCACGTTTAGCGAGGACCAGATGCGCCTTTACATTGCCCCCAACACCATCGCTGTCGCCATCGCCATTGCATTGGAAGAGGCCGGGATCGCCTATGAACCGGTCCTTCTTAACTTTGCCGAAGGCGAGCAGCGCTCCGCCACCTATCATGCAGTGAACCCAAAGGGTCGCGTGCCCTCGCTGGAAACCGATGGCAAGATCCTGACCGAAACGGGGGCCATCCTGGAGTTCATCGCAGCACAAGCGCCTGCGCTTTTGCCCACAGATCCAATGGAGGCCGCGCGGGCGCGCAGCGCGATGTATTATCTGGCCTCGACCATGCATGTGAACCACGCCCACAAGATGCGCGGCCACCGCTGGGCCGATGCGGAGGCGAGCCATCAAGACATGACCGCCAAAGTGCCCGAAACCATGGCCGCCTCTGCGCAGTATGTGGAAAACCACGCGCTTGCCGGGCCTTTCGTGGTGGGCGATGCGATGTCGCTGGCCGACCCCTACCTGTTCATGGTCTGCGCCTGGTTGCCCGGCGACGACGTAGATCTCGCGCCGTTCCCAAAGATCCGCGCGCATCAAGCGGCCATGGAGGCGCGCGCCTCGGTCAAAGCGGTGCGCGAAAAAGGGCTTTTCACTCTTTAGCGCACAGCGCAGCGGTTAGGAAAAGATACGGTAGTAGAGCCAGTCCGGCAAAAACTGCCCAGCGCGGAACAAAAGCGAGAAGCCCAAGGGGAAGCTCTTTTTGAACGTGTCTTCCTGCATGTGATCGAACATTTCGCGCGCTGCGGCCGCGGGTTCCATCAGGCCAGGCATGTTAAATTCGTTCTTGTCGGTCAGCCGTGTGCGGATAAAACCGGGATTGGACACCTGCACTCTAACGCCCGTGTCTTTCAGATCGGCATACATGCATTCCGCAAGCGACATGACGCCCGCCTTGGATGCCGAATACCCAATCGAGCCTGGAAGCCCCCGGAAAGCCGAAAGGCTTGACGTGATCACGATATGGCCTGCATCACGCGCGACCATGTCTGGCACCACGTGGCCCAAAACGCGGATGAAGCCCGTGAAGTTGATATCAGCCATCGCTACGGCCTGCTCGGCATTCCAGTCTTTGGCACCAAACGGCCAGTAGACGCCCGCCAGCAGGATGACACCGTCAACGGGACCCACCTCTGCCGCGGCCTTTGCGACACTGGCGTCGTCTTGGATGTCGATGGCGACAGCCCGCGCCGTGCCGGGCAAGTCAGCAACGACCGCGTCAAGCCGCTCTTGGTTGCGGGCTGACACAATAACTTCCACGCCTGCCCGGCTCATCACATCTGCAAGCGCGGCCCCTAGTCCCTCACTCGCCCCAACAAGCCAATATGTCTTTCCAATCCAATCCGTCGTCACGCCGCTTTCCGTTCCTCGTCTACGTCTGCGGGCCGCATGGTTGCGACCAGTTCTGCGACCTGGATGCCAAACTTGCGGAACTGTGATCGGTTGATGATAGTGCCGCCCGGCGCCAGGTACATCCAGTCCACTACGTCAAGAATATGACCGCCAGACGACGGCGGTAATTGCAGCTTGTATTTCAGTTGCACCGCGTCGCCCATCTGCTGGCCGCTGCCTTCGCCCACCACGTCCGAGGCGGTGGCGCGAATGCCGCCATCATTGCCCAGGGTCAGATTCCAGGCCCGCTCTTGCGTGGAGCCGTCATCATAGCGGAAGACCTCTTCCATGATGCAGCGATTGCCTTCCCAGCGGCACTGGAAGTCTGCCTCGAACCGCGAGGTGACGCGGCCTGTTGGGCCATAGATCACGCCTTCGCAAACGACGGGGCCGTTGAACCGTTCGCGGATGTCGAACTGCCCGGCCCGTCCCGCAGCATAGTCTTCGGGGCTTTGGCTGAGAAAGCTCGCATACCGCCCGCGCGCCCACACGGCACCGATCACAAAGACCAAGGTCACGGCGATGTAGAGGAAGTCTGTCATTTTATCGTCTCCTCTTTCAAATCAGTTGCGGCCAGCAATGCGATGGCCACACATTTCAGCGCACAGGGCACGCCTGCGTAGAGCAGAGCCAGCAGCCACAGTGCAGTTTCAGAGTTGTCGGCAGATCCAGATTGGAACCCGACCCGTTCCAGGCTTGGCAACAGCAGGACCGCTGCAAAGGCCAAGGTGAATTTCGACATAAACGACCAGAGCCCAAAGCCCTGCGCCGCCGAGGGCGAGACAACCGCCATGCGGCGCGCAAAGACCGCAGGCAGCAGCGTTAGATCCGCGCCCATTGTTGCGCCAGACGCAATGCAGATCACCGCAAAGAGCGGCCAATCTCCGGCCCCAAGCGCCAACGCGCCACCGAAGGCCACGATAGCAAGCGCCATAGCCGCGAGCAGGACGGGTTTGACGCCAAACCGTTCAGCCAGCGCGCCCCAAACCGGGGCGGACGCGGCAGCACTTAGGAAGAACAGAAGGAGCAGAACGCCTTCATACCCCGGTGCTTGCAGCTTGGTTTCGACAAAGAACAAAAACAGGGTCGAGGACACCGCGACCGGGGCCGCGTTGACAAAGGCGATGATCAGAAGCCGCCGCGCCAGCGTGTCGCGCAGAACTTCCCACAGCCCAGCGCCGGGCGGCGTCGTGCCGTCGCGCCATTCGACCCGCATCGCCAAGACTGCCGCTAGGGCCAAAACCGCGAAACCCGCCGCAAAGCCCGCAAAAGGTTTGTCCAGCACAGCACCTAAGGCCACAGGCGCGATCGCGGCCAGTGACACACCCAAGAGCGCTCCGGTCTCGCGCCAGCGCGCCAGGCGCAGGTGCCCGTCGCCCGCCAGAGTTTCGGCTTTGGCCACACCTTGGGCGTAGAAGTTAATCGTCAGAAAGGAGAAGCCGGAAAAGACCAACGTCAGCATGGCGGCAAACCACCAGACCGGCGCAATAGGCGGGGTCACTGCAAAAAGGCCCAACATCGCCAGCGCCATTACACCGGTTCCCAGCATCACCGCGATCCCGCGCTGGCTGCGCAACCGTTCGGACAAACGCCCCAAAAGCGGATCTTGCACGACGTCAAACAGGCGTAGGCCGAAAAGGACCGCTCCAAGCGCGCCCAACGACACGCCGTATTCATCCACATAGAATTTCGGCGCATGGATATAGATCGGCAGTCCCGCCGCCGACAGCAAAGCCGCAAAGAGCGCATAAGCGCCAAGATTGCACGGGGCTGCATTCATTCGCCCGGCACCCCGTCTTGCGCGGACCAGCCGCGGCTTAGCTCTTCCTCGGGTGGCTTGGGCCGCGCGCGGAAGGTCTGCTTTTTGATCCACAGCTTCAGCGCCTGCCAATGGATCAGCGCAAGGACCCGGCGCGCGCCAAACGGTCTGCGCCAGAGCATCCGTAAGATCGTGCGATTGGTCAGCGGGGCCCGCGCACCTGTCAGCGTCGCGATCAGCCCGCCTTCGGACTGGTCATAGTTGATCCAGACCCCAATCCGGTCATCCGTGATGTCAAACCGGAACTCGTAAGCCCCCTCAACCGGCTGGAAAGGCGACACATGGAATATTTTCTGCGCACACAACCGATCCGAGGGCGCGATGGGGCGCAGGTCTCCGTGATGCACGAGGTAGGAATGCCGGTCGCCATAGGTGTTTGTCACCTCGGCGATTACAGCGACCAATGCGTCGTCTGCGCGGCGGCACAGCCAAAATGAGACCGGATTGAACACATGGCCTAGAACTTTCGGCTGCGCCAAAAGCTCGACGCGGGCAATGCCGGTGATCTGATGGACGCTAAGCACGTCGCGCACCCAAGCGGGGCCGCGCCCCTGCCCCGGTGCCCCACCGTGGTCCGCGTCCTGCAAGGCCGTAATGTTCCGACCATTGCGCGAAAAGAGCGACGGCGTCTTGGGCTTGGTTTCTGCATCCACCAGCACATAGTCGACAGAATAGCGGAAAGCATTGGCCACCGCGCCTTTACGCCCATGAAAAGTCACGCCACTTATGTGATCAATCCGGCTCACGCAGCCGCCACCTTCAAAGGCGCGCGCGCCAAGATCGCGTCCGCCACCGCCACGGCGCTGGCCAAGCCGTCTTCGTGGAAACCATTGCGCATCCATGCGCCACAGAACCAAGTACGGGCAGTCCCGTTGAACCGGCCGATCACTTCTTGGGCGTCCAATGCGGCCACGTCGTAGACCGGATGGCGCAATGTGCATTGGTCATAGATCAACTCCTCACGAATGGTGCGTTTGGTGTTGAGCGTGACAAAATGCGGGTCGGACTGCGGGATTGGCTGCAGCGAGTTGATCCAATAGGTCAAGTCAATCCGCTCAGACGGCACAACGGCATCTTCCGTATAATTCCAACTGGACCAGACCTTGCGGCGTTGTGGCATCAACCGCGCGTCACAGTGCAGAACAACCTCGTTAGGTTGATACTTCACGGCCCCCAAAGCGGCCTCTTCATGGGGCAGCGGATCGGCAAGAAGCCGCAGCGAGTCGTCGGAATGGGTGGCGAAGATGACCTCGTCAAACTGCTCCCAAGCGCCGCCCATTTGGATTTGGACAGCGCCCGCCTCGCGCTTGACGGCCTCGACGGGCTGGCCCAGGCGGATCTCGGCCCCCTTGGCGCGCAGATGCGCCTCGAGCCTGCGGACATACTCAATCGATCCGCCGTCGACGGTATACCACTGGTGCTGCCCTTCATGGCTTAGCAAGGCGTGGTTTTCGAAGAACCGGATCATCGCAGCGGCGGGAAAATCCATGATCTTTTCAAGCGGTGTCGACCAAATCGCGCCAGAAAACGGCAACAGGTAGTAATCGCGGAACCAGGGACCGGTGCCCAAACGCTCCAAAAGCTCTGATATCGTAAGGTGTGGCTCTGCCCGCACCGCGGCCACGGCGTGCTTATTGAAGTGGAAAATATCACGCACCATCCGCAAGAACGCAGGCCGCGCCAGGTTGCGGCGCTGGGCGAAAAGTGCGTCTGCGCCCGACAGACCATATTCCAGGAACCCCCCACGGATCGACGCCCCAAAACTCATCGACGACTTGGCGATCGGCACGTCAAGCTGCTCAAAGAGCTGCGTCAACAGCGGGTAATTCGCCTTGTTGAACACCAAAAAACCGGTATCGACAGGTTGATCGCCAGCCTTGCCCGCCATGATCGTCCGGGCATGTCCACCGAGACGGCCTTCAGCCTCGATGAGCGTCACACGGTGCTGCCCTGCCAACCGCCAAGCTGCCCCTAACCCCGAAATGCCCGCGCCGATAATCGCGATGTTTTTGGGGCTGGACGCCCGCTCTTCAAATGGCATCCACCATTCCTTTTCTTGATCGTCATGTGTGATACGCAGCCAATTTGCAGTTGGATGTAAACTTTGTCACTTTTTTTGCTGTCAATTTTAGCTGACAGTTCGCACTTTATTGCGCGCTCTTGTTTTTGTGATCTAAAAAGTGGCGGGTGGCGTATTCAGAATATGTTGACCAGCCTTGATACCACTGCCCAGCCGGGCATAACCGAAGTGCGCGGGCAAAAAACGCCGCGCGGCAACGGCTTAGCGGGATCAGGGACACAGAGTTTGGTGACGACCAGTTCGAACACAGACACGCGAATGCAGTGGGTCAGTCACATGGCCCGCATCCGTGACGCGCAAGACCGGGCCGCCTTTGCCGAGCTCTTTGGCCATTTCGCCCCGCGCATTAAAGGGTTTTTGATGAAATCTGGCGCCGATGCCAGCCTGGCAGAGGAATGCGCGCAGGACGTGATGGCAACGGTGTGGCTGAAGTCGCATCTGTTTGACCCGTCGCGGGCGTCGGTGGCCACGTGGATTTTTACCATCGCGCGGAACCGCAAGATCGACATCCTGCGCCGGGAAAAGCGCCCCGAGCCCGAGGATCTGCCGTGGGGGCCCGAAGCCGAACCCGAAGCGTCTGATGTGCTCGCGTTGCAACAGGAAAGCGACATTTTGGGGCGCGCACTGCAAGCATTACCGCCCGCACAGCGGGAATTAGTTGAAAAAGCGTATTTCGGAGACATGTCGCATTCCGAAATCGCTGGAGAAACAGGTCTGCCCTTGGGCACGATTAAATCAAGGCTACGGCTGGCGCTCGAC
>CAWUIP010000034.1:0-26958 GCA_963922415.1 uncultured Aliishimia sp. | reverse complement strand
GGCCGTTGAAGTCGATCCAGGCGGGGTCCACTTCGAGGCGGGGGGAGCGGTAGGGGGCTGCGGTCATGGCCTAGATGTGCGCTGTTGACGGAGGCGGGGTCAAGTCGTTTTGACCGGGATTTTAAGCACTTTCTGCCAGGCGGTTTACCTGCGGTTTCAGCGCGACGTGTTTTGTATGGTTTCGGACTTTTTTGATCAGATCAGAGACGGAATGTGCGGTACTTTTTACTTGTTTTGACATTTTTCACATCCGGTGCACTGGCGCTGTTTTATTTGATTGCGGCGCATGTGGATGGGGTTGTCGTTGCGCATACCGAAGGTTTGGTTGACCACCTGTCGCATATGTTGGACGACTCTCAGAGTGTGTCGCATATGTTGGAAGGGCATCCGCATAGCGGGCACACAGACCATGGGCTTGAGCACATCTTGCATTCCAGCGACGTGTTCAAAATTGCGCTTTTTGATGCGCGTGGTGTTCTGGTCGAAGAGACGACCGAGGTGCAGCTGGAGCCGATGACAGAATTTGTGAATCTGACTTTGCGCGAGTTGGAGGCGATCGCGGCGGGGCACCAGCCCGCAATTGTTGTCCGAAACACGCAAACCTCGGACTCATGGCCGGAGGATTTTGCCAAAGCTGTTCGTTTTGTGCATGGCTCCGATGGCACTGTGGCCGGCTTTGTGAAGTTTTTTGTCGATGTGACGGCGCTGCGCCGGGCGTATCTTGGCGGATTGTGGTGGCTGGCCTCCTTGACTGCGCTGTTTGGTGTTTTGCTGTTCGCCATACCTGCGCTGGCCTTCGTGTTGCAAAAGAGGCTCGCGGACAGGTCCCGCAGCGATGCGCGATACTTGGCCTCGCATGACGCGCTGACGGGGTTGCTGAACCGGCACACGTTTATGGAGCGGGCAGAGGAAATCATTGAGCGGCGTGGACTAAGCGCGGTTGCCTATCTTGATGCTGACGAGTTCAAGACCGTCAATGATACTTATGGCCATGCAGCCGGCGATGCGTATCTGAAGCATATTGGAAACGCCCTTGAGGCGGCGTGTACCAGTAAGGACTTGGTTGCGCGCTTTGGCGGCGATGAATTCGTTGTTGCCCTTTCTGAACCGGCCGCGTCGGACGACGTGACGGAGCGGTTGGAGGCGATCCGTACCGCATGTGCACAAGATCTCCACGTGAACGGGTTAACGATAGGGTCAACAGTCAGTATCGGTGCTGTCCACGTCCATGGTGAGTTGGACCTAGACCGGCATTTGGCGCATGCCGATACGGCCCTTTACTTTGCAAAATCGTCTGGGCGCAATGTCGTGTCGACATACACACCCGACATGAGCGACATGCTTCACAAGCGCCGAGAACTGGAAGCGCTTGTGCGCGATGCGGCCGCCCATGACCGTTTTAGCATCTATTATCAGCCTCTGGTGGACGCGATCTCGCATGAGATCGTCGGATATGAGGCGCTTCTGCGCCTGCGTGATCTGGACGGCAAACCTGTTTCGCCTGCGGATTTCGTTCCCGTGGCCGAAGACTTAGGGCTAATCGAGGAGATCGGATGTTGGGTCTTGGAACAGGCAACGCGCGACATTGCCGCGCAACCGGGGGATCCGTTTATCGCGGTCAACCTGTCAGCCGCGCAATTTAAATCCGGTCGCTTGGTTGAGCATGTCAAGGCGGTTCTCTCGGCCACGGGCCTGCCCGCACGCCGTTTGGAGCTGGAAATCACCGAGTCGTTGCTCATTGAAAACCATACGAGCATTTCCGTTCAATTTGATGCGCTCAAGGATCTTGGGGTCAGCATCGCGCTTGACGATTTCGGAACGGGGTTCTCGTCGATGAGCTATCTGTGGAAGTTTGGCTTTGATCGGCTCAAGATCGATCGCAGCTTTGCCCATGGTCTGGAGGAAAGCCCGGACCGCTCGCACGACTTGATCGATTCAATCGTGATCCTTGGCGAGCGCTTGGGGCTTCAGATCACGGCCGAAGGGATCGAAACAGAGCGTCAGGCGAAGGTTCTCGCCGCGTTGGGCGCACATGTTTTGCAAGGGTTCTATTTTGGCGTGCCCCAGCCGTTTGACACGGACACGTCAGACCGTGAGCGGCTGGTCAGACACTCCGCATAAACGGCGCATCAATCCGGACCGCTTCGGTCACGTCCCGAGCCGATCATCCATGGCCCGGGCACGCATGTTACTTTTTCTGGCCGCTCGTTGCGACCGTCGCTGTGGCGCACGTGCCGGAGAACTTGCAGCCCCAGCTTCCGGTTCCGTCAGGGTATGCAAGGTTTGGCGTGGTCATGTACTGAGCAGAGGCTGACGTGCCCATGCCTGTCAGAGCGATAACTGCGAGGGCGAATGCGGGCGCGATGTACTTGGTCATGGTCAAATCCTTTCAGTCTCAATTGCGCCACATGATGGGGGGCTGGCGCGTTAACTGCCCTCAGGTAAGCACAGACGCAGGCGGGACCTGCGTGACATGGATCACAGGGCGCGGGTTCTTTTTTTGCGCGCGGCATGGGGCGGTCAGGGCGGCAGGGTTTAAACGGCGAAAGTGACGCGCAGGGCCCGGTTTTTCCCCTTTGTTGCCATGTTCTGGGCAGCTTATGCAGACACAGAAGGGGCCGGACCCCTGGTGTGATTAAGAGGTACGATATGTTACGCGTCATGACGGCTGGTGCAGTGATCGCCAGCGCGCTTGCCACATCAGCACAGGCCGCAACCATTTGGGCGACCTCGGTGACTGACGGCGTGACGACCTGTTCGGTCCAGGAAAACGACAGCGCGCGCAGCAACGTGTGCAACGCGCTGGGCGTGGCCGATGGCGACTTTGCGGGTGGCCGCGGCAACGGATTTTTCTCGACCAAGAACGCCGCCAATGGCGTTACCTTCAGCTTTGGTCAGGCGTTCACGGGGCCCATCACGTTTTACGAGATCACGGGCAACGGCAACGCAGCGGGCCACACCGAATACCTGGATTTTGAGGTCTTTGCGACCACGACCGGTGGTGCGTCGATCCTTGGTACAGTCACGAATTTGGGCGGCACCCTGGTGCCGGGGACACAGTCGCGGTTGGAGGTCGTTTTTGATGGGCTTGGAGGGCGTGCGTTCACGTCGCTGTTTGTCAAAGACGCGTCCGGCACCTCGGATGGTTTTGATATTGATGCAATCTCAGCCCAGGCGGTCGCGGCAGTGGTGCCTCTGCCCGCGGGCGGGGTGTTGCTTCTGAGCGGTTTGGCGGCGCTTTGGATGGGCAGACGCAAAGCCGCGTAGCCCCTGGCGCCGCGCCGCCTGTTTTCACCGCAAGGCTTAGCCCGTCAGGCGGATCCGAGTTTCTGTGCGACGATTTGGTTCACGGCTTTTGGATTGGCCTTGCCGCCCGTCGCCTTCATGACCTGACCCACGAACCAGCCTGCCAGTTTGGGGTTCTCTTTCGCCTTTTCGACCTGCGCAGGGTTCGCGGCGATGATTTCGTCCACCGCCGCCTCAATCGCGCCGGTGTCGGTGACCTGTTTCATGCCGCGCGCCTCGACGATTTGGGCCGGGTCGCCGCCTTCGGTGTAGACGATTTCGAACAGGTCTTTGGCGATCTTGCCCGAGATGGCGTCGGAGGCGATCAGGTCGATGATGCTGCCCAATTGCGCAGGCGACACGGGGCTGTCTTCGATCTGGCGGTCCTCGTCTTTCTTGAGGCGTCCAAAGAGTTCGTTGATCACCCAGTTGGCCGAAAGCTTGCCGTCGCGCCCTTGCGCCACGTCTTCGAAATAGGCCGCAGATGTCACGTCGGCCGTCAAAACCGACGCGTCATAGTCTGAAAGGCCGAAATCGGTCATGAAGCGGGATTTCTTGGCATCCGGAAGTTCGGGCAACCCGGCGGCAATGTCGTCGACCCAGGCTTGCTCGATCTCCAGTGGCAGCAAGTCGGGATCGGGGAAGTAGCGGTAGTCATGCGCCTCTTCCTTGGAGCGCATGGACCGGGTTTCCTGCTTGTCCGGGTCAAAGAGGCGGGTTTCCTGTTCGACCGCGCCGCCGCCTTCCACGATCTTGATCTGACGCGCGGCCTCGACCAGGATCGCTTGTTGGATAAAGCGCATCGAGTTCATGTTCTTGATCTCGCAGCGTGTGCCGAGATGCGAGAAGTCGCCCGTTTCGCGGTACTTTTCGTAGGCGCCGGGTGTGCAGATTGACACGTTCACGTCTGCGCGCAGGTTTCCATTTTGCATATTGCCGTCGCAGGTGCCCAGGTAGAGCATGATTTGCCGCAATTTGGCGATATAGGCGGCCGCCTCTTCGGGGCCGCGAATGTCGGGGCGGGAGACGATTTCCATCAGGGCGACGCCGGTGCGGTTGAGGTCCACAAAGGACATATGCGGGTCCATGTCATGGACCGACTTCCCGGCGTCTTGCTCCAAGTGAATGCGTTCGATCCGGACCAGGCGGGCGGTGCCGTCGCCGAGTTCGACCAGCACTTCGCCTTCGCCGACGATGGGGTGATAGAGCTGGCTGATTTGATAGCCCTGCGGCAGGTCGGGATAGAAGTAGTTTTTCCGGTCGAAGGCGGAGTTCAAATGGATCTCGGCCTTCAGCCCGAGGCCCGTGCGCACGGCCTGTGCCACGCAGGCTTCGTTGATCACCGGCAACATGCCCGGCATGCCCGCATCCACAAAGGCAACGTTCGAATTGGGCTCTGCCCCAAACTGGGTGGATGCCCCAGAGAACAGCTTCGCATGGGTCGAGACTTGCGCGTGGACCTCCATACCAATGACCAGTTCCCAGTCCTGCTTGGCCCCGGCGATGATTTTGGGCTTTGGCGCGTCATAGGTAAGGTCCAGCATCGGGTGTCTCCTGATCGGTATCGACACCGGGTGATAGGGCAGCGCCGTCACTGGGGCAAGGGGCGTGTCGTACGTGGTGTTGGACTAGCGCGCGCACCAGACCGGTCGGATTATCGGCGAAATCTCAACTACTGCGGGAAAAATGCACGCAGATTGAAAATGCCACCAAAACAAAAGCTTGTTTGACCCGTCAATTAAGGCATTACTGGGAGTGTAATCAGTTATTTGAAGCGACCGTCTGCCAGGAACACGGCGCAATCGGCCAAGCTTTTTGTCCTGAATGCGGCGTCTCACAAAGTGGCAGCGGTTCAAAAAACATATTTTCCTCGGCCCATAAGCGCGTGAGAGAAAGATGACCCCGACGGCGCACTATGTTCGATTTTTGAAGGACGCGCGGACCTTAGAAGGTGCAGCGACCACAGAGTTTATTGTGCGCATCGCGCTGATCGCGACATGTTTGGCTGTTACGACTTATTTCATCAGTTTGGATGTGCTGCCTTACTGGATGGCCGTATATTTTGCTCTGGTGCTTTTGGAGAAGGGCGTGGCGTCCGGTAGGGCGAATCTGACGCCGTTTTACCGGTTTTGGGCTTTGTTGGTCATCAGCTTTGGCATGTCGGCCACATGTGCAGGGCTCGCAGTTTTTGTGTGGTATCAAGAGGGCTTGGCCTGGCAGTTTGGCGCGCTGTTGATAATGGTGGGACATGTGCTGAACCTGTTCTTGGTCCGTGCGCGTCACTGGGCCATTGCCGTCGCCAGTACTGTGCCAGTTGTCGCTGCGCTCTTTGCGATGAGCCTGAGGTTCTTGTCCGAAGGTTTTGCTCTGTCAGACTTCGCGATCGCCTTTGTGCTGACGTGTTGCGCCGCAGTGTATGTGGTCTTAGGCGTGCGCGCTGCCAACAAGCACCACCAGCGGCTGATGGCGGCGCAGGACCGTTTCATGCAGGCGCAAAGGTCTGAAGCGCTAGGGGCCCTGACCAGCGGCGTTGCCCACGATTTCAACAATCTTCTAAGCGTCATTCTTGGCAATCTGGAACTGTTGAAGGCGTATCCAAATGCTTCGGATCGTGAGGCCTTCTTAAACGATGCGATCGCGGCTACCCAACGCGGCGCGGACTTGTCGTCACAATTGTTGAGCTGCGCCCGACCGTCCGAGGCAGACTTGGTGCGTTTGGCACCAGACAAAGTGCTGCATGATGTGGCCGGTATGGCCCGGCGCGTGTTGCCGGAAACAATTTCGCTGAACATTTCAATTCAGAGCCCTGGCGCACCTGTGCTTGCAGATGAGGCGATGTTTCAGTCCGCGCTCCTCAACCTTGTCATCAATGCGCGCGATGCGATGCCGCGCGGCGGCGATCTGACGCTGCGCATGGAACCAACCACCACCACAGACGGCTTGCGCGGCGTTGCGGTCGAAGTCGAAGACACAGGCGAAGGCATCCCGCCGGCGCTCTTGGGCGAGGTGACGGATCCCTTCTTTTCCACCAAACCCAAGGGCAAAGGGAGCGGATTGGGCCTTGCCATGGTCTCTGGATTTGCGCGCCAAGCTGGTGGCGATCTAGAGATCTTCAGCCGCAAAGGGCAGGGCACCCGCGTGCGCATAGAATTGCCGACCGAGGTTCTCTAGCGGTTTGCGGCGCAGGGTCGGAATGCACAGGCAAAAACCACACCAAAAAACGCAAAAGCCGCGCATTTGGCCATTGACGGGCGCGCAGTGGTGACCTATCCCGTCCGGCACGCGCGGTTGTAGCTCAGTTGGTTAGAGTACCGGCCTGTCACGCCGGGGGTCGCGGGTTCGAGCCCCGTCAACCGCGCCACTCAATCCCCTAAGCGACCGATGATGTTAGGTGTGGGCTCCTTTCTTTGGACTTTACGCAGTCTCGAGCAATTTTTGCATAGCAACTTGTATCGCTTTTGTAAGCCAAAGGCCGACGACCTCCCCGTGTCACGCCCTCAACTTGCTCGTGACGCTTTAATCTTGGCGATTTTTGCCGTCCCGCCAAACCATCGACCAAAGACGCGCATCCAGACTGTATCGGTGAGATAGCCGGTGATGACTGCATGCAGCCGAGAGCCGACTTTGGTTCCAAGTGCTTACATGACCGATTTGCGGGACGAAGCAGTCATAGGTCACAGCTGGATCAAGGTCGGCTTTCGATGCTTAGGAGATAGTCTTCTACAGTTTCTTCCCAAAGCAGCGGCCACCACATCACCCAATGGCCGGTATTGAACCCGGGCACCGAAACTACGTGGAATTCGCTCTCGGCGCCCACTTCGGCCATTTCCGCCACGTTCGCCCTGGAATGATCGGTGCTGTAGAGCGGGTCCACCTCACCGTAAACCGACAAGACGGCGCCTTCAAAACCTTCGATCCGGCGAAAGAGCGTCGGGTTTATATCAGGGCCACTCGGGGTCTCAGCCGTCCAACCTCCCGCGAAGTTAATCACTCCAGCCGCATCCTCTGGCTGATCGCCGGCCTGCATTAGTGCAACCACGCCACCACGCGAAAACCCTGAGAAAAGGACCGCGTCATCGCTCACATCGGGGCGCTCTCGAAGCGCCGCAAGTGCGGCATCTGCATCAGTTAGGGCTCTATCGGCTCCGGGAAGGGAAAGGTGCGCTTCGGTCGAGTAGCCTTGCGATCGATCCTCGGCGAAGCCCTCATCGTAAAGCCCATCAGACCCGGCGCGACCCCGACGCTGAGGGAAAGCGACAATCCAACCATGGGTATTGAGGATGTCAGCAAACCAGTCGTTCGTGAAGAACAACTCAAAGTCGCGTTCGTTTGTCCCAAGACCCGTTGATCCATGGTGAACAAGGGCTAAGGGAAACGGGCCATCGCCATCGGGGACATATATAGCGACGGCCAGCTCTATTGCTTCGCCGTCTTCCATGATGTCTGTCAGCAGAAACTCGCGTTGGCCAATCTGAAACCAATCGTCAGTCGGTGTTGCGAGAACCTCAGATAGGTCTTGGCGTTCCAAAACCGCGAAGCGATCCTCGGTTGGGAAAATTCCACGCAACCGTCCCGTGTCCGAAAGTGTGTAGCGTGCGGCAAAGCCTTCGTCGGCGAAAACTAAAGTGCCGTTCTCTTCGCGAGCCTTGTCGCGTAGCCAATTACCACCGCCGTATTGGCCACGGCCCACCGAATAGACAATGTCATACAACCCTTCCTCATCGATGCCTTCCACAACTAAGATATGGCTTCGCCAAGAATCCCATGTCCCCGTCCAGACACCAATGAAAGGCGATTCCTCCTCTTCTCTAATCGCTATGTCGACTGGCAGGGGTGCGTCGCCAATCATAATCGTTTCGTCCGCACGAGCCTGACCTGTGAGAAAAATTGCAAGGGCAACGGCGAAGAGAAAGCGCATGGACAATTTCCATCTGTGAGAGGTTGGTCCTAACTGACTGCATTACAGCACAAATTGCGTCTGTGAGCGACAGAAGCCTTTCAAAATCCCGCCAAACCGGTCGTTCGCGGCCCCGCAGAAAACCTGATGTTTGGGCTCTGTTTGCACTTTCGCGGCAGGCTGCGCGGGGGCTTGTTTGGAGGCTGTGGTACTATTTCGCGCACGATCTTAAACGGCTCACCAGGGGCGTCTCGTCGGCGCGTCGGCCGTCTCAGTGCTCGGGCATTCTTTGAACACCTGCTGTGCGCGTCAATCAGGATAACCTGGCGGGATGTGGGGTAAAACGCGCTTTGCGCATCATAAGATGGAAGGCCGTTGACGCCGTCACGGACCGAATGGGCGGGGAGGGGTCCTAGGAATGTCCCGCAAAAGCATTCCGCAGAACAGATATTAGGAACAGGGAACCCTCATTGATCTTGCGCCATCACGTCTCGGGGTTTTCCGTCCTGATCGAGCGCCACAAAGACGAACTCGGCATTTGTGACCTTCTCGGACGCATTCTCGAAGCGTGGCCGTCGCCACACATCGACGTGGATCTTCATGGACGTGCGGCCGACCTCAACAAGGGTCGCGTAGATTGTGACCTCATCCCCGACCTTTACGGGGCGCAGAAACTGCATCGCTTCGACCGCGACCGTTGCGCCGCGCCCCTGCGACACGCGCCCCGCCATGTTTCCGGCGGCCAGATCCATTTGAGACATCAGCCACCCGCCGAAGATGTCACCGGCGGGGTTTGTATCCGCCGGCATGGCAATCGTGCGGATGACCAGCACGCCGTCGTCTTGCTGTCTGCCATGGCTGCCGCGCCGTTTGGCTAGTTCGAGGATCGGAGGTGTCTGGGGGTCCATAAGGTGCCGCGTGTTGCTTTTGTTGTGCCGATGTCAGAAGCCGTAGAGCTGCGCAGGGTTGTCCACGAGAATACGATCTCTTTCGGCCTCATCAGAGACGTAAGCATCCAGCGCGTCAACCAATGTCCCGTCATCGGGCATAAAGTCCTGCAACGCCGGGTGCGGCCAGTCGGTGCCCCACACCATGTGTTCGGGGTTTTCAGCGATCAACGCCTTGGCAAAGGGGACGACGTCTTCGAAGCCGGGACGCTGGCGCGACATGCGATAATTGCCGGAGAGTTTCACCCAAGTATTGCCTCCGGCAACCAGGCGGCGCAGCGCCTCAAATCCGGCCTGTGCCATCCCGTCTTTTGTTTGCACATGGCCCATGTGATCAATCACGACAGGCACCGGCAAGCGGGCCAGCCGTGTTTCCAGACCTGCGAGTGTCGGGCCGTCGATCAACAGTTGAAAGTGCCAGCCAAGCTCGGCGATGCGATGGGCCAGCGGCTCGAGGTCATCGAGGCCAATACCGCCCGCGAACAGCATATTGATCCGCGCGCCTCGGATACCGCCCGCATCAAGTCGCTTGAGCTCTGCGAGAGGGACGTCTGCATCCACCACAGCGATCCCTCGGCACTTGGGACCGTAGCCAGCGATGGCCTCCAGAGTGACGGTATTGTCGGTGCCATAGACCGAGGGTTGCACGATCACGGCGCGTTCGATCCCGAGCCGCGCATGCAGGGCTTTATACTGTGCAAGCGTCGCAGGCGGAGGCGTATAGGACCGGTTGGTCACAAAGGGGTGGTCCGCTTCGGGCTGGATCACGTGGCTGTGGCAATCTGTGGCGCCACTTGGCAGCGGGCGGGTTGGTGCAGAGGGCTCGGGCAGATGGGCAAGGCAAAGGGCAGTCATAGAGTTCAGTCTCCGTTTAATAGACTTGGTCAGGCAGCCAGGTGGCCAGGTCTGGGAAGGCCAGAAGAAACCCGATCAGCGCCAGCATCGCCACAAGGAACGGCAGCGCGCCATAGCTCACATCGTTGAATTTGCCGCCCCGTGTGCGGGTCCCATGTACCACGTAGAGGTTCAGGCCAATGGGCGGCGTGATCAACGCGGCCTCCATCAGCACAGTGATCATGATGCCGAACCAGACCGGATCGAACCCCATATGGGCCACAATGGGGAACACCACAGGGATTGTGGTCAGCATCATCGAGAGCGTCTCCATGAACATGCCCAGGAACAGATAAAACACGATGATCACCATCATGGTCTGCATGGGCGTCCAGCCAAGGGCATCGATCCCGTCGATAATGGCTTGGGTCACACCCATAAAGCCGAGAACGAAGTTCAGGAAAACGGCGGCGAAGATGATGATCATCACCATCGCTGTGGACCGCATCGTGCTTTCAAAAGCTTGGATGAGCATGCCGATGTTTAGAGCTTTAAACCAAGCCGCGATCCCTATGGCACACACAACGCCGATGGAGGCGGCTTCGGTCGGCGTTGCCAGACCTGCATAAATCGAGCCGACCACGACGGTAAAGAGCACCAGCGGGGGCAAAAGATCAGGCAGTGCTTCGATCCTGTCGCGCCAACTTGTGCGAACCCGGTCGCCGCCCCAGCCCGGGCGAAACAGGCAGGCAAAGACGACGACAGCCATGAAAAAGAGCGCCAGCACCGCGCCCGGAATGACACCGGCAAGGTAAAGCTCGGGGACCGAGGTGTCGGTTAGCAGCCCGTATAAGATGAGGGCAATCGAGGGCGGAATGAGGATGCCGAGCGTCCCCCCTGCGGCCAGCGTGCCCAGGAAAAGCGGCTCGTTATAGTGCCGCTTCTCAATCTCGGGGTAGGCGACGGTGCCAACGGTTGCCACTGTTGCAACGCTCGATCCGGAAGTTGCCGCAAACACCGCGCAGGAGCCCACATTGGCGTGCATGAGCCCGCCGGGCAGCCAAGACAGCCATTTGGCCACAGCGTTGTACATCCGTGTGGCGATCCCTGCGCGCAGGATGATCTCTCCCAACAGGATGAACATCGGCACGGCCACGAGGATGTATTCGACGGACTGTTCCCAAATGAAGTCGCCCATCATGAGCGAGCGCCGCCCGTTCATGAAGATCTCGTCAAGCGCGAGCCCCAGGACGCCGAGCACAGCGGCGATCGGGACAGCAGCCACAACCAGGGCCACCAACATAAAGAGAATAAGAATTTGCATGGATTTTCTCCCGAGGGCCCGGCTTAGGCGTGGGTTTCTTCTTTGATTTCTTGGTCGAGGCTTTTGACGCCCGCGACCGCGCCGATGCCGCGCCAATCTGCGCGCATCAAAGACACAAGGCAGCGGATGCTGAGGAAGCTCAAACACAACAGCATGAAGGCCAGCCCGGCGAACCAAAAGCTCTGCGGGATCCACAGAGGTGTCGCGAGTGGCGTTTGCGCAGTGTAGTTAAAGGCCCAGCTTTCCGCGACCACCGTCCAGGCGCTGCGCGTCAAAAGGAAGATGTAGAGCGTCAAAAGACCTAGGCCGAGCAGGTCTAAGAACGCGCGCGCTTTGGGGCCGAGTGCGGCATAGGCCACATCTATTCGGATGTTGGACCGGGTTAATACGGCATAGGCATAGGCCCAGGTCGTGGAGGCCGCGAAAACATAGCCGGTGATCTCGTCAGAGCCGCGCATCGTCACGCCGAACACCTTCCGCGAGATCACGTCGGCGGTGACCATGAAAGCGGCGGCGCACATGGCCGCACCTCCGACGATGGCGGCGCCGCGTGCGGTGCCTTCTAGTCCTGTTTGAAAGCGGTCGAACATGGATCTCCTCCCAAAGCTCCAAGTGAGTGGGCGGCGGGATATTTGGCCCGCCGCCTTGAATTGTCGTTTAGGATCCGCTGGTCGGTGCGGTGATGCCGATCAGTTTGCCGATAGTGGCGTTCCATTCGGCGGCGCATTCGCTGCCGCAGCGTTCGGCCCAGCGAGGGACAACGGTTTCCGCCGCGATCTGCCGCAAGAGCGCCTGATCCGCATCATTGGGCTCAATCGGGGTCATGTTGCCGGGTTCACCG
Source organism: uncultured Aliishimia sp. (assembly GCA_963922415.1). Taxonomy (GTDB): domain Bacteria; phylum Pseudomonadota; class Alphaproteobacteria; order Rhodobacterales; family Rhodobacteraceae; genus Aliishimia. The sequence continues at coordinate 14,830 of CAWUIP010000034.1, read as the reverse complement.
CGCTCACACGGGCCTTGGGCGTTGCAATCCATGCCGGCCTGGTCAAGCGTTTGCTCGAATTCCCAGATCTCGTCTTCGAACGTCTTGGCCTCCGACAGGATGAGGTTTTGCGTGTCCGCATTCATGCCGTCCCACGTGTCGAGATTGATCGCCGTGAAGGTCGCGGCAAAGCCGAGGCGCACCCGCACATTGTGGGTCACCACCTGCCACCACTTGCCGTTGTAGGCGGGCATGGTGCCCGTCACACCGCAATCGGCCACGCCTTTTTCAAGCGCGGGCACAACCTCGGCCAGGGCCATGGTCACCGATGAGGCGCCAAGCCCTTCGACGAAGTCACCTTGGGTCCGCGAGTAGGTGCGGATTTTCTTGCCCGCGAGATCGGCCAGCGACACATCCGTGATCGACCGGTCGCCCAGGTTGCACCAGATCTGCTGCGTGGGGAACGGGTAGATGTTGACGATCTGCGCATTGTACTTCTCGCGCACTTCGCGTTCGATGATCGGGCGATAGACCTCAACCGCCTGGCGGTAGGTGTCCCAGTCCTGGATAATGCCCGACAGGTCGATGCCTTCCAGCGCGGGGCTTGCCTGGCTGGAATAGCTGGTCAAGGCGTGCACGACGTCATAGGCGCCCTTGCGTACGCCCGCCATAACTTCATAACCCTTGAGACCCAGTTCGGTATAGGGCTTGGCGTTCGCGGTGATCTTACCGCCCGAGGCTTCGGGGATCACCTCGGTCCAGAAACGCTCTTCAAAGACCTTCCAGTTTTCCAGGAACCCCCAAGTGCCTACGACCTCTAGGTTCATTTCCTGAATGTTGCCGTGTCCATCGCCGAGCACTGGTGCTCCGGTTAGGCAAGTCGCAGCGCATAGGGCTGCCAGGGTATTTTTGAGTTTCATTTTGTCCTCCCAAAGATGATGATCGAGTGTGGTTTGAAAACTGGCCCTGCGGCGAGGGCCAGAAATAGTCCAATGGCTGGGCCAGAAAGCAATTCGACCCTACGGCTTCCAAGTGGTTCGGGTGTAAAACGGACGATCCGCCAGGCCGACCAGCGCCTCTGAGCCGTCAAACATTGCGGCCAGTTCCGGGATCTCCACGCGCACGGTCACGTTGCTGGTCCGGTCGATACCTTTGGGCGTGCTGAACACCACATCGGTCAGTTGGTCATAGCGGTAGACCCGCTTTACAGAGGCATCCAGCGGGGTGGACAGAACACTTTCACCCGCCTTGCGACCCGGCACGCCGGCTGCGTAGTCAAAGGCAATCTCAAGCGACCCGCCGCCTTGTTGGATTTGCCAGACATGGCGACCAGAGAGCGGCTCGGACCCGGCGCCAGACAGGCTGACACTGTGGCTGACATCGGATTTCACGGCAGTCTTGTAGGGCCCCGCACTGTCGCCAGGACTGTACACACGTGCAATAAACGTGGATGTTTCGCCGCTTTCACGGTCCACCGCCGGAACGATCAGCGCCATCATCCGATACGCTCCACCGTTTTTGGGGTTCCCCGTGGCGTCTTGATGCAGCATCCGGTCGATAAACATCATCAACAGGTTTGCACCCTCAAATGAACCGCCGCCATAGGGCGCGGACACATGGGTGTCAGGCAGCCATTCTGCCAGCGCCTCAGTACTGACTTTGAAGGCCGCGAGTGTGCGCGTATCTGCGATGGTACTATCAAAGGTCTCGGCATTGGCTGGAGCCCAAGCGGCGGCTGCAGCGCAGGCGCCAAGGATGGCGTGTCGAAGTCGTTTCAGTAGATGTCTCATGGGTCCTCCCTTGGATGAAGCGGCACAGCGCCGCGAACAGTGCAAAGGGAGAGCGCAAATTATGGACTGGTGACAAGTCCCAAAATTTGCCCCAATATAGGTGCCAGAATCTTTGGGAGGAGATCAAATGGCTCGCAAATCCTCTGGCGCGTTGCTGCCGGGGCTTGAATTGGACCCATCGTCAGACACGCCCTTGGCCACGCAGCTCTACGATGCGCTGCGCTATCACATCACGGAAGGCACCTTAGATGCAGGTGTACGGATGCCATCCTCTCGGACGTTGTCGGCGGAGCTGTCCTTGTCGCGCACAACGGTGGCCTGCGCGTATGATCAGCTGAAATCTGAAGGGTATCTGACCTCTGCAGAAAAATCCGGAACCTTCGTCGCCGATCTCCTTCCGGAAAAACTCGCCTGGTCAACGCAGCTTCACTATGCCCGGCCCGAAGAGGGTCGCCAGCTGGAGACCGATCTGGCGACGCGCTTCGAAGAAAATCTTCCAAAACAGCGTGAACGGACCAGCCGCGCGCTGCCCTTTAATCCAGGCATACCGGCGGTCTTTGAATTCCCCTCGCAAACCTGGATCCGGATCATGCGCCCCATCCTCAGCCAGTTGGCGCCCAGCGGCATCGCGCGTTGCCCTGCCGAAGGGGCAATTGAACTGCGTGAAGAGGTCACGCGTTACCTGGCCTGCAACCGCGGTGTGTCTTGTTCGCCGGAACAAGTGCTTATCATCTCAGGCACGCGCCAAGCGCTGACGTTGATCATGATGGCGCTGGCCAATCCAGGAGACCGCGGATGGGTTGAGGATCCGGGTTATCCTGGGGTCAGCCGGGTCTTTGATCTTTTCCGGGTCGGTACAACGCCGGTTCCGGTCGACGAAAAAGGCATCGTTGTCAAAGCTGGACTGGAGCGTGCGGCGGACGCAAAGTTCGCTTATGTGACGCCAGCGCGTCAGGCCCCATTGGGCCATACAATGTCGATCCGCCGACGTATCGAACTTTTGAACTGGGCCTATGCACACGACGCCTTCCTTCTGGAAGATGACTACGATGGCGAATACAGGTTCGGAGGACATCCGGCGCCCTCGCTGCAAAGTCTCGATCCCGATGGGCGGGTGTTCTACTTTGGTACGTTTTCCAAGACAGTTTTGCCGTCGTTGGGGATCGGTTACTTGGTTGTACCGACCCGCTACGTGGATGTCTTGCGCAATCTGCTCGACGCGATCACGCGCCCGCCCAGCCTGGCCACGCAACTGACCATGGCCGAGTTCATGGCCAGTGGTCTGTTTGAAGCACATATTCGCAAAATGCGCACACTCTATCTGAGCCGCCAGAACGCTTTGAATGAGGTTTTGTCGGCCGCTGTCGGTGATTTGCTTGAGACTGAAATTCTGAATGCGGGCTTGCATCTTATGGGCTACTTGCCGGAAGGCTATGACGATGCGCAGGTTGCCAGACGTGCCAAAGACCTCGGGCTGTTGCCCCGGCCCTTGTCAGATTACACGCATGACCAACAGCTCAGGCCCGGCCTGTTGATCGGCTTTTCCAATATCCAGGAGGAAGCTATGCCACGGGCCGCGCGGGTGTTGCGCCGCGCGATCGAGGATTGCGCCCTCCAAAAGGATCATCCTGGGGCAAATCGGTCACCAGCATATGCCCAGGGCGGTGGGTAATGCTGAAGGGCAACGCGGCGTTGAGCAGCGCAGTCTGAGGGGTCACACCACAGGCCCAAAAGACGGGCACCTCACCTGTCCGGATCTCGGACGGTGTGCCCCAATCGGGCGCTGTTAGATCTGTTATCCCGATCTTGCCCGGATCGCCGACATGCACAGGCGCACCATGCGCCCAGGGGTAGCGCGCGCTGATCGCCCTTGCCTCGTCAACGCGGTCGTCTGGAATGGGGCGCATGCTGACCACCAAAGGCCCGCGAAAGGGGCCAACGGGCTTTGTGCCCACGTTTGTTCGAAACATCGGAACAGTCGCGTTGGCTTCGATGTTGCGCACCGGGAGGCCCGCCCGCAGCAACGCGTGTTCAAAGGTGAAGGAACAGCCAAGCGCAAAGCTGACCAGATCGTCGCGCCAGATTTCGGTGAGATCGGCGCAGGTTTGCGCCAGCCGGCCGTGCCGGTAGACGTTGTAGGCGGGGACGTCTCGGCGAATATCGATCTTTGAGCCAAGCATAGGCCAGTCGGTCTGGCCCGGCTCTGTCACCGCGATAAGCGGGCAGGCCTGCGCATTCGCGTTGCAGAAATCCGAGAACTCCTTGGCAACGTCTTTCGCCAATATCACCAAGTTCACTTGGAGCGCACCCGGTGCCAGCCCCGCCGTATGTCGCGCATGTGTGCCGTCACGGACGCGGCGCCTGATACTTCGCGCGTCAAACATCCGCCAAATAGTCCGGGCACATCGGCGCGGGCATCAGGATTTCGTTCTGCTGCGAGATTTGAAGGGGCGCGACCTTCTTGATGTAAGCCTGCCAGCCCAGATCGGCGCCCAGCCGCGCCCGACGTTCCGCCCGATCCGCCAAATCGCGGTACGCCCAAAGATGGACAATCTGATGCAGCGCGCCGATCTCTGTCGAGAAATACCCCACTAGGTGCCCAAGGATGGGCTTTTGAATGGAAAACCCTTCCGTCTCATAAAGGCTTAGGTACTCTGGGACGCACCCAATTTTCAGCGAATAGCGACGTTGTTCGACGATCATCTCGCACCTCCTTCCTTCCGCTAACAGCGCTTGGAACTCTGTGTACAGAGGCTGCTGTTTCTGGCTTCGATGAACTTTCGTTTCTGGCCCGTCGCCGGAGCTTTGTCGATTGGGTGTTCCAATGCTGCTGTGCACCTGGTCAAAGGTCAGGTTCGACCCCAGTTTGCATCATGCAGCACAGGCGACCTTAGAAACCGACTTTTGGGCGCGCGGATCGTTTCGAATTTAGCAGTTCCGACGAACTTTGCACGTGATGTGCTTGTTCACTGCGGAATGGAAATGAACCATCTTTGTCGCTTTCTGCCGGAGTTGTTCCACAGCTATCATAATCCTTGAGCCGGCCATGCGCAGTAAGGCAGAAAACCCGTGAGTTGGGCTCGGAGCCGTCGCGCACTGAGATCTTTGTCAAAGTGTCCAAAGGGCTTGGTCCGGGTTTGTGCAGATGCGGCGGCGCTGGGTCGTCGAGATCGTGTGCGTCTGGTCTATGGACGCGGTCAGGACGTTATCCGTACCCTTGGGGGAGTTTTCCGCTTTGAGCGGTCATGAATTTCTCTCCCTGTCATGAGGCGCATGCGGGATTTCGAGCCGGCAGGGGGGAGGCTTGCCGGCGCGTGCTGCGGGCTGGCCTATCAGTCTTTGGTCGCAGTTTTGCGCGCTTCGAGGCCAAGGCTGAGTTTTCGCAGCAGCGTTGCGAGCAGTTCTGTTTCGTCGGGGTCCAGGATGCCGCCGATGAGGGCTTTGTTGGCTTGGATCAACGCGTCGACAATCTCTTCGGCGAGGTTTTTGCCCTTTGGGGTCAATCGCACCAGGCGGCTGCGACCGTCTTCGGGGTTTTCGATCCGTTCTATCAGCTCGGCCTTGGTCAGCCCGTGCATCATCTTTGTCATCCCGCCGGAGGTGACTTGTGCTGCGGTGTAAAGCTGCGTGGGCGACAGGGTGAAGTCTGGCTCCTTTGATCTGAGGGTCGACAGCGCCAAGAACTGCGACCACGACACGCCGTGGCTTTCCACGATCCGGTGATCATTGTCCCAGATGTAATTGCGACTGCGAAAGAGGCCCGGCACCACACGCGCCTCTGCCGGGCGTTCCTTGGGCCAACTGGGTCTGTTGGGTTGGGTCATCGTCACTCCTCAGTTGGCGCAAATTAATCTTTCCAGAAAGACTTGTCAGCCCCTGTGACGGCAATTATCTTTCTGGAAAGATAGATTCGGTTTGTGAGGATCCAAATGCTGAAGACACTTTCCCTCGTCGCTGGCGCACTTGCTGTCTGGGCCGCATCGGCGGGCGCGGATGAGACGACAAACAAAGAGATCGTGCAAAACATGGTCGCCGAGGTGTTCATCGGTCGCAATGTCGACGCGGTCGATACCTATTTCACGGAAAGCTACATCCAACGAAACCCGATGCTGCCATCGGGGTCTGCCGTCATTAAGAAATTCCTCAGCAGGCAGGGGGATGCGGAGCCCGCCGATGCGCGCCCAAATGAGGTGCATCGCATGATCGGGGAAGGGGACCTGGTCGCGACGCACTCCACTTACTACAACTTTGGTGAGACGCCTCTGGTTGCCTTCGACATTTTCCGCATCGAAGACGGGCGCATTGCCGAGCATTGGGATAACCTGCAGCCCCTGCGCGACGCGCCAAACCCGGCTGGGCGCACGCAGACCGACGGCGCGACAGAGGTGACGGACCTCGACAAAACTGCCGAGAACAAAGCGCTTGTCATAGAGTTGATCGAGAAGATGTTCATCGGCGGCGAACGCTTAGACGTTACGCAATACATCAACCCCGCCAAATACTTGCAGCACAATCCGGATGCCGGAGACGGGCTGAAGGGTTTGCAGGAGCTGATGGCCGCCAATGCCGCGAAGGGCATCAAAATGCGCTATGACGAAATTGGGATTGTCGTGGCCGAAGGCAATTTCGTGCTGACAGGGGCCGCGGGCGCTTTGGGCGACACGCCGACCGCGTTTTATGATCTTTGGCGGCTCGAAGACGGCCTGATCGTGGAACACTGGGACGTCATCGCGCCGATCCAGACCGAGAACCTGCCAGACGGCTACCCTGGCAAGTTTTGACGAGAAGGCCCTGTCCATGACCGATCAACCCATCCCGACGTGGATCACCTATTATCTCTGGTTCGTCAGCATCGTCTCGGCCGTCTTTGCCGTCGTGATTTATGTGAACCCGGGAGCCATGTGGTCGCACTGGGAGGCCGCAAGTGCCGCGGGCGCGTTCAGCCTCGCTGGACCCGCCGGCCTCTTCTGCGCGCGTAATCTTGGAACAGCGGTCTTTGGCGTTTATGCCTTGCTCAACAGGTCCCGCCCGATGATCGAGGTCTTCTTGGTGTTCCGCGTTGCTGTTGACTTTCTTGACGGCACCCACGCGCTGATCGGCGGCAACACCCCGATCATCTATCTTGGCTTTGGCACCGCGGCGCTGCATCTGGTTATGCTGTTGGTCGTGCGGCGTCAGGCGAGTTCTGGGTGACGATACGCCTCTGGGTAGGGCATTGGAAGTCGCGGGCCGGACGGGACGACGCCGTTCCAAGACCGGCCAAAGTACCCTTGGCGGCAGTGAACCAAAGACCCAGCCTGTGCGACACCGGGCTGGGCATACACCCGACAGAGCCAACGCCACACATGCGGGTAGTCCAAGATCCGCGCGCCGTTCAGCTTCATTCGAACGTAATAGACCGGGTCGTGCCGGTAGAGCGTTGGGAACAGGCGTAAATCCGCTTCGGTGAACGCGTCACCGGTCAGGTAAGGGCGACCGTCCGAGAGCAGTCGGTCGAGATCACTCAACGTATCGAAATAGGCGTCAAATGCGGCGGCGTAGACAGTTTGGCTCGACGAAAAGCCGGCCTTGTAAGCCCCGTTGTTGATCGACACGTAAATCCGCTCGTTCAAGTCATCAACCGCCCTCTTTTGATCAGGATCGGTGGGTACGAGATGAGGGCGTTTCGGCATCGTGCTCCCGAGTTGCTCTGCATGGGCATCGAGCATCCGAATGATCTCGGCGCTTTCGTTGTTCACGATGCGGCCTGCGATCTTGTCATAGAGGATCGGGACGGATTGTTCATCGGACCCTTCGCGCTGATAGATCTCTTTGGCGAGCCTCAACCCTGCGCCCGTCCCCGTCTCATACGTGCATTCAGGCAACGTGCCGCCGGTCAACGTTGCAATGCGATCTGGCGCAAACTCCCACAAGTTAGGCCCCACAGGATCGGCATCATCCGTTCGGTTCGGGAAGGCGACATCCATCGAGACGCTGCTTTCAAGTCCAAGCACGGACCGCGCCAGGGTGACCCGGTGGCACCAAGGACAATTGAGCGCCACAAAGAGGTGATAGCGCCCAGGTTCTGCTGGGAAGTCTGGGTCGCCAATCGCATGGCGAAATCCGCTGACGCCGCGCACGAACTCGCCTCGCGCACGGCGCCCTGTCGCGTCTGCTTGGTCTTCTTCTGTGGAGACGTCCTTGGTCATTGCTACCCTCTCAACCGATGGTGCAGGATGATCGGCACGGCCAGTTCTTCCTCATCGCTCAAGTGGCGCTTGAGAAAGGCTTCAATGGCCTCTGCCGCGGGCAAGACAACGTTCGCCTCGTCCAACGCCTGCGCCTCATCCAGAGTCGCGAGCTTGATGACACGATTTGCCTTGCGTGTCATGTCATCCAAGACAAGGTCGAGATCGGCATGGTCCTGCTCGAGCAGCTCCAGCCCGGCGTCAAAGCGCGGATCGGCGGCGGACAGCTCCGGGAAATAGGACCGGTCTTCCCACCCGTGATGCCCGTGCAAATTCGCCACCAGATTTCCGCCAAAGTAAGACAGCCGCCCGATGTAGTCGCCCAAGGCGATATCCTTGTTCAGCACAGCTTGGGTGTCCAGCCGAACACGCTCGGCGACTTGGCGGAACATCTGGTGCGCCCCAAGCCAATGGCGGGTCTTCTCCCTGAAACCTGGGTGGGCCTCCCAATCGTCGCGCGGATAGGTCTCTAGAAGAAACCGCATCTCTTCTGGCATGTCCGCTTGGCGCATTGTGTAAGTATCGAGCATTGGTTTTCTCCTTTCAGGATCAATGTGGTGACGCATGCTGCCGCGCACCACATCGCTCCGGACAAGGCCGCTATGTCACACCGGCAAAGCGGATGCCGCTCAAGTCTGCGACCTCGCGTTTCCAGCTTGTGATGTCACGTGCCGTGAAGCCGGACAGGCTGTCATGGCCGCAGGCCCGTGCGAGCACTTGCATCAACTCGACCGAAGCGCCGAAATAGCGCGCGAGCTGTTCGGCGCCGCGTTGTACGTCGAGCCGCTTGCGTAGTTCGGGTTTCTGCGTGGCCACGCCAACGGGGCAATTGTTGGAGTTGCACATGCGCGCGGCGATGCAGCCGACGGCCTGCATGGCCGAGTTGCTGACCGCAACGGCGTCCGCCCCAAGTGCCATGGCTTTGGCAAAGTCTTCTGCCACACGCAGGCCGCCAGTGATGACCAGCGTCACCTCGCGGCCCGTCTTGGCGTCGAGGTGTTTGCGCGCCCGGGCAAGGGCGGGGATCGTTGGCACCGAGATATGATCGCGGAAGATCAAGGGCGCTGCCCCTGTGCCGCCACCGCGTCCGTCGAGGATGATGTAGTCGGCGGACGCCTCCAGCGCGAAGTCGATGTCGTCCTCGATGTGGTTTGCCGACAGTTTGAACCCGATGGGGATACCGCCGGAGCGGTCACGCACCTGATCTGCGATCCGTTTGAAATCGGCAGGTGTGTGCAGTTCGGGAAAGGTCGCGGGCGAAATTGCGGACTGCCCGGGTTCCAATCCGCGCACCTCGGCAATCTTGCCTTGCACCTTGTCGCCGGGCAGGTGCCCTCCGGTCCCCGTCTTGGCCCCTTGGCCACCTTTGAAGTGGAAGGCCTGCACTTTGGCCACATGATCCAGCGACCAGCCGAACTGCGCGGACGCCAGTTCATAGAAATATCGGCTGTTCTCGGCCTGCTCTTCGGGCAGCATCCCGCCTTCGCCAGAGCAGATGCCCGTGCCGGCCATCTCGGCACCGCGGGCAAGCGCGGTTTTGGCCTCTTCGGACAAGGCACCATAGCTCATGTCGGACACAAAGAGCGGGATCGACAGCGACAAAGGCTGTGCCGCGCGTGGGCCGATGACCACTTCGGTCGCCACATCTGCTTCATCCAACAACGGCTTGCGCGCCATCTGGGCGGGCAGGACCTGGATATCGTCCCAATGAGGCAGGTCTTTGCGCGGCACGCCCATAGCGTCCATCTCGCCGTGATGTCCAAGCTTGGACAGCCCGTCCCGGGCCAAAGCATGAATGCGCGCAACGGTCGGCTCTTCCGGGGTCGGCGTGGCTTGCGGGATGTCGTACTTCGGTTCAGGCGAAGGATCTCCCACGTTCAAGTCCCCAAGCCGTGTATGTGATCCATCGCAAAACGGGGCATTTGCTGTGGCTTTGCATTGGCACAGCGCCGCGTCCCCGTCTTTCTCGGCGGTGAATTTCAGCGGCGTCATCCCCGTCCCGGCATGGGACCCGTCGCAGAAAGGTTGGGACTTGGATCGCCCACACCGACACCAGAAATAGTCTTTGCCAGCCTCCAGCGTGACTTTTTCCGGAAATTTCGCGGCGATGATCGGGACCTGTTGGGTCATGCGGCTGTCTCCTTATTGAATTTCTCGCGGTGATGTGGGGCTGTCAGATCAATCATCGGACCTTTTGGGACAACGCCGGTTGGGTTGATGGTATCATGACTGCCGTAATAGTGCTTTTTGATGTAGCCGATGTCCACGGTCTCGGCGATGCCGGGCACCTGATAGAGATCGCGGACATAGCCCGATAGGTGCGGGTACTCGGCGATCCGACGCAGGTTGCATTTGAAGTGCCCGACATAAACCGGGTCGAACCGCAGAAGCGTTGTCCAAAGCCGCCAATCCGCCTCGGTCGGATGATCACCCATGAGGTAGCGGTGCGAGGAGAGGCGCTTTTCCAACCAGTCGAACGTCTCAAAGAGCGGCTCCACGGCCTCTTCATAGGCCTCTTGGGTGGTGGCGAACCCAGCTTTGTAGACGCCGTTGTTCACGGTGTCGTAGACGCGGGCATTCAGCGCGTCGATCTCTGCGCGCTCTGCTTCGGGATAGTAATCGCCAGCCTTTGCGCCGATCCCGTCGAAGGCGGCGTTGAACATGCGGATGATCTCGGCGGACTCGTTCAAGACAATGGTGTCTGTTTGCTTGTCCCAGAGTACGGGAACCGTCACGCGGCCCGAGTAGTCGGGCTGTGCTGCAGTATAGATTTGGTGCAGGAAATCCGCGCCATGGATCGGATCTGGGGTCGCGCCTTCGCCCTGTTTGAAAGTCCAACCGTCCGCGCCCATGAACCAGTCCACAATGGAAACGTCGATCATGTTCTCCAAGCCTTTGAGCGCCCGGAACACCAATGTGCGGTGCGCCCAAGGGCACGCCAGCGAGACATAAAGGTGATAACGCCCCGCGTCGGCTTTGAACCCGGCGTCGCCTGTTGGGCCAGCCGTTCCATCCGCTGTGATCCAGTTGCGGAACTGGGAGGCTTTGCGGGTATAGCGCCCGCTGCTGGACTTGGTGTCGTACCATTTGTCGACCCACTGACCGTCTTGCAAAAGTCCCATGATGCGTGCTCCTCAGGGTAAGAGTGTGATGTGCCGCGCGATGGCGGTTTGTGTTGTGCCGATGGTGCCGGCCTGCGCGTCGAACAGGACGCCTGGGGTGTTTCCGGAGATATCTTCAAGCTCTGGGTCGATCAGCAAAGTGTAGTCACCGGCGCTCCAGGGGTGCATTGGCGTCAGGCTCCATCCGCCGCCATCGGTTTCGATGTGACCTTGTATTTGCTGATCATTGCTATCGCGCAGAGTAACGAGACGACGGAGAGCGCCGGTATCGATGATCCGGTCGAAGGCGACGGTTAAAGGTGCCTGGGTTCCCACGGGCGGTGTCAGGATGTGCCACGCCGTTGGATCGATTGAGGTCCGCACGGCTGCGCCCACCCGGAGTGCCACTGCGACATCCGAACCAAGGACTTCGCCCGCAGCACTTTGCAGCGTGCCGCCCACCACCAAACGGTAGCTTTCGCCAGCGACCAGCGGGGCGCCAACAGCGGCGTTCGGCCCGACGCCCTGCTTGATGCGGCCTGGATCAAAGAGCAGTGTGACCCGCGTTTGCGTGCGGTCCCAAAGTTCTGGCCCAAGCGTTAGAAACGGGCTTGGAACCGCACTCCCGTCTGCGCGAAAGAGCTTTACTGCGTCGCGTATGTGCCCACGCGCCATGGGCTCCGAGAAATGCAAGTAGATCCGCAAGGTATTGGCCGGGATCACGCCTTGCGACGGCGCAATGCCAACAAGCTTTGGCGTGGGCGCGTCTGGTGCAGGCAGGACCACGGAAAGCACCGTGTCATCCAGCGTCACGGCGTAGTCCGTGCCAAGCCGCAAGGCAAAGCGCGGGGTCAGGACCAGAGCGCCAGAGCGTTCGTTGGTTTGGAACGGGGTCCCCCGTGTGCTGTTGGCACCAGCGACTTTCAACGTCATATGCTCGGGCGCGGCTAGAAACGCCGCGCGGTCCGCGTCCCCAAGGCCAGTCACATGCACTGCGCCGGTCTTTGCATCAAACCGTGCTGCGATCTCTGCCGTGGCGGGCAACGGAGCGGCGATCAGGACGGCGAGCAAAGCCCGCCGCACCAGTTTCATGACGCGCGTCATCAGTTGTACTCTAGCGGAGGCGCGGATTTGTAGCCAAACGGGTCAGGGCCATCCGTGAAGTTCATCTCGACGATGTGGTCCGCGCGATCAAAGAAGAACGGCAAAGGCAGCGTGTGCAGCTGAATGTTGCGCGTGTCCTCGGGACTGCGACGCACGACGACGGCGTAGGTTTCGTCCAGCGTATCCAGATGTAGCGTTCCGCTCATCGGGAGTGGGAACTGGAATACGCCTGCGGTTGAGAACACAGGCTCTACGCCCTCGCCATGGGGCATCTCCGGCGCATTTGCCACAGCTTCGAGATTGAGTGCAGCGGCGGAGCGGTTTGTGTTGGTCACCACCACGTTTTCGCTGCCATCCCAGGCGTTCACGTACGGCACGATGTCGAGCGGTGTGTTGCCAAACCCCATCTCGCCGATCATGGTTCCGCGCACCTCGGCGCCGTCCGTCAATTCAGCCAACGGGATACGGACAATCGGCGTACAGGCATAGATGGCGATCAACGTTGGCACGCCGTCGAGTTCGGCCACGGTTTGCGAGATGATTGGCGCGCGGGTTTCATACTGCGCATGCACAGCGTGCCAGATCTCGATCGAGGCCGTGCTGACCTCATCGGTGAACGGGAACGGGATACGGCGGAGCTTCGAGCTGAACTCTTCATTTGACAGTCCGGCAACAAAGATCTCACCGTTGTAGTAATCGATGTCGGTGATCGCGAGCGTGTTCAGGGGCTGCCCGAACTCAAACGTCTCGGTGGTTGGAACGGGTCCCACGCTGATCGACGTATGATTGGCGAATCCCAGATCGACCAGATCCAGGTTGCCTTGGGTCACCGCGACAATCACGGCCTCCGCCTCTGGCCCGTGGCCGCGATGCACGGACAGAAACACTTGCTTGCTGGGCTTGTGAACCACCATGTCGTTGATCACCACGTCTGCGGCCTCGACACCCAAAAGTGCTGCGATCTCAGCATCCAGGTTGTTGAAGATCGTGCGCCCCTCAAATGTCTGCGCGCGGCCAAGTTGATAATCCCTTTGATCGTCGACGATTTCGGTGAGATCAAACGCGTGGACAACGCCTGCTTTGCCGTCACCAACAAAGAGCGTGTTGCCCGTATCAAAGGCAAGCGCGCCTGCTGATTTGAGCGCTGCGCTGTCTGCGACTGCAGCACCTGCTAAGGCGAGTGACAGTGCCGATGACGTCAGGAATTTTAGCGAAAGTGACATCCTCATCTCCGTTTGGGTTTAAGATGCAGCCATACTTAAGGGTTGCCAAAAACAGGAATAGGCGGAAAAATGTGACCCCTGGGGTCGCAAAACGAGAACGGGCACCATGGGGCAATTCGAAGACCTGAAGCTCTTTGTCACGATCATAGACGACGGCAGCATCGCACGGGCGTCCGAGACGCTTGGGATCGCAAAGTCTGCGGTCAGTCGACGGCTATCGCAGCTGGAAGACCGGTATGAGATCCGTTTGATCGACCGCCAACCGGGCACGTGGCAGATCACTCAGGCTGGACAAGAGCTTTATCAGCGGGCCGTGCCAATGATCGCGGAGGCGCATGATCTGGATGCCGATTTCATGCACACGGCACGCAGCTTGGAGGGCCCTTTGCGGGTCAGCGTTCCCAGGGAGTTTGGCATGTCGTTCCTGCGGCCCGCCCTTTATGAGTTTGTCCAGACTCACCCAGAGATTGACCTGACCGTGGACTTCGAGGACCGGACTGTCGATCTTGAAAGCGAAAACTACGACCTGGCCATACGTATCACGTCGCAGGCGCTTGACAGTTTGAATATGGTGAAGCTCGGCAGCACGCGTCACGGTCTTTATGCAAGTCCCGGGTATCTTAAACGCACGGGAAGTCCCAAGGAACCTGCTGACCTACGGGCTCATAAGCTTCTACAGTATGGCGCAGATCGGCGGACAGTTTGGGAGTTTGGCTTTGCCGGCAAAAAAGCCAAGATTGAATTCAAGCCCGATCTTGGATCCAACGCGGGCGCCTTTTTGGTGGATGCAGCGTTGCATGATTTCGGCATCATCCGGCTTCCCGACTTTGTGGTAGCGGATGCGGTTGGGCGGAATGCGCTGGTTCGTGTCCTCCCTGACGCCGAGTTTCAGGAATACGGGATCTTCTTGGTGCGTTCTTCCAAACGCCGCATCAACAAGCGCATGCGTGTTTTCATGACACTGCTGAAGGCGCGTTGCGTTGTTTTGTGTCCATGAGCGTCTGCTGCGCTGGTGTGGTTGATCCTTTGGCGTTCTGCCAGTGTGCGGCCAAGTGACGTCGCAGCGCAGAATTGCTTTTGGTGCTTTGCAGTTCGCTATCAGCTGTAGATGTATCCCAGTAAGGCTTCTTGCGCAGGTTCGAGTTGGGCGGTCATGAAGGCCTGGTCTTCGTCGGATAGGGTTTCTGGCGTGGGCGGGCGTTCGGCGACAGTTTCGACAAAGCGTGTGCCCAGCCGTTTGACGACGGGTTTGAAGGGGTCTTGGGGTGCGGGATGTCCAAGCGCCTCTCTGATCTGTGTCAAAGTGCCTTCGGGATCTCCGATCACGTGCTCCATCCGCATGAGGAGGAAAGAGCAGTCGCGGTTGAGGTAGCTGAGCAAACCTTGCAGCTTTACGGACCGCATTT
>CAWUIP010000033.1:0-27534 GCA_963922415.1 uncultured Aliishimia sp. | reverse complement strand
GCGGATCTGCGACAACGCGGCGCGGCCAAGCTAGGGCTAGATGGCCGTAACGCGGGACGGAACGGACCTTCAACTTCACAAGTTACGTGTCCGCTTTCCAAAGTTTATTAGATTTTCTGAAATTGTCGTCCTCCGAGATGACATGCCCATGCAACTCCAACTGCTAGCAAAATCCCAAGAGTTCAAATTTGGAGCAAGCAAATGGGAAACTGGACCGATATCCATCGCAACTTGAGAAACCACGGAGACTTTGTCGGGCGCCGTCAAGCGGAACAAGATGCATATTTTGAGTTCTTCTCCGGCTCTGAAACGACCCTTGGCAAGAGCTTGGCCAACGCAATGCCTCGAGCGTTGGATGGTTTCATATTCTTCGTTGCCAAGATAGCTGATTTGCGTCGGGTTCGGTCGGGGTTAACCTACAAGAATACTGTAAACCAGAACTAGATATGTCGAGACAGCCATTGGAAGATCCAGACACTCATAATGCTATTCGCCGGGTGCTCGAAGCCGATATTGAGAGCTACCTCGCGCGTGACAGAAACGCTTGGGAGCAATGTTGGGCTAAGGACAAACGCTTCCAGAGCTTCATGGAATGCGGCACCTTACAAATTGCACGATCATATGAAGAGTTTCGCGACAACATCTTCGAGGCCATGGATGCTGAAATAGCGCCCGTCGATGCTACTATGCGGATCGAGAATTTGGCGATCGAAGTGAACGGCAGTCTGGCGTGGGCCACATTTGAAGAGATCATTGTGACAACGACCAATCCAATGGCTGCGCCGAGTCATTCGCACAATTTCCGACTGTTGGAGAAGTCCGATAATCGCTGGCGCATCGTCTTCCATGGGTGCTGGGCAGAGCCGTTGAGAGACATTGAAACGCCCGCCATTGAAGTTTCAGAAGATGGGCAAGCTAGATGGATAAATGAAGCTGCCAAGACTGAATTGAAGACTTTTCCTGGTCTTACTATCAGCAATGGCAGACTTCGTGCATTCAAGCCCTTGTTGGATGCTGCGTTACAGGCCGCGATCTTCGGTGCGCACACCTTAACTGGATTTGGCGAATACAACCGCGCCAAAACCGAGGGTGGCGGAGAGGTCAGCTATCCAGTTGTCTTAGGAGAAAACGACGACGGCGCATTGCTGCTGTGCTGGGTGAAAGTTGCCGATGGGCGGGTTTACATACTGTTCGGCCAACAGAACGGTTTGTCTAAACAGATCGAGATAGTCCAAGCGATATATGGGCTGTCAAAGGCACAGACTGAAATCATCAGTCAGATCGCAAATGGGATGGATTTGAACGAAGCAGCCGCCAACTCCGGAATATCGAAAAATACAGCCAGAACACATCTGCGGCGTGTCTATGAAAAAGTCGGGGTAAATAGCCAGATTGAATTGCTACGCCTAATAGTAGGTTTTGCTACATAGCGCAGAAAGTCGAAGGCTGACGTTCGACTTTAAATGGCCTTCAGTCAAAATGGGCTCGGAGCGGTCATCTGACGCTTTCCATAAGTTTCTCGGTGCTCTGACAAGCCATCCAATGGCGGCTTTGCGGACAAAGGGTGAATTCGCTGCGCTTGCACCAATGGCAGCTTTGACGAATACTTGGCTACCAAAATGATCAAGGGTGACGGGATTTGAAGTTAGTATTCGTTCTTTTTCTTCTGTGCTTTGCCGTTGCAGGAAAGTTGTCATCGCAGGGACAATCTACTTCTTTCGACGCCTGCCTACCTCTAACCTCAGATAGCGAAGAAAATGATGACGAGTGCGTCCTGACATATCGTCCGCCGCCACTTGGAGACAGCATTGAGGTAAGCGAATGCCGTTTTCTCAGAGAAAAAAACGAAGTTCGCGGTCAAGTCTTTTTGGCGATGCGGTGTACCGTATCAAACCGCTCAGAAGAGAGCGTCGCCTTCTTCAAATACGGCGTACGCTACGTTGAAGCGGGTAAAGCGGGTTATGTGGGCAGTTCGATTGTCCTATTGGAAGCCGGTTTCGAAGGCGGGCTGCGTTTTAGCACTGCTCATTTAAAACCTATTTTGGAACCGCAAGAAACGCGTGAACTCCGGCTTATAGCACCCAACTTACCAATAGGCACTGAA
Source organism: uncultured Aliishimia sp. (assembly GCA_963922415.1). Classification (GTDB taxonomy): domain Bacteria; phylum Pseudomonadota; class Alphaproteobacteria; order Rhodobacterales; family Rhodobacteraceae; genus Aliishimia. The sequence continues at coordinate 25,430 of CAWUIP010000033.1, read as the reverse complement.
GCGTTCGAAGTTGATATCTACGTTGAGGCTCTAAGCGTTGGTATTCCGGGTGGTTCGATCCTTAAATGATCGGAGAAAGCAGACCTTCGTTGTCTGTGCAGCACCATGCAATATGGGCTCAGAGCGTACATTTATGCGCTGCGCAGCGACCAGAGTTTGCCTCGAATATTGCCTAGGGTCGGCCGTTGGGACTGAAAGGCCTTATACCCATGCCGCCTTTGCTGATGCAAAATCCCTTCGCGCCTGAGGCATATTTGGTGTTGCGGCGCGGCGCAAACCGCCGATCTGGTCGTTCGCGTGTGCCGATTTTGACAGAACGACGTTCGCACTTTTACAACAATTGGATTGGGCTTGGCAGCTAAGCGCTCAAATCCGCGCTTGGGCAAGAGACGCAAGCCTTTGCCCAGTTGATCTCGAAACCGCGTCGTACCGCAAAACACATAGCGTCACGGCATAGAGGCCAATGACATGCATTTGGCCCGTCAGCGTAACGCTCGTGTGCCAATAGACGCAACTGGGGCAGGGCGCACGCGATCTTGCTTGGACATCCTCTCAATGCTCAAAAAGGGTGCTGGCGTCTCTGCTGCGACGTCCGATGTCGCCAAATTGATAAAGGCTCGATCACCGCCGAGACGCGCGCGTCTGCGGGGCAGCTGGGTCGACGTCGGTGACGGCTGGAAAGCCCGTCCGGCGGGTCCTAATGACAACCGTAAGGCGCTACGTGTTTGGAACCTGCCATGGATGGCCCCACGCCTTTTTGCCCTTTTCGTCGCGCAGTATCAGCCGCGCCCAGTTGCCTGCAAAGCGCTCAAGCGGCAGCATGGCGCGCGTCATACTAGATCCTTCAACCTTTTCTTGCGCGGCACCGCGACCCACAAGCCCGATGAAATCCACCGGCGAGCACTCCACGAATAGATGCGTGCCATTGGTTTCAACGTGATGAATCTCTGGCCCAGTCGATCCGTAGAAGTGACCCGCCTTTAGCGCCGCCAAAAGGGCCTCGGGCGTGCGCTCAGCCGCCTTGACCATCGTCCAGCCAAGCCCTGCGTCGCCGCGATAGTAATGCGCGTCATCCACGGCAATGGCGCCGGCCCTGCGCCCCGACGTCATCATCTGATCCAGCAGGTATCCGCCCCCCTCGCGACCCATGGCGTCACAAACCGCGTTAAACATCTCGACCGCGTGGATGCCTTCGGGCATGGATTCCCCGTCACGGATCGTGATGCCGTACCATTCGGGATGCGGCAGGGCGACGAAGGCCCCCGCATCGAGGGCGCGCTGCGCCAGAGCAGGCCCCGTCTCATCATCGGGCGTTGGTGCGAAATCAAGCGGTAACCCGACGGCCAGAATGTGCCAGATGTCGCCCGCTTCGGTTTGCCCGGAATGCACCTCTGCGCCCAGGATGGTTGTGAAGTCATCGGTGCGATAGGCGGAGGTATCCGTCACTGGAAACCCATATACTTCACGAAAATGGTCGCTCAGGCAGATGAAGTCGTAGCCTGCAGCGCGGTAGAAGGCACAGACGCGTTCGGGCGACATGTGCCCGTCTGACCGCGTCGAGTGACAGTGCAGGTTACCTTTATAAAAGGTGCCGTCCGCGGTGAAGGTCTCAAACATGGCGCGTGTCTCCTTGGTTGGAGATCAGCTCGCATTGCGAGGTCACAGCCTTATGATAGAGGTCCACACAACTGGGTACATTGCGTGTCAGTTTCTTGACAAACCGCCAAAGTCGTTGGCGCCGATGCGATGTCAGTATTCGTAGATGACACAGTCGGCGCGCCATGTTCCTTTCGACACCTGAAACACTTCTCCACCGGCATCAAAGTTCGCACCAATTGTGGCATAGACGGGTTGCGTGCGCGGGATTTGAAGCATGACGGCCTCATGTTCGGTGGGGAACCGACAGGTCAGCTCAGAAAAATCACGCCGATACTGCGAAATACCGTGTTCGACTAAGGCGCGCGACACACTGCCAGTCCGTGACAAGGAAGCGTCAATGTCACCAAGGCGGTCCTTCACGAAGTAATCGAGGGACAAGGCCACGGGGCGGCCATTCACGTGCCGTAGTGTCTGCGTCAGTTTCGCCCGTTTGCCTTGACGCTGTCGCAGACGCTTTGCGACATCGGGCGGTATTCCAATGGTCTTAGACGATAGGAAAGACGACGACGCGGCATACCCTAAGGATCGGATCGTATCGCCGAACGCCGGGGACTTATTGTCCAGGCGCATCCGGATGGTGGGCATTGCGACGCAGAAGCCTTTTCCCTGCCAACTTTGTGCGCGCCCGTCTTTGCACAAACGTTCAAGCACCCGGCGCGCGCCGTGCGGACGCAACCCGGTTTCTTTCGCAAGGCCTGAAATCGTCGGAAGATCATCCCCGGGTGCCAATCGACCCGCCGCAATGTCCTGACACATGGCGCGATAGACGTCTTTCCACTCTGGAGCCGGTACGTGGGGTAAGTCCATGTCGATTCTCCGCAGCTAAATCTAGCTTACGGCGGGCGCGTAACACCGGCGTGGCAGGCTGGTCGTTCGGCACTATCCCTTCGGACGTCCGCTTGGAAACGGTGCCAGCGGCGGGGTCCAGCGCTGCGATGAGACCAGCAAAGTGCACGACAGCGGATCTAGGCCGTGGACCGTCCACGTGACGCTGTCTGTGCCCAGATCGAGCATTCCCCAAGCACCTGCAGGGTGCCCACCGGTTGTAAAGCTTTCAGTCAAAGACTGCTGCGTCAAATGCGTCACGCCGTTCACCATTGTGACGGTATTCCAATGTACATGACCCGACAGAAAGACCACTGGAACGCGCGCCAGCGCGAGAGCTTGTCTCACCCGTGGTGCTTGCGGGTAGGTCGCAAAGGACGGATTGGCCTCGAAGTAGTAATTGCCTGTTTGTGCGTGCCCTGACACCGGCACGTGGCTTAAGATCAGCATCGGCTTTGTCGCCGCCGCGAGAGTGTTCGCGAGCCAAAGGTAGTCGCTTTCAGGCAAATCAAAACCGCGATACGTGTCTGCCCAGGTGATCTTCGCTTCCGCACGCCACAAGACAATCTGCCACGCCCCCGCATCAATCACGGCGTTGGAGAGATCTTGCCCCATGATCTCGGCATTCTCTGCCACCGAGAGGTGGTACCGGTCGTGATTGCCGCAGATATGATGCACTGGCGCATTCACTGCGCCAAACGCTTGCGCCACATCGCGCATAAGGGCCATATCCGTCGCGTGGTCGGCATCTGTGATCCGGTCGCCCAAGTCGAACACAAGGTCAGGCGCTGCGGCGTTCACCTCTTTGGCGAAATCTGCCATCAGGTCCATTGCAGCATCGCCGCGTTTGGTATGAGAGGGCATGCCGTGGTGAATGTCTGTGACGATTGCAAGCTTCATGTTGACGACCTTTCTAGTGTTCGAGGAGAGAGCGCGGCATAGGCCGAGAGGCACACCAAAACCATGCCCAAGGTCATGGTGAGCGTCGGCACCTCAGAGAAAATCGCGTAGCCAAAAAGTGCCGCCGCCAAGAGGCGAGTGTATTCCACCGGCGCCAGGGCGGAGATGTCGCCCAAGCGGTAAGACGTGACAAAGCACCATTGGCTGATCGACCCGAATAACGCCATGCCCAAAATCAGCCACAGCGTGCCGCCGTCGATGGGCTGCCACGTTTGGATGGCGGGTACCAGAAAAACAGCCGTGACGCCCAAATGCGGATACAGCATCATGCGCAATGTGGGCTCGGTCGACGAGAGCTGCTTAACCACGACGGTCATCATTCCGCCGAGGAAGGCGCCAACCAGTCCCGCCGCAGCCGCCGACATGGGGATATCTACCGCGCCTTGGGGGTCCAGCGCCAGAACAACACCGACAAAGCCCAAAACCGTCGCAAAGAGCTTTCGGCCTGTGATCCTTTCGGACATGAACGCCGCCGCCAGCCATAGCATGAAGATGCTTTTGGAAAACGACAGCGCGCTGGCAAGGGCCAAAGGCATGTGCGCGATGGAATACAGCCAGCATGTAAGCGCCGCGATGGCTAAACCTATCCGTGCCGCGTAAAGGCCGAGCCGCCCCTCTGGCATCAGTCCGACAGGCACAAGGGCGAAGAGCGGCAGCGTCAGTAGGATGCCGCTGAAGGTCCGCAGAAAGATAGTCTGCGGCAGCGAAAGTGCCTCTTGGCTCAGCTTGAACGTGGCCATCATCGCCGCAACGCTGAAGCCGCTTAGAGCCAACAAGAGCCCTGCCAGAAGCTGCCGTTGCCGGTGCGGGATTTTGATTTGGGCGTCGCGCGCATCGAGAATGAACGTAAGAATATGGTGCGACATCGTCTGCGCGATAGGCCTTCTACCAGGGTCAAAGGATTGGACAGCGCGGGCCTGGTCGTCTGTCGCGCGAAACCTCGCGTGGTTAACCCCACGCGCTCTCCAACCATATCGCAGACACGTCACAGTTTTAGAACACGACACGCATGGTCGATGCGATTGCCGCGCAAACCAAGGGGGTTTGCGTAAAGCTTTTGCAATACATGCTGCACTGCGGCTGCGCGTCATCTACCTGTTAATTCCGCACGACACGCTGCATCCAAATATGCCGTGCCTGCGCCCTGTTGCCGAGCTTTTCAGGAACGCGCGCAAGCCAGCAGGAATTCGGGGGCACGTCCGCATGACGTTTATCGTGATCCGCGCAGCGCGGGCCTTTTTGACGATGATTTTTGTTGTAACGGCCGTGTTTTTCGCCAGCCGGATGTCTGGCAACCCAATTGATATCATGTTCCCCGAAGGCCTGAGCCCTGAGGAATACGCCTTTTGGGAAAACTACTTCGGGCTCGATAAGAGCTTTTTCCAGCAATACATCGCCTTTTTTCGCGGCCTGACGCAGGGCAATTTTGGGCTGAGCCTGACAGAGTTTCGCCCGGTAACCGAGATCTACGCCGAGCGTTTGCCCAATACGATCCGACTTTTTGGCAGTGCGTTCTTGCTGGCCGTGGCTGTGGGCCTTCCGCTGGGGATTTACGCGGCGGTGAACCGGGACAAACCGATCTCAACAGCGATCATGGCCGTGGCCTTCTTTGGGTATGCAATCCCGAATTACATCCTTGCGATTTTCATGATCCTGATCTTCAGCTTTTGGCTGCATTTGATGCCCTCGTCAGGAAACATGACATGGGTTCATTTCGTGATGCCGACGATCACGCTGGCGATGGCGATGATGGCCTGGAACATCCGCTTCACGCGCTCGGCTATGCTCGAGATCTTGAACGAGGACTTTGTACGCACGGCCCGCGCCAAGGGGCTGCGAGAAGCCATCGTGGTCAACAAGCACGCGCTTCGCAATGCGATGATCCCGATTGTGTCGAACCTCGGCCTGCAGGTTGCTGGCTTTGTCGGCTGGGTTGTCCTGGTTGAGGCGGTCTTTGCCCTCGAGGGCATCGGTTCGCTGATCGTCCGCGGGGCCTTGCTGCGCGACTTCGCTGTCCTGCAATTCGGCGTGATCGTTTGGGCGGCGGTCGTGATCGTCGCCAACTTGATCGTCGATATCATCTACGCCGTCCTGGACCCGCGTGTCCGGATCGCCGCTTAAGGAGCGAGCCATATGGCCACCATCGAGATCGAGCCCCGCGAAGCAGCCCCTGCCAAGCAATCAAAGTCCAAGATTTGGAAAGCGGTCAAAGACTCGAACTGGCTGATCAAGCTTTGTTTTGTTTTGCTGTTCGCATTGATTGCTGTTGCCTTGCTGGCACCGGTTCTTGCGGCGCACGACCCAAACGCGCAAAGCCTATTGTCGCGGTTGCGCCCGCCGATTGGCTTTGAACGCTACAAGGCGGGGTACTTTCTGGGCACAGATGAGCTGGGGCGTGACCTTTATTCCCGGTTGCTCTATGGCCTGCGCTTCACGCTTTTGATTGCGGTTATCGGCTCGATCATCTCCATGCTGATCGGCTCGACGATTGGGATCATTTCCGGTTATGTCGGCGGCTGGGTGGACAACGTGCTGATGGCACTCGTGGATATCCAGATCGCCTTTCCTTTCACACTTATGGCGCTGTTGGCTGTGGCTGTCTTCGGCACCGATCTGACGATCTTTGTGATCATCATTGGGCTTGCCGACTGGGACAAATACGCGCGCGTGGTGCGTGGCCAGGTTCTGGCCATTCGCGAGGCGCCCTATATCGACGCGGTGCGGGTGACGGGCGCGGGCCCCTACCGCATCATTCGACATCACATGCTGGCCAACATTGCCTCACCGATCATCGTGCTTTGGACCTTCGGCGTATCGAATGTGATCCTTCTAGAAAGCTCTCTGTCGTTCCTCGGCCTCGGGGTGCAGCCGCCCACCGCCACTCTGGGATCAATGACAGGTTTCGGCCGCGACTACCTCGCCTCTTACCCGCATATCGGATTGGTGCCGGCGCTGATGATCCTTGTGATCGCGCTGGTGTTCCTCCTTCTGGGCGACTGGCTCAGAGACACGCTCGACGTGCGTTTGAAACGTCAAACTTGAAGCAAACGCTTCGGGCCGTCTTCTCCGCCAAGATCAGGCCGGCCCGAAGCTGCAATGAAACAACATCGCTAGGGAGACATCTGACCGATGAAACGCCTTTTTGCAACGAGCGCCGCACTGTCGCTTCTAACTGGCATGGCAGCCGCCCAAGAGCTGACAGTCGCCACCGCCAACCTGTCGGCTTATATTGACCCAGGCGCGGACCACTCGAATGTGGGTTCACAGTTCTACGTGAACTCGATGGAACCGCTTCTTTTCAAAGATCCAACCTCGGAAGAGAACATCTTTGAGCCGGGCCTTGCCACATCGTGGGAGATCACCTCGCCAACCGAGATGGTGCTGACCATTCGCGAGGGTGTGAAGTTCCACAATGGCGAAGACATGACCATGGAAGACGTGGTGTGGAGCCTTGAGAACATGATCACGCCCGGCTACCCGGCGCGGATCGAGCGTTCAAAAGAGTTCTTTGGCAATATCACCGGTGTCGAAGTGATCGACGATGTGACGCTAAAGCTCATGTCGGATAAGCCCGAGCCGCTCTTTGAGCTGATCCTGGCCGCCCAGCAGGCGATGATCCTGCCCAAGGACTACACAATGGGCCTGACCGGCGAACCCAACGCCACCGAGGAAAGCGATTTCATCGCGTTCCGCCAAGCCCCTGTCGGGACCGGCGCGTACAAATACGCTGAGTTCACGCCCGAGACCCGCATCGTGTGGGAGCGTTTTGACGACTATTGGGGCGACCAGGCGCCTTACGAAACGGTCACCGTGCGCCGCATCCCTGAATTGGCCGCGCGCATCACGGCGCTGGTGAACAACGAGGTGGACCTGGTTACCAATGTGCCGCCCGACCAGCTGGACGTGATCAATGGCACGCCCGGCTTCAAGACTGCCGGCGGTGTGACGCCTCTGTTCCACCTGATGTATTTCGGCGGTGGCGACAAGGGATCGATCATCACGCCAGAACTGCGCAAAGCGATGGTTTTGTCAGTGGACCGCGAACTTTTGAACGAAGCGCTTTGGGGTGGGCAGGCCGTTGTGCCCTCCACGCATACCTATCCGCAATACGGCTCCTACTTCACGCCCGATATCGAGACGTTTGAATATAACCTCGCCGAAGCCAAGAAGATCGTCGCGGACAACGGGCTCGAAGGCACCACGCTGCCCTTCTACACAGACCCGGTCTATTACACCAACGGCCTGCTGGCGGCGCAAGCCATGCAAGAGATGTGGCGCGAGATCGGCATCAATATCGAGTTGAAGGTCGTCACGTCGTGGAACGATCCCGGCACGCCGGGCGGTTGGGGCTCACCGGACCAGATCCACAATTGGTCCAACCCGATGTACTTCGCCGATCCTCACGGCTCCTTCGGCAAGATGTGGTCACCCGATGGCGCTGGCATGACCCGCGGTCTTTGGGATCCGTCCATTGGGATGGAGGCCTGGTCCAAGCTGTACGACGCATTCCGTTTCGAAACCGATATCGAGAAGCGCAACGCGGCCTATGAGGTCTTAATGGCAGAGGTCAAGAAAGACGCCCCCTTCCTCGTGCTTTACCAGCCGTTTGAAAGCTGGGGCATGCGCGCTGACCTCGACTGGGCGCCTTACCCGGGCCACATCCCTTACGTTCTGGATTTCCGCGCCGGGTACATTGGCGACGAAAAGAACGGCATCACCAAGTGATCTATCGCGGGGCGTCCAAGTCGGGCGCCCCTTTTCCAATCAGAGAGAGAAATCGATGAAGACCCTTCTGACCACCACCGCCCTTGTTCTGGCCGCCGCAACTGCGCAGGCCCAGGAACTGACCGTCGCTGCCGCGAACCTGTCCGACTACCTCGAACCCGGCACCGACCACTCGAATGTCGGCTCGCAGTTCTACACCAACATCTTCGAGACGCTGATCGCCAAGGACCCGAATGCGGCGTCTAATGTCTTTGGCCCCGGCCTGGCGGTGTCCTATGAACTGCTCAGCGACAACCTGATCGAGTTGAAGATCCGTGAAGGCGTGAAATTCCACAACGGCGACGACATGACTGTCGAGGATGTACTGTTCTCGTTGCAAGCCATGATCAAGGTTATGCATGACGCGCGGATTGAGCGCTCGAAGGAGTTCTTTGGAAACATCACCCGCGCCGAGGCGATCGATGACACCACGATCCGGGTCTACGCCAAAAAGCCTGAGCCATTGATGGAGCTGATACTGGCCGCGCAGCAGTCGATGATCCTGCCCAAAAACTATCTGATGGGGCTGACGGGGCGTCCCGACGTCGACGAAAGCTCTGACTACATTGCGTTCGGCCTCGCGCCTGTGGGCACTGGCCCCTACAAGGTCGCGGAATTCACGCCCGAAACCCGCATCGTCTACGAGCGCTTTGACGATTATTGGGGCGAGACAGCGCCCTATGAGCGCGTGACCGTGCGCAAGATCGCAGAACTTGCGCCGCGTATCACTGCGCTTGTGAACGGCGAGGTTGACCTCATCACGAACGTCCCACCCGACCAGTTGGATGTGATCAACAACAACCCCGACTACAAGACCGTGGGCGGCGTGACGCCGCTGTTCCACATCGTCTACTTCGGGCCAGAGGGCGACATCGTCACACCAGAGCTGCGCCAGGCGATGGTTAAGGCGGTCGACCGCAATCTTTTGAACGAGGCGCTTTGGCTCGGTCAGGCGGTCGTGCCAAACACCCACACCTATCCGAACTATGGCGACTTCTACACGCCTGACATCATGACCTTTGAGTATGATCCAGAGGGTGCGGCCAAGCTGGTGGCCGACAATGATCTTGCTGGCACCACGATCCCCTTCATTACGCACCCAACCTATTACACCAATGGCCTGTTGGCCGCGACGGCGATGCAGGAGATGTGGCGCGAGCTGGACATCAATGTCGAGTTGCAGGTGTCAGAATCCTGGGCCGGTTGGGGCTCTAAGGACACGATGGCCAACTGGTCGAACCCGATGTATTTCGCTGATCCGCATGGCTCCTTCGGCAAAATGTGGGCACCAGAGGGTGCAGGCATGACCCGGGGCTTCTGGACCCCCTCCATTGGCATGGAGGAATGGGGCAAGATGTACGACGCGTTCCGCTTTGAGACCGATGTCGCCACACGAAATGCGCGGTTTGAGGATCTGATGGAGGTCGTCAAAAATGACGCACCTTTCCTAGTGCTCTATCAGCCTTACGAAAGCTGGGGCATGCGGGCTGATCTCGATTGGGCGCCTTACCCTGGCCACATCCCCTATGTGCTTGATTTCCGTGCCGGTTACATCGGCGACGCAAAGCACGGCATCACCAAGTAACGCGACCTGCGGGGGCCAAACGGCCCCCGCACCCCCAAAGGAGGCCCCGATGACTGACCCCGTTCTTTCTGTCCAAGATCTGCGCGTCGCCTTTGGCTCGGGCGAGACTCGTGTCGAAGCTGTCAAGGGCATCTCTTTTGATCTTATGCCGCGAGAGACCATGGCGATTGTTGGCGAGTCCGGTTCCGGCAAATCCGTCTCTGCGCTCTCCACGATGGCGCTGATCCGGCAGGCGGGCGGCGACATCGACGGCGGCAAGATCCTGTATGACGGGCGCATCGATATGGTCACAGCCTCAGAGCCGGAGGCCCGCGCAATTCGTGGCAATGAAATTGCAATGATCTTTCAGGAACCGATGACCTCTCTCAACCCAGTGTTTTCGGTGGGCGAGCAATTGATTGAGCCTTTGGTCACGCACCTAAAGCTGCCTAAAGCGGAGGCAAAGAAACGCGCTTTGTCTGCCATGGAAGAGGTGCGCATCCCCGAGCCGGAGCGCCGGTTCGACCAATATCCACACGAACTGTCAGGCGGCATGCGCCAGCGGGTCATGATCGCCATGGCCCTGGTTTGCGAGCCTAAAATCCTTATCGCGGACGAGCCTACGACGGCGCTTGATGTCACAATACAAGCCCAGATCCTTTGGCTTATCAAAAAACTTAAGGCCGATTATGGAACTTCCGTCCTGTTTATCACGCACGACTTGGGCGTGGTGGCACAGATCGCGGATCGCGTGGCGGTGATGCAAACCGGCAATTTGGTCGAACTGGGCACGGTCTCTCAGATCTATACTGCGCCGGCTCATCCTTACACACAGCGGCTGTTGTCCTCTGTGCCAGTCTTGGGCACAGCCCCAGCGAAACCAATGCCAGCAGAAGCAGACGCGCCGTTGTTGTCGCTTGACGATGTTTCAGTGCGTTATCCCGTGAAAACCGGTCTGTTGCGGCGCGCCACAGCAGAAGTCCTTGCGGTGGATCGCGTGTCCTTTCAGATCCCCAAACGCACCACCTTGGGCCTGGTCGGCGAGTCAGGTTGCGGTAAATCAACCATCTCGCGCGCCATTATCGGCCTAGTTGCGCCCACATCCGGCCGCATCCAAGTCGATGGGACAGACCTGGCGACCTTGTCGGATGAGACGCGTCTGGCCTTTCAGCGGCGCACGGGCGTTGTTTTCCAAGATCCCTTTGCAGCTCTGTCACCCCGCCGCACCGCCTTTGATCAGATCGCGGAACCCATGGTGATCCACAGTTGGGGAAACCAAGACCAAATCCGGGAACGCGTGCGGTGGCTCTTGTCGCGGGTCGGGCTGGGTGACGAACACATGAGCCGGTTCCCGCACGAGTTCTCCGGCGGCCAGCGACAGCGCCTTTGCATCGCGCGCGCGTTGGCTTTGGAGCCTGATCTCATCATCGCGGACGAGCCTGTTTCAGCCCTGGACGTCTCGGTCCAAGCACAAGTGCTGGAGCTCTTTTCCGAGCTGCAAAGTGAACTTGGCCTGACATACCTCTTTATCTCGCACGACCTTGCCATCGTGGAGGAGGTCAGCGAAGCCGTGGCCGTGATGTTCATGGGACGTTTGGTGGAATACGGCCCGTCCAAGGCCGTGCTGTCAAATCCAGCACATAATTACACAAAAAACCTGCTGGCATCGATCCCAGTTCCAGATCCCAGCAAACCCATGGCTGCGCCGCAACTTTATGAAGAAGGACGCAAATCCCCGATTATGCCGAAAGGCACGGTCACCGAGGTGCCGACCATGAATGCCGTCGGGCCGCAGCACTTTGTGGCAGCCTAGAACCGCGCCAAAGCTCGAAGCAGACGCCATCATACTTCGCCCTGTGTGCTTGGCGGACGCGCCTGCGATGCAAGCGCATTTCAGCAATTGGAATGTCATCAAGTGGATTGGGGATGTGCCGTGGCCTTATCCCGAAGATGGCGCACAAAGCTACATTCAGCGTCGCCTAAATGAGGCGCGGTCCCGCGAGATTTATTTCTGGGGTATCTTTTTGAAATCCCACCCAGCCGAACTGATCGGCACCATCGAATACCGTTTCTTCGAAAACGACGACGAAAACAGGGGCTTTTGGCTGGCCGAAGATCATTGGGGCAAAGGCATTATGACAAGAGCGGTTATCTTGACCCAAGACTATGTTTTCTTTGAACTGGGCAAGCCAAGATTGCTGATGCGAAGCCTTGCGACCAACCTTGCCTCAAAGGCGATCAAGGAGCGAACCGGTGCGCGCGTGATCGGGCAAAGTTACGGCAGCTACCATGACGGCACGCAACTTGAGGATGTCTGGGACGTCACAGTGGTCAGCTGGCAGGCCGCGCGGGCCAAGCTTGGTCAATGAGCAAACTATTTCGGAGCGCGAAATGGCTGCTCGACCACCCGAAAGTATCGATGCCCTCCGCCCCGCGTCCAGTTGCGCAGATCCATATTGATCATGTCTTCAGGCTCATGCATTTGCACTGAATAGCGGTCGCCGCTGAAGTTAAACTCAAGGAATCCAACCCAAGGCCGGCCGCCAAACGAGTCGTGACCGCTTTGCATGAACGCGACCCCAGGCGCCCAGATGTGGGTGATGCCGTCAATGATCATGCGCTTGTCTTTGTGAAGATGGCCAGATGCGACAAAGCGCACGTCTGCGCCCTTAAATAGATCAAGGTAGTCGGCACGCGGACCGGGTGTCACCGTCGCAGACGTGGTAGCGTCGGTTTCATCGGGATGGTGTGCAAAGAAGGGGACATGCGTAAAGACACCGATTGGGCCCTCATACTTCAATGCGTCGACCACCATTGCGCGCTGCTCTGCCTCAGCCGCGAGACCGCTTTCGAAGAGAAACGGGTTCAGCCCAACAAAGCGCCAATCACCGTTGTCGAAATGCCAAAAGTCGGCGCCCACGCGGTTCAGGTATTCTTGGCGTCGCGCGGGCGTCATTTGCTGCTCGGCATCGGTTGCGGCAGGTGAATAGCCCACATCGTGGTTGCCAGGGGTCACTTGGATCACCGGCGCTGCGAACCGCTGCATTTGTTCTGCCGCAAAATCGAGATCCGCTGGCGCATCCGGCCCGTTCAACGACAAATCGCCCGTGACAATCGCAATATCGGGCTGCAACGCGTTGGCAGCTTCGACAGCAACGTCAAAGTTGTGGAAGAACAGAGGGTGGGTCTGACTGACATGGGTGTCAGAGAGTAGAACCATGCGAAAGTCTGTCATGCACCGCGCTCCGCAGGAAACTGGAGTTTAAGCCTTTTATTGGTAAGCTGCGTCACATTCGCATGACACAAGAACGGCCAACGCGCTTGAGATGGGATTGTCACGAAAGGGTCACGCGAAGTCGGTGACTTTGCGTTGGTTTTCGGATTTGGCCCGAAATGTCCCGCCAAGCTGTGCCGGGTCCGGCGCGTCACGGCAGTATTCACAGACCGCCTAAAGAGCCTTTTTCACGTCGCGGACTCTGAGTAATGGCAAGCAACTGGGCGCAAGGTCCTGCGATGCATGCATCGCCATCCAGAGTCTGACCGCACCAAGAGTGAACCGCGGCGATCTCTGACGCGAAGACTGTGTTTGATACTGTCCAGATCGGCGATGGTCATCGTGAGGCACGCCATGGAGGTAACTGAAATGCAACCGTTCAATGGTAAACGCGCTTGCGCCGTTGTTTGAAACAAGAAAGGTCGGCGCGTGGCTACGGATCATATTCTGAATGGGAACTTCTCGACGGGACGTGATGCCTGGGACTTCGCTGGCCATGTCGGCACCAAGGATGCGAACGGCAATGATCTGGTGACGTTCGGTGGTGGGAACAGGTCCGCCACAGGCGAGATTTCCCAAAGCTTCGACGTGCCGTCCGATACAGTCGCCACTTTATCATTCGACTACGGCAAGCTTGGCGGTGGTTCGGGCGCTGACAAAACAGTTTCTTTGGAATGGGAGCTTGTCGATAGCGAGACCGGAACGGTCCTCGCGTCGGGAACGATCAGCGACTCTGAGTTTAGCGGGAGCGACGGAGTGAGCGGTGTTCTCGACAAGAGTTTTTCTGCCGACATCGCTATCCCGTCGGATGTCGACAACATCACGCTTACGTTTCGGGACACAACCACGAACACAATCAGCCAAGACATGTTTCTGGACAATGTTTCGTTTGTTACCTGCTTTTGTGATGGCACCACTATCCAGACGCCGGAAGGACCGGTCGCCATCGAGGCGTTGCGGGTTGGGGACCTGGTGGAAACCTTGGATCGAGGGGCCAAGCCTATTCGTTGGATCGGATGTCGCAAGGTCAGCGCTTCGGAATTGGCTGAAAACGAAAGACTGCGACCGGTGCGAATATCCTCAGGGGCTTTGGGGCCTGGCATCCCGTCGAAGGACCTCTACGTCTCGCGACAGCACCGCATGTTGCTGCGCTCGGATGTTGCGCAAGATATGCGATGGCCCAGTGACGTGCTTGTTGCCGCGATCAAGTTGACCGTGCTGCCGGGTATCGAAGTAGAAGATCGTCGACGAGAGTTGGTGTATTACCACATTTTATTGGACGGGCATGACGTTGTGATGGCCCACGATACGCCTGCAGAGACCCTCCTTTTGAGTGAATGGTCAACAAAAGCAGTGCCCGATTTCGTTTTGCATAGGGTTGGGTTGTTGTGTCCTTTGACGAAAAACATAACGCAACATAAGTCTGGCTATTTGATACCGGAGAGCTCAGTTCAGAAACGATTGGTTGCGCAAATCAGCACGACGTAGTCGGCGGGTACGTTTGAAGCGCGATCCCAAGTCGGCACAGTCGCCACTCATTCGAGACGTCGAAAACGACCGGTTTTGATTTGTGCGTTTTGACCGGAGGCATTTGTCAGACTTCAGCCCAACAACATTCCAGGTGACCCGAGAGGGTAGCGGGTTTTGAATGCATATGGCATCCTTTTGGGGAGCAATGAACTCCAAGATTTCTTCAGGGTGCATGTATGCGTTTATTCTCGATTTTGTGTGCGTTGATCTTTCTGACCGTCGGCCTTTCGATTGAGGTGGCAGCCAAAGACTTCGGGTCATTTGTCACGACCGAGGGGTCTGCACCTGGATCAGTCAAAAGGGTCAGAAATAGGGCATCTCAAGGCCCAACGAAATCAGTCTGGCAGTTCAACCTGCCGGCCGGTTACTGCAACCCCAAGCCCTATGAAACAGGACTTGACGACAGCGACTGCAAGTACAAATCTGCTCGGTCAAGTCGATACGAAAAAGGCGGTTCGAAAGCAGAGCAACCTAAGGAAGCTTGGTATGGTTGGTGGGTATATTTTCCAGCCGACTTTCCTTACGGCAACAGGCAAACGCGAGGACACTACGAATTTGCTTATTGGCACAATCGCTTTTGCCCGCACCTTACATTTGCAAGTGACGCTGGCACAGGCTCGGATCTGTACCTTCAGACAAATGCTCGGTTAGGCGGATATGATTGCAAACCAACGCTTAAACAGAAGGTCGCATCGTTTTCAGAGTTGGTTGGAAGATGGACTCGATTTGAGGTTCGGGTGATCTGGTCCGAGGGAAATGACGGCCTCGCAGACGTGTACATTAACGGAAAATTGCGAACACGACACAGGGGTCGAACGCTTACGAGGAACGCTGGTCCAAGCAACTATTTTGTTCACGGCGTCTACCTATGTTGCACGCGGGATGTCGCTTCAATCAGACAAGCAACCGTCGTGTTCGGTGATGTCAGCAGGGCAAGACGTCGAGAGGACTTGCGCTGAGGTAGCACAGAGAACAAAGGCTCCACCCAATTTGCCGTGCTCGGCGAGTAGCACTGCGTAGCAATCGACGCCGCGCCAAAACTCAAACGTTTCTGGCGCGGGCGAAAACGCGCGTTGTGGTCCCTGGTCGCTGTGGCAGCCTCATTCTGCATAGTTCTTGGCTTGGCTCTCGCTGCAATTTGAAGAATTCGAGCTGAATTTCACCAAGGCCGACATGTGTGGATTGCGCTGCATCAGTCAGGTTGGGCACTCTGTTCATCTTCGCCTTGATCTACCGGAAGGGCCGGACGCCGATCCGGCTTTTAGGGCTATAGGTGTGAACAGGCCGGGCGCGATGTAACGGACGCGACACCCCAGACATTAAGTGACCGGTTTCTACGTTAGGGCGAAATAGCGCTTCATTCCTGTGCGCAGGTTGTCGACGTCGCTCGCTAGGATGTCGGTTTGTACAAAGTAAACTACACGGCGGATGACGTTGGGTCACAACGTGTAACGCCGCGTCTTGTTTTGCCGTGTGGGGTGCAAAACTTGCGAAATCAGCTAAAGAGCCGCATCTTTGTTTCAGGGAGCAAAGACAACACGCACAGGGAGGACGGCGCATGCCATTCGCAGGGATCGCAGATCGAAACGCTATTGAAGCGGAAATGCCATGGGCAGAGCGGGACGTCCCCACGACGCTTTATGAAATGCTCAGCAACACAACTGCGAAGTTTCCAACCCGCAATGCGTCGACGTTTCAGTTGCTCTCTGGCCCCACGGACAAGGCTGAAACCTATTCGTGGAAAGAGTTGCACGAGAAGACTACACAGACCGCGAACCTCTTTCGCTCTCTGGGCGTGGGGCCCAGCGACGTCGTCGCGTACATCCTTCCCAACTGCCACGAAACGCTTCTGACCTTCTTGGGCGGTGCCGTAGCGGGCATCGTGAACCCGATCAATCCGCTGTTGGAGCCTGAACAGATCGGCGCCATTCTGGAAGAGACGGGCGCAAAGGTCGTCGTCACGCTGAAATCCATGCCCAAGACCGATGTGGCGCAGAAAACGGCCAAGGCCGTGGCGCTGGCGCCCAATGTCAAAACGGTTCTGGAGGTTGATCTGGCGCGTTACCTGACGCCGCCCAAAAGCTGGATCGTGCCCTTCATCCGCCCCAAGTTCACGCCTGCGCCGGGGGCAACGTATAAGGACTTCGTGGCAGAGATGTCCAAGCAGCCCAAGACGCTGCAATTCCAAGATGCGACCGAGGACCGGGTTGCCTGCTATTTCCACACCGGTGGCACCACAGGCATGCCGAAAGTGGCACAGCACCGCTATTCAGGCCTCGTCTACAATGGATGGGTCGGCAACACGCTGCTGTATCAAGAGACGGACGTGGTCATGTGTCCCTTGCCGCTCTTTCACGTCTTCGCGTGCCATCCGATCATGATGGGCGCGGTGATGTCCGGCGCGCATGTGGTCTTCCCCACGCCGCAGGGCTATCGCGGCGATGGAGTGTTCGATAATTTCTGGAAGCTGATCGAGCGGTGGAAGGTGACATTTATCATCACCGTGCCCACGGCGATCTCGGCCAAGATGCAGCGCCCGGTGAACGCCGATATCTCGTCTGTCAAAACGGCCTTTTCGGGCTCAGCACCGCTGCCGGTGGAGCTGTTCAAACGGTTTGAGGCCGCCACCAATGTCACCATCGTCGAAGGCTACGGCCTAACAGAGGCGACCTGCCTGGTCTCGTGCAACCCAACGGATGGGGAAAAGAAGGTGGGCTCTATCGGCATCTCGTTCCCCTACACGGATGTCAAAATCTTCAAAGCCACGCCCGAGGGCGCCGAAGAATGTGCCACAGACGAAATTGGCGAGATCTGCGTGTCGAACCCCGGCGTGATCGTGGGCGGCACTTATACGGAAGCCGATAAGAACAAAGACCTGTATCACGGCAACTACCTGCGCACGGGCGATCTGGGCCGGTTTGACGCTGACGGCTATCTGTGGATCACAGGCCGCGCGAAGGATCTGATCATCCGCGGCGGGCACAACATTGATCCGGCCGAGATTGAAGAAGCCTTGCTGGGCCACCCGGCTGTCGCCTTTGCGGGTGCCATTGGCCAGCCGGACGCGCATGCCGGCGAAGTGCCTTGCGCCTTTGTCGAACTGGTGGAGGGCGCGACAGCGACGACCGAAGAGCTGATTGAGTTCTGCCGCACGAATGTCCACGAACGGGCTGCGCATCCAAAACACCTTGAGGTCATGGGCGAGTTGCCGAAGACGGCTGTGGGCAAGATCTTTAAGCCTGACCTGCGCCGCTCTGCGATCACGCGGATCTATAACACTGCGCTGGAAGAGGCTGGCCTGAGCGCGCGCGTTGTCTCCGTGCTTGAGGACAAAAAGCGGGGCCTGGTCGCGCAGGTTGACCTGAAAGGTGCAGAGGCCGCAGCGGTTCAATCGGTGCTGGGGGCGTTCACGCGTCCATGGGAAGAGGTGGAGGCGGGCGCTCAGATCGCCGCGCAGTAATGGTCGACTACAGCACCCGCCTTGACACTGAAATGCTGGCCTATCTGGCCAAGTGCGATGCGCTTTATCCGCCAGATGCCATATCGTTGGACGTGGTCGGGCAGCGGGACGTCTACAATCAGATGTGCGCAGCCTTCGACCGTGGCCGCCCAGACGGGCTGGAGGTCGCGGATGAGGATTGGGCCGGTGTGCCCTGCCGCCGATACGAGCCCGAAGGGGCCACGGCAACGGTGGTCTACTACCACGGTGGCGGCTTCGTGGTCGGCGGGCTCGACAGTCATGACAGCATCTGCGCTGAGATCAGCGCCGCCACGGGGGCGCGCCTGATCGCTGTTGACTATCCCCTGGCACCGGAGACGTCTTATCCAGCGGATTTCAAAGCCGCTTTGGGGATGTTCTTCGCCGTGGCTGGCGCCTATCCGGGGCCTGTTGTGCTCGCGGGCGACAGTGCGGGGGCCTGTTTGGCCGCGTCGGTCAGCCACGCCGCGCGGCGCGGTCCGGTCCGCCCCAAGGGCCAAGTCCTGATCTATGGCGCGTTTGGTGGCGCGCGTGATTTGCCGTCCTATGTGGAACACGCCGAAGCGCCGCAACTCACGGCGCGTGATGTGGATTACTACTTGAAAATCCGCACGGGCGGGGCGGATACGCCCACAGGCGATCCCAATTTCGCGGCCCTGCAAGATACAGATTTTGCGAACCTGCCGCCAACGGTCTGCTTTGCGGCTGAGTGCGACCCGCTGGCCTCGGACAGTGTCGTCTATGCCCAAGCGTTGACGGAGGCGGGGTCCAAGGCGGTTTGCGTGACGGAAGCTGGTCTAATCCACGGTTATCTGCGCGCGCGCGGCATGAGCCACCGCGCGGCGCAGAGCTTTGACCGGATTACCGGCGCGATTGCTGGGCTGGCGGAGGGGCAGTGGCCGCCTACCGCTCTTTGACGTAGGGCTCGCCGCCTGCGCGCGGCGGGATGGCCTTGCCCACAAAGCCCGCCAGGATCACCACGGTCAGGATATAGGGCAGGGCGTCCATGACCTGCACCGGCACCGTGAACACGCCAAGGTCGATGTTCTGGTAACGCAGCGCGATCGCCTGCAAGAAGCCAAAGAGCAGGCAGGACCACATCGCGGCCCAGGGCTTCCATTTGGCGAAAATCAACGCCGCAAGCGCGATAAAGCCACGTCCCGCCGTCATATCCTTCACAAAGCCAGCTTGCAGAGCTGTGGCCAGATAGGCCCCCGCAAGGCCGCAGAGCAGACCGCAGATCGCCACGGCGGCAAAGCGCAAGCCCACAACGGACACGCCAGCTGTATCTACAGCGGCGGGGTTTTCGCCCACCGCCCGCAGGCGCAGGCCAAAGCGCGTACGGTAAAGCACCCACCAGGTCCCAGGAACCGCCAGGAAGGCGAGATAGACAAGGATGGAGTGACCAGAAAGCAGTTCGCTGTAGACGGGGCCGAGAATTGGCACATTGGCGAGACTGTCGGCGAAGGGGAAGGTGATGGGCGCGAACCGGCCACCTTCAGTGAGGGACGGGGTCCGCCCGCCCTGTTGAAACCAGTCTTGGGCAACGAGCACGGTCATGCCCGCCGCGAGGAAGTTGATCGCCACGCCCGAGATCAACTGGTTGCCCCGGAACGTGATCGAGGCCAGCCCGTGCAGGCCCGACATGATCATCGACGCCAAGATGCCAGCCGCTAGCCCAACCCAGACCGAGCCGGTCATGGCGGCTGTCGCAGCCGAGAAGAACGCGGCCATCAGCATTTTGCCCTCAAGCCCGATATCGAAGATCCCGGCACGCTCGGAAAAGAGGCCAGCCAGACAAGCCAGCAAAAGCGGTGTCGCGAGGCGCACGGTGGAATCGAGGACCTGGATGATTGTCAGAAAGTCCATTCTAGGCCCCCTTGCGGCGCAGGCTGAGGAAGATCCGCTCTAGCGGCATCCGCACCATATTGTCGAGCGCGCCCGTGAAAAGGATCACCAGCGCCTGGATCACGACGATGAGTTCGCGCGGGATCGACGTCCACAGCGCCAGTTCGGCGCCGCCCTGATAGAGGAAGCCAAAGAGGATCGCCGCCAGGAACACGCCGAAAGGATGCGAGCGGCCCATGAGTGCCACCGCGATGCCGATAAAGCCTGCGCCTTCGGTTGCGTTTAGAACCAGCCGTTCGGCCTCGCCCATCACATTGTTGATCGCCATCATTCCTGCGAGCCCACCCGATATGAGCATGGCGATCATGGTGATCTTGACGTTGGAGATACCGGCGTAGCGGGCGGCGGTCTCAGAATGGCCATAAGCGCGGATCTCATAGCCAAGGCGCGTGCGCCAGATCAGTAGCCAGACCAGAAAACAGGCGATGATCGCAATGATCAGGGACACGTTCGCAGGGGCGGATTTTGAGAAGGCGATGCCAAAGGGCGCCAGCATCTCGTGGAGGGAGGGCAGGTGCGTGCCTTCGGGGAAGTTCGCAGTTGCCGGGTCCATGGCGCGCGGTGGGCGCAAGAGGTTCACCAGGACGTAGTTCAAGACGGCGGCAGCGATGAAGTTGAACATGATCGTCGTGATCACGATATGGCTGCCGCGCTTGGCTTGCAGATAGGCTGGGATCGCCGCCCAAGCGGCGCCAAAAAGGGCCGAGCCGATCATGGCGGCCAAGAGCGCGACGGTCCAATGGGGCCAGGGGATAAAGAGGCAAATGAGCGCCACGCCGAGACCGCCCAAGAGCGCCTGGCCCTCACCGCCGATATTGAAGAGCCGTGCGTGGAAGGCCACAGCCACAGCAAGGCCGGTGAACATGAAGTTGGTCGCGTAATACAGCGTATAGCCCCAGCCATAGGAGGAGCCGAGCGCGCCGTCGACCATCAGTTTCACTGCCGCCCAGGGGTCTTCGCCAATGGCCATGATCACAAGCGCGGACAGGATCGCCGCGAGGACAAGTGAGATCAGCGGAACGAGGATCACCTCGGCCCATTTCGGCATCACGTCCATTTGGGGGCTCCGTATGGTTGGCGGGTCAGAGGGGCGCTGCCCCCGTCGCGTGCCGCGACGTCCCCGGAGTGTTTTTGGAACAATGAAAGGGCGGTCATGCCGCAGCGCCTTGCATACCGGCCATCAAGAGGCCGAGTTCTTTTTCGTCCGTTTGACCCGGCGCGCGTTCGCCCATGATCCTTCCGTCGAACATCACTGCGATGCGGTCGGCGAGGCCAAGGATCTCTTCGAGTTCGACGGAGACGAGGAGGATGGCTTTGCCCTCGTCGCGCAGCTGCACAATGCGCTGGTGGATGAACTCGATGGCGCCGATGTCCACGCCGCGCGTGGGTTGGCCAATGAGCAGAAGGTCCGGGTTGCGTTCAATCTCGCGCGCGAGGACGACCTTTTGCTGGTTGCCGCCTGAAAAGTTCTTGGCGGCGAGCTTCGGGTTGGGCGGGCGCACGTCAAAGCGTTCCATCTTGGCCTCGGTATCGGCGCGGATGGCGGCGTTGTTCATCAACAGGCCCGCGCGGTAGCGTTCGTCGTGGTGATAGCCGAAGGCGGTGTTTTCCCAAGCCATGTAGTCCATGATCAGGCCTTCGCGCTGCCGGTCCTCGGGCACATGCGCGATGCCGCGTGCGCGGCGCGACCGCCCGTCCGAGAGCTTGCCCGTCAGGTCAATCGGTTGGCCGTTGACGGTGATGTTGCCTGTGGCCTCGGCATAGCCGCCCAAGACTTCCAAAAGCTCTGACTGCCCGTTGCCGGCCACGCCCGCGATGCCCAAGATTTCGCCCGCGCGCACTTGCAAGTCGATGCCGCGCAGACGCTCGACTCCTTTTTCGTCAACCACACGCAGCTTTTGCACGTCTAGGATGACTTCGCCGGGCGTGGCGGGCTTCTTGTCAACGCGCAGCAGGACCTTGCGGCCCACCATCAACTCGGCGAGTTCTGCGGGGCTTGTTTGGGCCGTTTTGACCGTGGCCGTCATCTCGCCGCGGCGCATCACGCTGACCGTGTCGGTGGTGTCCATGATCTCGCGCAGCTTGTGCGTGATCAGGATGATGGTTTTGCCTTCTTCCTTGAGCCGTCCCAAAATTCGGAAAAGTTGATCTGCCTCGGCAGGGGTCAACACGCCGGTGGGTTCGTCCAGGATCAGAATATTGGCCCGGCGGTAGAGCGCCTTGAGGATCTCCACCCGCTGCTGCATGCCCACGCCGATCTCTTCGATGACCGCATCGGGATCGACCTTGAGTTCGTATTCGTCGGAGAGCTCCTTGAGCGTCGCACGCGCCTTGGTCAGCGATGGGCCAAGCTGCCAACCATCCTCCGCGCCCAGAACGATGTTTTCAAGCACCGTGAAATTCTCAACGAGCTTGAAGTGCTGAAACACCATCCCGATGCCTGCTGCGATGGCGGCCTGGCTGTCGGGGATCTGCGTCTTCTGGCCGGAGATAAAAATCTCGCCCGCGTCAGCCTTGTAGAAGCCATAAAGGATCGACATCAGCGTGGATTTGCCTGCGCCGTTCTCGCCGATGATGCCGTGGATCGTTCCGGGCATCACGGAAATTGAAATGTCTTTGTTGGCCTGAACTGGTCCGAAGGCTTTCGAGATGCCCTTTAGCTCAATTGCCGGTGCTTGCCCCGCCATGTCATCTTGCCCCACTTCGATTCCGTTAACATTGGCAAAGGTTTCGCGCTTTGCCCAGACCTGACGTGACCGACGGCCGGGGCGCTTTCGGTTTTCGCTCAAGATGGAGGCCTCGGAGCTGGCTTGCCGGTCAACATCTTTCGCTTCGTTCTCGAAGCTCTCTGATGATCGGAGTGGGCTTAGCGCACCATTGCCCTGTAGGTTGCTAAGCACTGTGTGCAAAGGCTGACTTCCATGCAGGTCGGTCGCTTTTGATCACCGTCTTCGGCCCAGGTCACCATAAGATCGGTGACCACGGGACGCCGCGCACTATACGCAAAATACGTATTGCCAAATCCAGTTTGCATGCCGCAATCACGCGGTATGCTGTCCCAAAGGGTCTCGGCGCGGATCTCGAAAAAGGCCACAGCCGCCGCGTTTGCGTCCAAGGAACGCAGCCAGTCGGCCCTGGCTTGAAAGTGAGCTGAGCACGTGGCCAAAGTGCTTCCGCCTTGGGCAAAGGACTTCGAGCCGATCACGATCGAGAACACAACTCCATGCCACAGTGCGTTGCGAATGGATGAAACTGTCATTGGAAACCCATTGGGGACGCGCGTTCAGAGTTGGGTGAGTTTGGGTCAATTCGCGGTACGTGTGACCCACGCCGTCGGGCGGAAGCACAGTGCGCGGTGGTTGGTTGGCACACCTTCTTGCGTGATTTAACCGCGGGTTTCGATGTCGCGGCACCTGCTTGGTGCCAAAGACTGGCGCGCCCGGTCCGTTCGTACAAGAAAGGCCGCGCCAATTGCTTAGCGCGGCCCAATCTTACACCCGTAATTGGGTTTTAGAAGTCCAGAACTGGGCAGCTGTCGTTGGCGTAGTAGGCCACGACTTCCAGATCGCCCGAGATGATGTCGGCTTTGGCCTTTTCGACCGCTGCAATCATGTCGTCGTTCAGGAGCGCTTCGTTGTGCTCGTCTACGGCATAGCCCACGCCTTCTTCGGCGAGGCCCAGGATGGTGAAGCCACCGGTTTCCATCGCGGCGCCTGCTTTCATGCTCTCATAGACAGCGACGTCAACGCGCTTGAGCATGGAGGTCAGGACGGAGCCGGGGTGCAGGTAGTTTTGGTTGCTGTCCACGCCGATCGACAGGATGCCCTCATCTGCGGCTGTTTGCAGAACGCCAACGCCTGTGCCGCCCGCCGCCGCATAGACAACGTCCGCGCCTTGGGAGATTTGAGCTTTGGTCAGTTCAGACCCTTTCACAGGGTCGTTCCAGGCCGCGGGTGTTGTGCCGGTCATGTTGGCAACCACGGTCGCGTCAGGTTTCACGGATTTCACGCCTTGGGCGTAGCCGCAAGCGAAGTGGCGGATCAGGGGGATGTCCATGCCGCCGATGAAACCAACTGTGTTGGACTCTGTTGCCATCGCCGCCAGCATACCCACCAGGTAGGAGCCTTGATGCTCTTGGAAGCCGATCAGCTGAACGTTGGCAGGCACTTCTGGCAGCCATCCGTCAATGTTCACAATCTTTGTGTCAGGGTAGTCGGGTGCGACCTGGCCCACAGCGTTTGTGAACGCAAAGCCCGTTGTGATGATCGGGTTTGCGCCTGCTTCGGCAAAGCGGCGCAGCGCTTGCTCACGCTGTGCTTCGGACTGCAGCTCGATCTCACGGAACGTGCCGCCGGTCTCTTCTGCCCACCGCTTGGCGCCGTTGAACGCCGCTTCGTTGAAGGATTTGTCAAACTTGCCGCCCAGATCGAAAATGATCGCTGGCTCTGCCAAAGCGGCTCCCGCGCTCAGCGCCACACCGGCGGCCGCGCTCAGGAATTTTTGCATGATCGTCATGAATATCTCCCACGTTATTGGTTCGCGGTGCCGTCCCCTGCTTAACTTAGCAGCATCTGCACCGATCTTGTCATGATCATGCGACATTAGGGGGGGAAGGCTGCGGGAAGGTCAACCGATTCTTGGGCTTATTCCGGCCCTGACGCGGCGGCGGCCCAAGACATAGTCACGGCGTCCACGCGCGTTCCATCAAAGTCCGAATAATAGCCCCTACGGCGCCCCGTTTCTGCAAAACCGGTCGTTTGATAAAGTGCACGTGCAGCCTGGTTATCTGCACGCACGTCCAGGAAGATGCGGTCAACGCGCTGCATAAGATCGGCAAGCAGTGCTCGTGCATGGCCTTGGCGTCGGTGATCTGGATCGACGGCGATGATCAGAATTTCGGCCTCGGGCGGAATGACCTGTGCGATCAAGAACGCGCAGCTTTCGCGTGTCAAAAGCTGGGTGGATGGGCTCTCCAATGATTGGCGCAGTTCGCGCAGGCTCCAACCAGAGCGCGGCCAAGCCGCCTCCGTCAGTACGGCGATCTCTTCAGGCGTCATCCAGGATCACAGGCGCGCTGTGCCGACCAGGCGCCGCGTCTGCGGGCCGGATGTAGAGCGGTGCTGGGCGCATATCGAGGCTGGTTGGCCTGTCATATGCAACCTTTGCGATACGCGTCGCGAGATCCGCACCGCTCTTGGGCCAAATTGCTTCTGATGGGACCTCATCCAGCGCAACAATGCGCGGGGGTGCACTGTCTTCGGCGAGATAGGCCGTTTCGCGCGGACCCGCGACGGCGGCGATCCCAATGGTGCCGCCGCGCAGAGCGTCAAAGGTCGTGACGCCTACGGCGGGGATCTTTAGCCCAAGTGCCAAACCGCGCGCGGCAGAGACCGAAATGCGGATGCCGGTGAAATTGCCGGGCCCAACGCCGACACCGATCATATCCAGATCGGACCATGTGGCGTGCG
>CAWUIP010000032.1:0-28943 GCA_963922415.1 uncultured Aliishimia sp. | reverse complement strand
TGGTGAGTTTCTCGCCATCTTCTTCCGCCGAAATCAGCGCTGTGATCAGATCGTCACGAGGATCACTGCGCCGGGCATCTATGAAGTCGCGCATGAATGTTGTGAAGTCCGCTGCCGCACGCCCTGCGCTTGTCTCCACCTCTTGCGTCACGCCCGTCTGGTACATCGCGACCATATCGCGCGACCAGGCGAGAAGCTCTGGCGCCATCTCTTCAGGTACCCCCAAAAGCTGTGCGATCACGCGGACCGGCAGCGGTTGGCAGAAACTTGGGATCAGGTCAAAGGGCGCGTCGCGCGGCAAGGCGGCCACAAGTTCAGCCGTGATTGCCTCAATTCCAGGACGCAGGCGCGTGACACTGCGCGACGTGAATGCCCGCAGCACCAAAGCCCGCAGCCGGGTGTGGCGCGGTGGTTCCAATTCCAGAAGACTATCCGCCTCAAGCGCGCGAAATGCGGCCAAATGGTCCGGCGCGGGGCGCGGCTCGGGTGGCGTTCGGCCCAACCGCCGGTCGCGCAACAATGCCGAAACCGTCGCATGATCGAACGCCGCCGCCATGCCCATGTCGCGCCAAAAAACAACAGGCCCCAGCGCGCGGGCGCGGTCATAGGCGGGGTAGGGGTTCTGGACAAAGTCCGGGTCGGTCAGGGATTGCGAAAACTCTTTCATAGCCGCAGTTGCACGCCCAAGGCTGGTCTTTGCAAGGCCTCTGGGCCTATGGTGCGCGGCATGCAACAGGGAATGCGTATGCGCGCGGCGTTCATTGGTGGGTTTTTGGTCCTTGTGGTCGTCTGTGCGGTGGGGATCTGGCGGGTGGGCTATATCCGGGCGCTGGATCAACTCGCCGCTCAGGGGCAAGCCGACTTGGCGCTGGCGTCCGACCGGGTCGCTGGGCAATTGCAACGGTATCGCGAACTCGCCGTTTTGATGTCGGATCACCCGGTGTTGACCCAGTTGAGCACGGGGCATGAGCCGCTTGCGGCACGGCGACTGTTTCAATCGGTAGCGGACAAAACCTCTGCGCTGGATGTGATGTATATGGATATCGACGGCTTCGTGCGGGCCGCCGCGCGCGGCGCCGAATTGCGCAATCTGTCGGATCTGCCCTTCGCGCAGCGTGCGCTGCAGGGCGCACTTGGCACAGGCATGGCCACCTATTTTCCACTGCCAGAGCGGGCCTATTACTTCGCAGCGCCGCAGTTTGGCCCGGGCGGGCGCGTCGTGGGCGCAGTCGTCGTTGCGGCCGATATTGCCGAGATTGAATGGGACTGGACCGGCTCAAACCCGGCGGTGTTCTTCACGGATCAGTCGGGTGTTGTCCGCATCACCAACCGCTCCGAACTGGCGGGCTGGTTCCGCCCGGATACTGGCACCGGGTTGAACCCGCCGAAAGGACCCGCGCAGCCAGTCTCCGCGCGCTATGACGCAGGCCACGAGATCTGGCGCACCGCGTGGTCGCCATACTTACCCGACCGGGCGCTGCACATCATCCGTGATCTGCCGGTCTTCTCGCTGCGGGCCGAGGCGCTCCTCGACACCCGCCCAGCGCTGCGGATCGCAGGCCTCCAGGCCGCTGCCTTTGCTGGGCTTTGTTTGGCGTTCGGAGCGATCCTACTGACCGTAACAGATCGCCGCCGTGCGCTGGCCGAAGCGAACACGCGGCTTGAGGCGCGCGTGGCTGCACGCACGGAGGCCTTGTCAGCGAGTAACGCCGCCCTTTTGCGGGAGAACCGGGAACGCAAAGAGGCTGAAGCCGCCCTGCGCCAAGCCCAGGCCGATTTGGTCCAGGCCGGCAAGCTGTCGGCCCTGGGCCAGATGTCGGCGGGGATCAGCCACGAGTTGAACCAACCCCTGATGGCGATCCGCAGCTTTGCAGAGAATGCGGCGACCTATCTGGACACCGACCGGCCCGATGCGGCGAAAGACAACGTGACCCGGGTTGCCGATCTAGCTGACCGCATGGGGCGCATCATTCGCAATCTGCGCGCCTTTGCCCGTCAGGAAAGCGCGCCGGTCAGCCGGGTCGACCTGACCGAGGTGCTGCGGTCGGCGGTCGAATTGACGGAGCCCCAATGTCGCCAGCAGGGCGTGACCGTGCACCTGTCCTCCCCCGACGGCCCGATTTGGGTCCAGGGCGGCGAGGTTCGGCTGTCGCAGGTGTTCGTCAATCTCATTTCCAATGCCGTGGACGCGATGGCCGGACGGGACGAGCGCCGCGTGTCCATCGAAGTGCACGACGCCGACCAACTTTGCGTCGTGGTGCGCGACAGCGGGCCAGGCATCGACGTGCCAGACAAGGTGTTTGAGCCTTTTTATTCAACAAAGTCAGGCGAAGAAACGGCCGGCATGGGGCTGGGGCTGTCGATCAGCTATGGCATCGTGCAAAGCTTTGGCGGTACCATCCGGGGCGAAAACCGGTCAGAGGGCGGCGCCGAATTCACCGTCGCGCTGGAGCGCTGGTCGGATGTGCAAGAGGCCGCAGAATGACCCGAACCGTTTTGGTTGTGGACGACGACAAAGCTGTGCGCGAGGCCCTGGGGCAATCGCTGGATTTGGCCGGGTTGCAGGCCGTCCTTGCCGGGTCCTTTGTGGCCGCCAAGGACCATATCACCAAGGCCTTCGATGGCGTGATCCTGTCCGACATTCGGATGCCGGGTCGCGATGGGTTTCATCTTTTGACCTACGCGCAAGAGCAGGACCCGGACCTGCCCGTGGTCCTGCTCACCGGTGAGGGCGACATCCCGATGGCGGTCCAGGCGATCGGGCAGGGGGCCTTTGACTTTCTGGAAAAGCCCTGCGCGCCCAAGGATCTGATCCAAGTGCTGGAACGCGCGCTGCGCACACGGGCGCTGGTTCAGGAAAACCGCGCGCTGCGGGCCCGTGTCGAAACGGGCGATCCGGCGGCGCGGATGATCTTTGGTGTTAGCCCCGCGTCGGAGGCTCTGCGGGCGCGCGTGCGCCAGATCGCCAATGCGGCAAGCGATGCGATGATCTTGGGCCCGCCCGGCTCGGGCATTCCCAAGGTTGCAGAGGTTTTGCACCTGTGTTCTGCGCAGTCCAAAGCGGCGTTTGTCAAACGCACCAGCCGCGACTTAGGCACTGACGCGCTGGCGTCAGCACTTGCTGCGGCGCAGGGCGGGGCGCTGTTCCTAGATGAGATTGCGCAGATGCCGATGGAAACTCAGTTCCACCTGACCGATGCGCTGGACACTGCACCGCGCGCGCGGCTTCTTTTGGGGGCGAGCGTTGACCCCGAAGCGGAAATGGCGGCGGGGCGGCTTCATGCGGACCTTTACTACCGCTTGGCTGGTGTTTCTGTACATATTCCGGCGCTTGAAGACCGGCGGGAGGATATACCTGTCCTCTTCCGGCACTACGTGTCGCAAGCGGCGGAGCAGGCGGGCGTAGACGCGCCGGCCATTGCCCCGGAACTGGTGTCAGACCTGATGCGCCGCGATTGGCCCGGTAATGCGCGCGCGCTGATGTCCGAGGCGATGCGCTTTGCGCTGGGGCTGTCAGAGCCGTTGGAGGCGGAAACTGGACTGGGCCTTGTCGAGCAAATGGCGCAAGTCGAAAAGTCCCTGCTGGAACAGGCACTTCAACGGGTTGAAGGCCGCGCAGCGGAGGCGGCGCGACTGTTAAAACTGCCCCGCAAGACCTTCTATGACAAACTCACAAAACACGGGCTGAAGCCGGAAACCTACCGCGCGTGATGCGCGTCTTGGGTCAAGGCATCCACCTTCTCGCGGAGCGCGCGCAGGAGCGGCGTTTTGTCGGTGCGATTGGTGCCATAGCCCAGGTTCCACAGGTAATCGAAGTCCGCGACCTGGTCACCCGACACGTGCTGCGCCATGGTCTCCAACTTATCGAGCCCCTTGGCCATGATAGCCTCGGGCGTCTCTGCGGCCTCATACTCGTCCCACAGCGCCAGAAACCGGGCCTGGATCTCCGGCGGTAACGGCGCCATCAGCGTTTGCAGATCTGCCCGCTCCTCTGCGGCCTTGTTCTGGCCCGGAACTTGGTGGATCGCCGGGATATCGCCTGAAATCGCCTCGCCCAGATCGTGCAAGATCGCGAGCTTCAAAAGCTTCAACAGATCAAGCCCGGCCAGATCATCCTCCAGCATCAAAATCAGCAGGCACAGCGCCCAGGAATGGGCCGCAACGCTTTCGGGGTGATGGTGCCGGGTATGAGCCGACCGGAACGTGTCCTTCAGCGCATGGGCGGCCATTAAGCCGGTGAGGATTTGATCAAGCCGTTGGGGGTCATGTGTCATGGATCCTGTGTAACGTGCGGGCGGGCGGATTCGCCACCGGTTGAGGCGTGCGGAAATCCGCACATGGATGCGCTGCGCTGTGCGGGTTTTCGCCTAGCTGGGTCTTTTCAGCCTGATGTGGTCACGAAACACATCGGGCAAAGCATTGAAATAAAATCGTATTCCACGGGATACCGCATTTTCCCACAGCTTGCTTGATTGCCCGGCTCGCGGGCGTATCCATAGGCGAGTACCGCTGTGACGCGGGACCAAGGCACGCATGTGCCAACACGTAAGCTTTTGGGAGGACACCAGATGAAGCTGATGAAAACCCTCGCCATGACGGCGATGGCCCTAACTGTAAGCGCAGGCGCGGTTGCCGCGGCCTGTGACGACGGCGAAATCGTCGTAAAATTCAGCCACGTGACCAACACAGACAAGCACCCTAAAGGGATCGCTGCGACGCTGTTGGCTGAACGTGTGAATACCGAGATGAACGGCACAGCCTGCATGGAGGTCTTCCCGAACTCCACGCTTTATAACGACAACCAAGTGCTTGAAGCGATGCTGCAGGGCGACGTTCAACTGGCGGCACCGTCGCTGTCGAAGTTTGAACAGTTCACCAAGCAGTTCCGCATCTTCGATTTGCCGTTCATGTTCGAAAACATCGAAGCGGTTGATGCGTTCCAGAACTCGGAAACCGGTCAAGCGATGAAAGAGTCGATGACCCGCCGCGGTCTGCTGGGTCTTGCGTTCTGGCATAACGGCATGAAGCAGATGTCGGCAAACGTGCCGCTGATCTCGCCAACAGACGCCAATGGTCTGAAGTTCCGTGTGCAGAACTCTGACGTGCTGAAGGCGCAGATGGCGGCCTTGGGCGGCTCGCCCCAGCCGATGGCGTTCTCGGAAGTCTACGGCGCGCTGCAAACTGGCGTTGTGGACGGACAAGAGAACACGTGGTCGAACATCTACGGCAAGAAGTTCTTCGAAGTCCAAGACGGTGTGACCGAAACCAACCACGGCATCATCGACTATCTTCTGGTCACCAATGTCGACTGGTGGGAAAGCCTGGACGGCGACGTGCGCAAGCAGCTCAAAGCGATCATCGACGACGTGACTGTCACGCGGAACTCCGAAGCGTTCAAAGTGAACCAAGACAACCGTGAAGCCATCATCGCCGCGGGCGGCGTTGTGCGCGAACTGACAGCCGAGCAGCGGGCAGATTGGGTCGCCACCATGAAGCCTGTCTGGGAGCAGTTCAAAGACGATGTCGGCCAAGAAAACATTGACGCCGCGCAAGCGATCAACGCAGCGATGAACTAAGCCAAGTCGCCCCGGCGCACGTGTGTGCCGGGGCTCCTTCAACCACCAAAACAAGGACAGCCCCCACATAAGGGGCGCGTCGGCCATCACGCGGCGGGTGAAGACACCGACCGCAGAGGCCGTGAACACCCTTGGCGTATGTGACGGGACAGGCCGGACATGGCATCCAAATTCGACAAAGACGAGCTGACCGGGTTTAGTCGCTTCATCAACGAGCTTGAAGAGACGCTCATCGCGCTGATCCTGGCGGCGATGGTGGTCATCACCTTCATCAACGTGGTGCTGCGCTACGGCTTTAACACCGGGCTCATTTGGGGGCTTGAGATGGTCTCGTTCCTTTTTGCCTGGCTTGTTCTGTTTGGGGTGAGCTATGCCGTCAAGACCACCTCGCACCTGGGCGTGGACGCGCTGATCAATGTCTTTTCACCCGGTGTGCGCCGGATCTTGGGCCTGATTTCGGGCGCGATCTGCATCGCCTTTGCCTTTCTTCTGCTCAAGGGCGCTTGGGACTACTGGGCCAACTTCGCCAACCTGCCGCAAACCACCGGGCGCTGGTTCCCCACAGGTCTGGAAGAGATGAAGCGCACCAGCTTTCGCGGCTGGTACGAGGTGATCGACATCCCGTTGCCCGAATGGCTGCGCTGGATCGAGCCCATCATGAACGAAGGCGAGGAATACGAGAAAATTCCGCGCTTTATCCCTTACGCGATCCTGCCCTTTGGTATGGCGCTGCTGCTCTACCGCTTTATCCAAGCCACCGTACGTATCTGGCGCGGCGAGGCGGAAAGCCTGATCGTCAGCCACGAAGCCGAAGACGACGTCGACAACGTGCGTCACGTGAACGCCGGAGACTGAACCCATGGATGTCGTACTTCTCTTCTCGATGGTCATCGGCCTGATGCTGATCGGTGTGCCGATTGCGGTGTCGCTGGGCTTCTCGTCGGTGCTGTTCCTCTTGTGGTACTCGGACGCCTCGCTGGCCTCCGTCGCAAATTCGCTCTTCCAGGCGATGGCGGGGCATTACACGCTGCTGGCCATCCCGTTCTTCATCCTGGCTTCAACCTTCATGTCCACCGGCGGGGTGGCAAAGCGGATCATCCGGTTTTCGATTGCCTGCGTGGGCCACTTGCCCGGCGGTTTGGCGATCGCGGGTGTCTTTGCCTGTATGCTCTTTGCAGCCCTTTCAGGCTCGTCGCCAGCGACCGTCGTTGCCATCGGCACCATCGTGATCGCGGGCATGCGGCAGGTCGGCTATACCAAAGACTTCGCCGCAGGCGTCATCGCCAACGCGGGCACGCTGGGCATCTTGATCCCGCCTTCGATTGTGATGGTGGTCTATGCCTCCGCCGTGGACGTATCCGTGGGCCGCATGTTCCTTGCGGGCGTTATCCCGGGCCTCATGGCGGGGCTGATGCTGATGACGACCATCTACATTATCGCCAAGGTGCGGGACCTGCCCAAAGGCGACTGGCTGGGATGGAACGAGATTTGGGCGTCTGGGCGCGAGGCGTCTTGGGGGCTCTTCCTGATCGTGATCATCTTGGGCGGCATCTATGGCGGCATCTTTACGCCAACCGAAGCCGCCGCTGTGGCCGCCGTCTATGCCTTTCTTATCGCCGTATTTGTCTACAGGGACATGGGGCCACTCCATACGCAGGACGATGACCGGCGCAACTTGACGCTGCTGCAAAAGCCCATCGCCTTGGTGACCGTATTCTTCCACCGCGACACGCGCGACACGCTCTTTGAGGCGGGGAAACTGACGATCACGCTCCTCTTCATTATCGCCTGCGCGCTGATCCTCAAACACGTGCTGACCGAAGAGCAGATCCCACAAACCATCGCGGCCTCAATGCTTGAGGCGGGGCTGGGCCCGGTGATGTTCCTCATAATCGTCAACGTGATCCTGCTGATCGGCGGCCAGTTTATGGAGCCTTCGGGCCTCCTGGTCATCGTCGCCCCCCTGGTCTTTCCCATCGCGATTGAGCTGGGGATCGACCCGATCCATCTGGGCATCATCATGGTGGTGAACATGGAGATCGGGATGATCACGCCGCCGGTGGGTCTGAACCTCTTTGTCACCTCGGGCGTGGCGGGCATGCCGATGATGCGCGTCGTGAAGGCAGCGCTTCCTTTCACCGCGGTGCTCTTCGTGTTCCTGATTATGGTGACCTACATTCCGGCCATCTCCACCTGGTTGCCCAACATGATGATGGGGCCAGAAATCATCACCCGATAGGTCCACGTCTGGGCCTACCGGGAAAGATGTTGCACAGCTTGAACCTCTCGCCCTAGTCTCCGCCCAACAGGCAAGAGGAAGGCGGTGTGGAGGCGGTCCAACTGAGTTACGAGATGATGGTGGTGTTGGGTCTGTTGGCCTTCACCGTGTTTCTTTTCGTCTCAGAGATCGTGCGGATCGATGTGGCCGCTGTCCTCGTGATGGTGATCCTGGGCGCGCTCAGCTACCTGCCGGGGCTCGGAAACTTGGCCGATGTCGGGCAGCTTTTTACCGGCTTTTCCTCAAATGCGGTGGTGTCAATCATTGCGGTTATGATCATTGGGGCGGGGTTAGACCGAACGGGCTTGATGTCGAAAGTGGCCGCGCTGATCCTTCGACACGGCGGCACAACCGAGGGGCGCATCATCCCAATCGTGTCGGGCGTTGTGGGCGTGATTTCGTCGTTTATGCAAAACGTCGGTGCGGCGGCGCTGTTTCTGCCCGTGATTTCCCGGATCTCCGCGCGCACCGATATCCCAATGTCGCGGCTTTTGATGCCGATGGGGTTCTGCGCAATCTTGGGCGGGACGATCACGATGGTCGGGTCGTCGCCGCTTATTTTGTTGAACGACCTGCTGCTGGCCTCGAACCAGATCCTGCCCGCAGATCAGCAGATGGCGCCTTTTGGCCTGTTTGCGGTGACACCGATTGGTCTGATGTTGGTGGCCACAGGCATCCTCTACTTTGTGATTGCCGGGCGTTGGGTGCTGCCCAGCACGCGCGCGGGGTCGGATGCGGCAAGTGGCCAATCCATGCAAGAATATGTGCGCGACACCTACGGGCTGAACGCGGACCTCTTTGAGGTCGAAGTGCCAGCGGGCAATATTCTGGTGGGGCAAACGCTGTCGGACATCATGGATGCCCACCACCTTTATATTCTGGGCACCGACTACCGGGGCAAGAAAGTCATCGCGCCGATGAGCCTGACCACGATTGAAGCGCCCTGCCGGCTCGCCATCCTGGGTCTGCGGCGGGTGGTGCAGGAGGAATTCGCCGACTGCTACGGCCTCAACGTGCTGCCAGCGATGGACCGATTTTCGGAGGATTTTGCCGCCACCCAAGCGGGCGTGGCCGAGATCGTGATCCCGCCCGGCTCGGACGTGATCGGAAAATCCGCCAAGGATCTGCTCTTTCGCAGTACTTATGGGCTGTCGCTTTTGGCGATCCACCGCAGCG
The DNA here is from genome assembly GCA_963922415.1 of uncultured Aliishimia sp. Taxonomy (GTDB): domain Bacteria; phylum Pseudomonadota; class Alphaproteobacteria; order Rhodobacterales; family Rhodobacteraceae; genus Aliishimia. The sequence continues at coordinate 19,913 of CAWUIP010000032.1, read as the reverse complement.
AAGAAACGATGAGCCTTGTCGAAACAGAGGATCATCCGGCGACGCAGTTCGGCCTCGTGCCGTTCAGGGCAGGCGATACACTTGTTGTACACGCGCCTTGGGACGCGTTGGCGCGGCTGACGCGGGACAAGGACTTTGTCGTCGTCACATCGGACTTCCCGCGCGAAGAGCTGCGTCCGCAGAAGGTGGGATGGGCGCTCACCTTTTTCGTGATCGCGCTGGCGCTGATCCTATTTTCGGACGTGCGCCTGTCGCTGTGCCTGTTGATTGGTGCAATGGGGATGGTGGTGTCGCGGGTTTTGTCGATTGATGAAGCCTATGAGGCGGTGAGTTGGTCGACGGTGTTTTTGCTCGCGTCTCTGATCCCGCTGGGGCAGGCGGTGCAAAACACGGGGACGGCGGCCTGGATCGCGGCGCAGATCTTATCATTGCTCGACGGTTGGCCGCTTTGGTCGCTGCAGGTGGGGCTCGCGGTTCTGGCGACGGGCTTTACGCTGGTGATGTCCAATGTGGGGGCGACCGTGCTGCTGGTCCCCTTGGCCGTCTCAATCGCATTGGCCGCGGGCGGCGATCCGGCGGTCTTTGCGCTGACGGTTGCGATCTCGACGTCCAACTCGTTCTTGATCCCAACGCATCAGGTCAACGCGCTGATCATGGGGCCTGCGGGCTACCGTGTGATGGACTTTGTGCGCTCCGGCGGGATCATGACGATCTTGTTCCTGCTCGTCTCGATGACGGGCATGGCGCTTTTCTTCTGAGGCTTTCTGCGAAGACCAAGAGGCGGAAAGATGCGCAGACCCGCGTTGGGGTCCGCGCGGCGGCCTTACAGCCCTTTGGCCCGGTAGCTGTCTGCGACTTTTCCGATTGAGACCAAATAGGCGGCGGTGCGCAGGTCTTTCACGTCGTCCCGCGAATGCCAGACCGAGTTCAGCGATTGGTACGCGATCCGCATCGTGTCATCGAGGCCCGAGCGGACCAGTTCCAACTCACCCGCGCCGCGCAGGTACTTTTCCTTAAAGTCGGGCGCCAGTTGCCAATCGAGGCCCTTTTCAGTGCTCAACCGTTCCAATTCGTCAATCAGCAGTTGGTGGCGGCCTTCCTCTTGACGGCGCTGCATGCGGCCAAAGCGGATATGGCTGAGGTTCTTGACCCATTCGAAGTAGGACACCGTCACACCGCCCGCATTGGCGTACATGTCAGGGATGATCACTGTACCTTTCTTCTGCAGGATTTCATCGGCGCCCGCGGTCACTGGGCCGTTTGCGGCCTCAATAATCAGAGGCGCTTTGATCCGGTCGGCGTTGCCCATGTGGATCACACCTTCAAGTGCGGCAGGGATCAGAATATCACACTCTTCTTCCAGAACGACCGCGCCATCGGCATGGTGTGTGGCGTCGGGATAGCCCGAAATGCCGCCATGTTTCATCAGCCAGGACCGCACCTGATCCACCTCAAGCCCATCTGGCGAGAACAATGCGCCGTCGCGTTCGATGATACCTGTGATGATGCAGCCGTCTTCTTCCTGCAGGAATTTCGCTGCATGATAGCCCACGTTGCCCAGGCCCTGGACGATCACGCGCTTGCCGTCGAGAGATCCAGTGAGGCCCGCGGCCTTCATATCGTCCGGATGCCGGAAGAACTCTTGCAACGCGTATTGCACGCCGCGGCCTGTGGCCTCGGTCCGACCGGCGATGCCACCTGCATTGATCGGCTTGCCCGTCACACAGGCGCGCGCGTTGATATCGGTGGTGTTCATCCGCGCGTATTGGTCTGCGATCCAGGCCATCTCACGCTCGCCCGTGCCCATATCGGGCGCAGGCACGTTCTGTGATGGGTGGATCAGATCGCGCTTGGCCAACTCATACGCGAAGCGGCGGGTGATCAGCTCAAGCTCTTGCTCGTCATATTCGCGGGGGTCGATGCACAGCCCGCCTTTGGACCCGCCAAAGGGCGCTTCGACCAGCGCGCATTTATAAGTCATCAAGGCGGCCAGCGCTTCAACTTCGTCCTGGTTGACCCCTGTGGCATAGCGAATGCCGCCCTTTACCGGCTCCATATGTTCGGAATGTACCGACCGGTATCCGGTAAAGGTTTGGATCTGGCCGCGCAGACGCACCCCAAACCGCACCGTATAGGTCGCGTTGCAGACCCTGATCTTTTCTTCCAATCCGGGAGGAAGATCCATCATTGCCACCGCACGGCTGAACATAATGTCCACACTTTCGCGAAAGCTCGGCTCTGATTTTGGGGCCATAACGGCGTCCTCCTACTGTATCGTCCCGTTGTGATAGAATCACTCTCTGCCGGGATAGGGTGAGAGATCAACAATTTCGTTAAGCTGGGCCTGCTACAGAAGTTAATTTTGGGTTAACGGAATAAGGCGGTCCTTGTTCCAATTAAGGACGGCTGCCGCCCACATCAGCGAAATCCACCTCACGTATCCGTGCAACTGTCATGCCGTGGGAAACGATGTGAGCCCCGCGTTGAGATTGGATCTTTTTCGCGGATAACTCGCCGCAAATGGCCCCGGCAGCGCCCAATTTCAGCCATGTTCCTTCGGCTATGTTTACCTACGGACAGAAAACACGCCCACAGTGTATTTTCAGTTTCTTGTAGAGGTGTATGGGATGAAGAGTTGCAGACGAGCGGGAGGTTTTGGCCGCTCCCAGGTACAGCAATTTGCACGCGACGAAAGCGGCGTTGCAACCATTTTCGCAATGTTCATGATCATGATGATGGTGCTGGTCGGTGGCATTGGCGTTGACCTTATGCACAACGAGATGGAGCGGACACGCCTTCAGAACACGCTGGACCGCGCGGTTCTTGCCGCCGCGGACTTGGACCAAACCCTTGATCCAGAAAGTGTCGTCGAAGACTATTTCGACAAAGCTGGTATGTCTGACTACCTGTCGTCCGTCGATGTCGATCAGGGCTTAAATTATCGGACCGTTACGGCCAATGCTTCGACGGTATCACCGACGCAATTCATCCACCTTATGGGTGTCGAGGAATTGTCCGTTCCGGCCGTTAGTGGCGCTGAAGAGCGGATTTCAAATGTCGAAGTATCGCTTGTCCTTGACGTTTCTGGGTCCATGGCCTGGAATTCCAAGATGCAGAACCTCCGCGACGCGGGCAACGAGTTCGTGTCGTCGCTGCTCAAGCCGGAAACCGAAGACTACATCTCGGTCTCGATCGTTCCCTATTCAGAGCATGTGAACGTGAGTGAACCGATCTATGATCGGCTTAACACATATCACAAGCACAACTTTTCGTATTGCGTCGAAGTTCCCGATAGCCACTTCACCGCGGCCAGCTTGAATACAACGCACACCTTCACACAGATGCAGCACTTCCAGTGGAACTGGGGCTCTTCGACAAACTACAACAACGTAGTCGATGATACAGTCTGCCCGCACGAAGAGTTCGAGTCGATCCAACCCTTCAGCCAATCGGTCACCGATTTACAAGGCCAGATCAACCAGTTGGAACCGCGCGCCGGCACGTCGATCTTTCTTGGCGTGAAGTGGGGGGCTGCACTTCTGGACCCGTCCACCCGGTCAATCGTCAGCGGTCTGGTCAGCGATGGTGAGGTAGATAGCGTCTTTGATGGTCGCCCAGCAAACTATTCCGACTCGGACACGCTCAAGACACTTGTGGTGATGTCAGACGGCAAGAACGACCGTTCCTACCGGATCAAAAACTGGGCCTATAACTCGGTCTCGGAATACCAACACTGGGCGAACTACAACTTCTGGTATTATCTGAACTACTATGTCCGCAGCAGCCGCTACGGCAACTATTACCAGCAGAAATACACGGCTTCGCAGGGTGATACGCTGACGGAAAACATTTGCACGGCAGCCAAAGACAAAGGCATCGTCATCTGGGGCGTCGGCTTTGAGGTGGACGATCACGGCGCGGATGTTTTGCAAGACTGCGCGTCCAGCCCCAGCCACTTCTTCCGTGTCGAAGGTGTTGAAATCAGTGATGCTTTCAAGGCCATCGCAAGCCAAATCAACCAGTTGAGACTGACCCAATGATCCGCTTTATCAAACAGCGCCTGACCAAGTTTCGTCGCGACGAAAGTGGTCAAATGGTGGTTGAATTCGCGCTGGTTATCCCGCTGGTCTTTACGATCTTCATGACTTCGGTCGAATTGGGCATCTACCAAATGCGTCAGATGTTTTTGGATCGTGGATTGGACATGGCCGTTCGATTGGTGCGACTGAACACGTCAGCACAGTACCAGCATGACGACATCAAGGACATGGTCTGCCAGTTTTCTGGCTTCCTTGAGAACTGCGACGAACAGCTTAAACTTGAGATGATCTCTGCCGACTTGCGCACCTTTTCGGGGCTGCCTTCGGGGGCAGACTGCACAGATGCAAGCAAGCCCGTTCAACCCAGCCGCAACTTCGTAAACGGTCAGCAGCACGAAATGATGATGCTGCGCGCGTGCTATAAGTTCCGCCCTGTCTTTGCCTCCTCTGGCCTTGGCCACGAATTGGCCGAGCATGGCGATGACGCGGGCATGGCCAAGATGGTGTCGCTGACCGCCTTCGTTCAGGAGCCGTAAACCATGACTATCTCAAAGTATCTCAAAGGGTTGATCTGGGGGTTCCAAAAGGACGAACGCGGCAGCATCGCGGTAGAAGCTGTGATTATCCTGCCGATGATGTTCTGGACCTACCTGGCAATCTTCGCGACGTTCCATTCCTACCGGACCTACGCGATCAACCAAAAGGCGGCCTACACGCTGTCGGATATGATTTCCCGCGAGACGACGCCGATTGACTCTGCTTATCTGAACGGGTCCCTGGCGCTCTTCACGCAGATGGTGAACGCGGACGACAATGACACAGCGGTGCGGGTCACAATCGTGACCTATGACGCTGAAAACGATAAATACGAAAAGGACTGGTCGCAGACGCGCGGGTTTTTGACATCCGTACCCGGCTCAGCCGAGGTCAACTCGTGGAGCTTGCGCCTTCCGGTTATGCCAGATGGGGAGCGGATCATCGTGTTGGAGACCTTCCACAAGTACGATCCGCCATTTGACACAGGCTTGGTCAACCGCGAGATCACCAACTACGTATTCACCAAGCCGCGATACGCGCCGCAGGTGCTCTACGATACCGGCGTATAACGCCAACCCAATTCGCCCCAGTCGCCAAAGGCTGGGGCTTTTTGCGTACATGGTGGCACGGCTATCGCCAAAGATGGGCGTAGCTTGCAAATACGCCTTGCAGCTTCGACAGCGCCCGGTTGCTCATGCCACGCGGCTGCGCCGTACCATCAGCCAATCGTTCCACGATCACCTCCACAGGGCAGGGTAGACCTGTGACCGGGTCCATATACCGCGGGTAGTCGATAAGGGTCGCGTGCACCAAACTTTCCAGGCTGAGGTCATGCCGTCGGCGCGGGGGCACATCGCCCAAATCGGTTGTGAGCCCCCAGCCCGCGTAAAACGGCGCGCCCAGAGTGGTCACAGCGACACCGCGCAAGAGGGCCTCAAACCCAAGCGCCGATGTCATCGTCCAGACCTCTTGAACCTGCGGCAGGATCTGCGCCGGGTCGGTGCCCTCTAGCACGAGATCCGCGAAAGCCGCCGCGTCCTCTACTGCGCCCGCACGCAGGCCCGCCTCTACGTCCGGGTGGGGCTTATAGAGGATTGCGGCTTCTGGATTGGCGCGCCGGGCCGCTTCTAAGAGCGCTTGATTGGTGCGCACCGCGCTGGTGCCCAAACGGATGGAGGCGTCGTCTTCGACCTGGCCTGGCACCAGGATGCGATGGCCTTCCGGCAGAGCAGGGGGCGTGGACCCCAAATTGTACTTGCTGATTCCCGACCGCGTGAGACTGCGTATCAAGGACCGCGCGCGGTCGGCTTGGTCGGGCCGCAGCTTGGCCCGTGTCGCCATCCAGTCTTCCAGCCGCGAGGGTCGGGTGGGATCGTAATAGATCCCCGCATCATCGACCACGAGCGAGAGGGGCGGGGTGAGCGTTGCCCCAAGCCCTTTGGACCGCAGAAAACCGTCTTCTACCTGTCGGGCGCCTTCAAACGCCTCCGGCGGCGTGGCTTTGCCAGCCCAGACAATCCAGGGGGCGCTTTTTGCGTCAGCCTTCGCCTTGGCGCGCGCTGGGTCATTTTCGAAGCTGAGTGCGCGGTAGCGGCCAAAGATCTGGGTCAGGGGCCGCCGCTTCCAGAGCCGCATACCGCTGGCGACATAGCCTTTGTGATCCTCGCGCCAGGCGCGCGTGTCTGCCGCCAACGCCTCGACCGCATCTTCATAGGCACACAATCGATCCCGGTAGGGATCATACCAAGTTGGATACAGGATCATTGCCGCCGCAAACAGCTGCGCGCGCGTCAGCGTGCGCTGGCGCCGATCCAGCGGAAACGCGTCCTCTGTCAGGCCCCAGCCTGCATAGAAAGGCTGCCCATAGACATGCGGTTTGTGGCCCGCAAGGATCGCCTCAAACCCCAACTGCGAGGATACCGTGTAGACCGCTACAGCCCCCTCCAAGAGCGTATGGGGCGAGACCGGATCGGAAAAGAGGGACACCCGATCATTGGCATCCGCATCCGTATAGTAGCCTGCGCGGTAGCCGCCGCTGGTTTCGGGATGTGTTTTGATCAGAACGCGCGCGCCGGGGTGCTGCTCTTGCGCGTAATAGAGCATCTCGAGAAACCGGTTCCGGTCCGCGCCGCTGGCCCGAACCGCGGCATCGCCTTCGGTTTGATCCAATACCAGCACATAGCCAGGCTCGGGTACCGGGGTCGCGGGATCAAAGGCGGTGTACTTGGTCAAATGCGCGTCGCGCAGCCGGGCGATGCCGCCGCGCGCGCGGTCAAGGAGGGCCGTATCATCCAGTGGATGCGTGGCCAGCAAGGTCTCAAGATCCGACGGCTGCGCCGGGTCAAAGTGCATTCCCTTAAAGTCCAGGAGGAGCCCCATAGGCGGTGTCTTGTTGGCGCGTCCGGGAAAAAGTGAGCGCAGCCAAGCATCCTCGACCCTTACAACCTGAGCGCCCGTGGCGGCAGCGACCCGTTCGCCGCGATGCGACGTGGGCGATTGGCCCCAAACCGCGATGAGGTCATCCGCACCGGGTTTGGCAACGCGTATCTGATACCCCAAAAGTTGTAGAATACGCCGCTCGCGCTGCCGCCACAAAAAGCCTCCATTAAAGACATGGAGCGGCCGGCGCGGGCTATCCGGCGCGGCTGTCACGTGGACTTAGTTGCCAGACAGGGTCTGCAACGAGCTGGCTGAATTGGCCGTTCCCAGGAAGGCTGAGACGACTTTGTTGAACTGGGTGAAGGGGGCTTCGGTGACATATAGCGTGTCGCCGTCACGGATGACAAAGTCACGGGCCATAAACATTCCGTTTGGTTTCGTCAGATCCAGCACATAGACCAGCCGCTGTGCACCGACAAGGTCATTGCGGCCCATGACTTGGTTGGCGATGGGCTCTGCCTCGTTGCGCAGCACAAAAACGCCCGTGGGGTCTGCCGTGGCCGGGTTCAGACCGCCCACTTGCGCGATGGCTTCGAGGGCTGAGATGGTCTGACGCTCAAACGGCACCTGCGCCTGTCCGCCTGTTGCCCCCAGCGCAGTAAAGGCGCGGCTGTCTTCTTCGACCAGGATCCGGTCGCCCCCACGCAGCGCGATATCGAGGCGCGGATCGTCATAGAGGTCTTCAAACCAGATGGTGCCCTGATGGCTTCCGCGCGTGACGGTCACCTGTGCGATTTCAGGCTCAATCACGACGCCGCCTGCGCGCGCCAGCATCGCCGCCAAAGTCCGCGTGGGGCGTTCAATCGGATAAACACCTTGGCCACCTACGGCGCCCAGAAGTGTTACTGTGGACCCATCACCCGCCAAGCGGCGCACCTGGACCTGCGGGTCTGGCGTTTGGTCTTCGAGCTTGCGTGTGATGATGCCGCGTAAGGCTTCGGGGCTGTTGCCGGCGGCGCGCAATCGGCCTGCATAGGGAATAAAGATAAAGCCCGCACCGTCTACTTGGATCTCTTCGAGGGTCGCAAAGGGCGCGCCATCGGCACCAAGAAGCGGCTCGTCGACATTTTCCCAAACCGAAATACCCAGCGTATCGCCCGGGCTGATCGTGTCAGATCCGACCTGTCCCGCATTCACAAAGGCATCACTAAATCCCAAGGCCGGCACGACAGCCGTCGTTTGGGTGACCCGATCATTCACGGTCACAATGAAGGCATCACCCTCGCGTTGCACGGAGCCTGCGAAGATCTGGCGTTTGTTGGGCCCAACCTGCGGCAGACCGCAGGACGTCAACACGCCCAAAGCGGCCAAAAGGGCAACGGGACGTGCCCACCGGTTCATGATGGAAGTCACTGCTCGGTCTCCTCGACCTATCTTTCTGCCTCATCCGATCGGTTTTCCGATCTGGTTTGAACGAACATTAGCCGTTTTGCCGCATGAAATCCAGTACTTAGAGTTGCAGAGGGCGGGGCGCGCGCGCCTGGGACGGCGGGTTCGCAAATTTGCGCCCGGAAAGCAGCATTAACCCTTTAAAACAAGGGGTTTGACCCTGTCTGCAAAGCGTGTGGATTTGACAACAGGCCCGGGCGCGCGCCCTGACGGGATATCACGCCTGTGCGAGATCGAACGCGTCGTGCAGCGCTTGCACCGCCAGTTCCATGTATTTGCGGTCAATCAGGACCGAGATCTTGATCTCGGACGTGGTGATGACCTTGATGTTGATCCCGTCGCGGCTGAGGCATTCGAACATCTTGGCCGCAACACCTGTGTGCGACCGCATTCCAATACCGACGACGCTGACTTTGGCTACATCGGTGTCTGCAATGAGGTCCGCAAAGTTGAGATGTCCGGCGTCTTTGGCATCCGCCATCGCTTTTTGCGCCCGGTCCACTTGGTCGGTGGGGCAGGAGAAGGTCATATCCGTGCGCCCGTCATCCGAGATGTTCTGCACGATCATATCGACCAAGACACCGCCCTCGGACAGCGCGCCAAAGATTGTCGCCGCAATTCCGGGGCGGTCCGCGACGCTGACCAAGGTCATTTTGGCTTCATCGCGGCTATAGGCCACGCCGGAGACTACATTGCTTTCCACGATCTCATCCTCCGCACAAACGAGCGTGCCCGCTTGGTCCGTTAACTCATCTTCAAAGCTCGACAGCACCCGCAGCTTCACATTATAGCGCATCGCTAACTCAACTGAGCGGGTCTGGAGCACTTTGGCCCCAAGACTGGCCAGTTCAAGCATCTCTTCAAACGCGATCTTGTCGAGCTTGCGCGCCTTGCTCTCGATCCGGGGGTCGGTGGTGTAGACCCCGTCCACATCGGTATAGATATCGCATCGTTCCGCATCGAAGGCGGCGGCAAAGGCAACAGCCGTGGTGTCAGATCCGCCCCGGCCCAGCGTGGTGATGCGACCTTCGGGGCTGATCCCCTGGAAGCCCGCGACCACAGCGACGCGCATGCCTTCGTCGAATTTGGCCAGCAAGTTCTCGGTCGGGATCTCTTCGATCCGGGCCGAGCCGTGCGCCGATGTTGTTTTCAAGGGCACCTGCCAGCCCTGCCAAGATCGGGCGGGGATCTCCATTTCCTGAAGGCGCAGCGCCATCAGGCCCGCCGTCACATTCTCGCCCGACGAGACAACCGCATCATACTCGCGCGCATCATAGAGGTTCGATGTTTCCCGCACCCAGCCCACAAGCTCGTTGGTCTTGCCCGCCATGGCCGATACGATGACGATCACGTTGTGGCCGCGTGCGACCTCGACCGCCACGCGCTTAGAGGCCCGCGCGATGCGATCTAGGCTGGCCACCGATGTGCCGCCGAACTTCATAACAAGAATGGACATCGCGCCCTGACCCCTGAAAAACGTCCCGGCGGGCTTTACGCGCAGCCCAGCAGGTGTGCAAGGGCGCAGGCTAAAGGATCTGTGGTAAAAGTGCTGCTGCTGCAGCGCGCGGTTCGGTCAGTGCGTCGCGCGACTCGCCGGGGTAGAAGCGCGCCCGCGTTGCTGTTGACAGAGGCGGTGGTGTCAAGATTTTCACGCTTGGCCCTGTTTTTGAGGTTTCCGTGGCCCAAGACCGTGCCAGCGCAATTTGCGCCGCCTTGGTGGCACCGTAGCTGCCAAAGAATGTCTCGCCGCCGCGCGCATCGTCGAAAAAGACCGCTGTGCCGTCTGCGCCCAGTAAGGGGGCCACGAACGTAATGAGGCGGGCCGTGGCCGTGACATTCGCGTCGACGGATTTCGCAAAATCCTTTGCGTCGATCATCGACGTGGGCGTGAGAGGTGCCGCGTGCACAGCCGCGTGGAGCCAGAGAGCAACACCCCCCCACCGATCGTGGATACCGCGGCAGAGCGTGGCCATCGCGCCTTCGTCGGTGATGTCCATCGGTGCGAGTGTTGCCGATCCGCCTGCAATCTTAATCCGGTCGTCCAACTCTTCCAGCGCGCCAACAGTCCGCGCGACGGCGATGATATGGCGGTTTGGGGCCAAGGCTTCGGCCAAGGCGGCGCCGAGGCCGCGCGAGGCACCGGTGATCAAAACGGGGAGAGGGGCAGGCTTTGTCATAGTTCCCGCGCTTTGGCAGGTTGGCCGCGCCCGCGCAAGGGCTGGGTGCTTGACTTATCCCGTGCTGCGCCTGCAAATGCGCGCCAGTTTATACGCGTGACGCACAACAACAGGACGGATCATGACCCTCATTCAGGCAGCCCTCGGCCCACAAACTCTTCTAAAACAAGGGGCGCTGGCCCTGGGTGGCGCAGTTTTCGTGGCCCTTGCGGCGCAAGTGAGCATCGGTTGGCCTGTGCCAATGACGCTGCAAACCCTGGCGGTGCTGATCGTTGGCCTGACCTTCGGCGCGCGTCTGGGCGCGGTGACGCTGCTGACATATCTCGGGTATGGCGCGCTTGGGCTGCCCGTGTTCGCCAATGGCGCAGCGGCTGCAGCATTCTTTGGGCCAACAGCCGGGTTCCTGATCGGCTTTGTCCTGATGGCGTATCTCGCAGGTCTGATGGTAGATCGCGGCCTACGCGGCGTCGTGCCCTTGGCGCTTGGCGCCATCGTGATCTCGGCGCTTCTCTATGTGCCGGGCCTTCTGTGGCCGATGGCCGTAGCACAGGGCTTTGGGCTTGAAGGTGGCTGGATCGGCCAAGGTTTTGCTGACTACTACTGGCCCTATTTCATGCAACCCTTCCTGATCGGCGATGCGATCAAAGCGGTTCTGGCGGCCCTGATCGTCTCTGGTGTGAGCTTGGCCTTCCGCAGCCGCTAATCGGCTTGAAAGCCAATGAAAACCGCGTCCGACGAGGCGCGGTTTTTTTGTCTCAAAAGTCCAGTTCGGCCCAGACAGGCACGTGATCTGAGGGCTTCTCGCCTGCGCGCACGTCCTTATCAATACCCACATCGCGCAACCAATCCGCCGCGTAAGGGCACAGCAGGATGTGGTCGATCCGGATCCCATCATCGCGGTTCCATGCCCCGGCTTGATAATCCCAGAAGGAATAGTGCTCGGGCCCCTGTACCCGCGCGCGAAACGCATCGGTGAGGCCAAGATTGATGATCCGGCGAAAGGCGGTGCGGCTTTCTGGCCGCGCCAGCGCATCCTCCTGCCAAGCCTCAGGGCGTCGCGCATCTTCGTCTTGCGGAATGATATTGTAGTCTCCCGCCATCAGAAACGGTGTCTCTGCTGCCAAAAGCGCTTTTGCCCGCGCCTCAAGCCGCGCCATCCACGCAAGCTTGTAGTCGTACTTTGGTCCCGGCGCGGGGTTCCCATTGGGCAGATAAAGACCACACAGCCGCAGCGCATGACTGTCGCCAACCACAGTTGCCTCAATGTACCGCGCCTGCACGTCCTCCGAATCGCCAGGCAGGCCGCGCGTGACATCCTCAACTGGGAGCTTGGACAGGATGGCAACGCCGTTGAATCCCTTCTGCCCGTGTGTTTCAACGTGATAGCCGCGATCTTCGAACAGATCGCGTGGGAAAGCCTCGTCCACGCTTTTGATTTCTTGCAGAATCGCAACATCTGGCGCCTGCGCGTCGAGCCAATCTGGCAACGCCTGCGCGCGGGCCTTGATTCCGTTGATGTTGAATGTGGCGATTCGCATCGATGCAATTCCCTAGTTATGGCGATGTGCTGTCGCATGGCATCTTGGAGGACTTCAAGCAGCCTACACCTGGTAACCCTTTCTTAACAAACACTCGTTTGAGTTGTTACAGTCGAGCGCTGCTAGATTGTGGATAACTTTTTCTCTTTAAGGTTGTGCGACGCTTAATTGCGTCACCTATCAGTCGATAGGCAGAAATCTGCATGTGGATAACTTGTCCGATTAACACTTTATTAGCGAAGTTTCGCTTACCAACTCTCCTTAAAGGTGAGCAGTCTGATCCCAGTTCAACTCAGTGACCGAAGGGGAAGACAATGACTGCTCTTAAAAAAATCGTTCAGGAACAATTGGTTCAGCGCGAGATCTGTGATATGCATAGCGGAGATGGATTGGAATTGTTCTCTTCTGGCTCGATGCCCAGCACGTCGCGTGCTTTGGATGGCGATGCTGTCGAGATGTTCTCGTCCGGCTCGTCGCCAATCACTTGCGGCGCACAATCAGAAGGCGAGTGCACCGAAATGTTCTCGTCGGGATCGGCGCCGACACGCGAAACCGCGCAACTTACGGGCGAGTGCACGGGCCTCTTCTCGTCAGGTTCTGCCCCATCCGCGAGCGCGACAAAAGCGGGCGACCTGGTGGAGCTCTTTTCCTCTGGTTCCGCGCCAATGGCAGGCGGCGTCCGCGATGGTGCGGCGACAGGAACGTTTTCTTCTGGCTCGGCGCCGACAACGGCAAGCCGCGCTGGATCCGGTGACATCACCGGCGCGTATTCCTCGGGGTCCTGAGGAATGCGGGCGGGAGATGCAAGCGATGCGAGCGCGAACATGGACAATGTAATTGCATTAAACGCCCGACAACATCGCCAGCCGCGTCCCCAGCGGCTGGCGGCACATGCACAACTTTTCGCATTTCACCGGCGCGGCGAAGAGGATGTGTTCTGGCTCAAGGAAAATGCCGAGTTTTTGAACATCCTGGAAGCCACGGGCGCAGCAGAGATCGGCACGCTGGACGCCTATTCTGAATTCTACGACACGGTTGAGGCGCGGCTGGGTGAGTATCCGCAATACTATCGCTTTCTGATCTCGATCTGCCTTGATCTTGAGGATCTGGGTCTGACGGGCGACAAGGGCACGGCGATTTGCGCCTGGGCGCGGGCCCAAAACCTCGCCGCCGCAGAGTTGTCCGATCTTCAGCGCGCAGAAGCCGAGCGCCTGTTCGCCCGGCGGGGCATGGCCCGGCCAGATCCCGGTCTGCGAGACCGGTTGCGCGCCTTCATCGACCGCTCTGCAACCTTTTCAATTCCCAACAAAAAAGCCGCTTATGAGCTCACGCATATCGTATTCTACCTGTCGGAGTACGGCCGCAGGTCGCCGGAGCTAAGCGAGACTGCGCTGCGGTCGCTGACCTTTGCGGGGCTGTTGGCCTATCTGGATCAAAATTATGATCTGCTGGCAGAGATTTGCATCGCGCTGCGCTATGCGGGCCAAACGCCCAGCTCAATTTGGGAAGGTGCGGTGATGGCCGCGCTGAAGTCCACGCAGCCCAGCCCGGCGCCTGCCGGTGGCGCGATGGATGATTATCATTGTTATTTCGTCACGTCCTGGTTGGCGGCGTTGGCCGGGCAAGAGAGCTTTCCGCTGTCCATTGTTCCGGGGGGGCTGCGGCTGGATATGGCACAACCGCCCGCGCGGCCGCTCCAATATATGAGCCAGGCGCTGGCCGAGACGCGCAATGGGGACTGGCACGCGGTACGACCCAAGATCGTTGCGCGGCTGGACCAGGATGGCGCGAGCCTTCTGGACGCGGCAGAGCGCAGCACCGCGCATTTTGAAGCCTTCTATGAAGGGTTTGCGCGGTCCGGACAGCCACAGCTGACGCCGGCCTAGGCGGGCCTCGTTACATCGAGAACGATGTGCCGCAACCGCAGGACGACGTGGCGTTGGGATTGTCGATCACGAACCGCGCCCCGATCAACTCTTCTGAAAAGTCGATGGTTGCACCTGCTAGAAACGGCAAGGAAATCTCGTCGATCAGAACTTTCTCGCCGCCGCCTTCGAGGATCAGATCATCCTCTTTGGGCGTGTCGAGCGCGATTTCATACTGAAATCCGGAACACCCGCCGCCTTCGACGGCGACCCGCAAAGCTTGGCCTTGGGCGCTGGCGCCGATTTCAGCGAGGCGTTCAAAGGCTCGCGATGTCACGGAGGGGGGCAAATTCATCTGTGTCACACGGTTTTCATGTTGGCGTGCTCGACATATAGAAAGCCTTGGGACTTGGCACAAGAATAGACAGGCCAAACGTTTGGACACGGCACCCTATGCCTCGGATCCGCGCCGTGCGCGCGGGCAGCGCTTTGGCGAGAGCCCAAGTGCGCATCGGTCGTGCTTTCAACGTGACCGCGACAGGATCATCCACTGCAGCGCGTTTCGGCGGCTGAAACACAAGACGCAAGTGTTCGTCGAGCATGAGGGCGACTTTTACCGCACGCGTCTGACCCACACGATTGAAGTGGCCCAGGTGGCGCGGACGATTGCGGGGGCGCTGGGGCTGAATGGTGAACTGACCGAGGCAGTGGCCCTGGCCCATGATCTGGGCCACACGCCCTTTGGCCACACGGGCGAGGATGCGCTTGCGCTGTTGATGGAGCCCTATGGCGGCTTTGATCACAATGCGCAGGCGATCAAGATCGTCACCTCGCTGGAGCGCCATTACGCCGAGTTCAACGGGCTGAACCTGACCTGGGAGAGCCTGGAAGGTATTGCGAAGCACAACGGGCCGGTGGTGGGCGACTTGCCCTTCGCGCTGGCCGAGTACGATGCCGTTCATGACCTGGAGCTTTCGACCCATGCCAGTGCTGAGGCGCAGGTGGCCGCACTTTCAGATGATATCGCCTACAACAACCACGACCTGCACGATGGGCTGCGCGCAGGCCTCTTTTCGGAAGAGGATATAGCGGAGCTGCCCATCGTTGGTGCCGCCTATGCCGAGGTGGACGCACTCTATCCCAAGACTGACCGGTATCGTCGGCGCCACGAAGCGTTGCGGCGTGTGTTCGGGATCATGGTTGGGGATGTCATTGAGTGGTCGCGCCAAAACCTAGACGAGAGTGGCGCGATGTCGGTGGAAGAGGTGCGCGCCTTGGGGCGTCCGATGATCCGGTTTACAGACGGGCTTTGGTCAGATCTACAGCAGATCCGCGCCTTTCTGTTTGAGCGGATGTACCGCGCACCGATCGTTATGGAAAAGCGCGCTGAGGTGACCCAAGTGGTCAATGCGCTTTTCCCGATTTTCCAAGCGAATCCGGCCTTGTTGCCTATGCGCTGGCAAGACGATGTTGAGGCGGCGCGCGGCGATGACGTGGCGACTGCGCGGCTGGTGTCGGATTACATCGCCGGAATGACTGACCGCTTTGCCCTGCAAGAGCATGCGCGCCTTGTGGGCGGTCGCCAAAAGGTGCGGGCCTAGCGGCCCGCGCGCGGATCTTTTGCGGGTCGCGCCCCGCAGGCGCGGTGCTGATGGGGGCCTTTGGTCTTTGGAAGAACGCACGCGAACGTGTGACCAGCGTTGACGCCCGCGCGCGCAGTGGTACATGCCTCGTCAACGAAAAGGGGCCTTTGATGAATGTGTTTGCCGAGATCCGGGATCTTGTAATTGAAACCTTAGGTCAGCTTGAGGCCGACGGTGTCGTGCCGGAGGGGCTTGAGACCAAAAACGTGACGGTCGAGCCGCCGCGCGATGCGGCCCATGGAGATATGGCGACCAATGCGGCGATGGTGTTGGCAAAGCCCGCCGGGAAAAAGCCGCGCGACATTGCAGAGGCTTTGGCAACTGGTCTGGCGACTGACGCGCGCATCGCAAGCGCCGAGGTTGCAGGCCCGGGCTTTCTGAACCTGCGTCTTGCGCCTGACCTGTGGCAGTGCGTTGTGCACAAGGCCATTGCAGCGGGCGACCAATTTGGCCGCTCTGACCTGGGGCAGGGTCAGCGGGTGAATGTCGAATACGTTTCGGCCAACCCCACCGGGCCTTTGCATGTGGGGCACACACGGGGCGCGGTGTTTGGTGACGCGCTTGCCTCTTTGCTGGCGTTTGCGGGCTATGACGTCACGCGCGAGTATTACATCAACGATGGCGGTGCGCAGGTCGATGTGCTCGCACGTTCGGTTTACCTCCGGTATCTAGAAGCGCATGGCCAAGCGGTCGCGTTTGAGGATGGGACCTATCCGGGCGACTATTTGATCCCGGTGGGCCAAGCGCTCAAAGACAAGGTTGGCGATGCCTTTGTCGGCAAGGGCGAGCCGTTTTGGCTGGCCGAGGTGCGAGACTTCGCAACCGATGCGATGATGGACTTGATCCGTGAAGATCTGGCGCTTTTGGGCGTGAAGATGGACGTGTTCTATTCTGAAAAGTCGCTCTATGGCACGGGTAAGATCGAGGCTGCCCTGGAGGATCTGCGGGGCAAAGGCCTGATCTATGAAGGGATCTTGGAGCCGCCCAAGGGCAAAAAGCCCGAAGATTGGGAGCCGCGCGAGCAGACGCTCTTTAAATCCACCGAACACGGCGATGATGTGGACCGGCCCGTGATGAAGTCGGATGGGGCGTGGACCTATTTTGCGCCCGACATTGCCTATCACTTCGATAAGGTCGAGCGGAAGTTCGACGCCCTGATCGACGTCTTTGGCGCGGATCACGGCGGCTATGTCAAGCGGATGAAGGCGGCGGTGTCGGCGCTCTCGGACGGGCAAGTGCCGCTGGACATCAAGCTGACGCAGCTTGTGAAGCTCTTCAAGGATGGCCAAGAATTCAAGATGTCGAAGCGCGCGGGCACGTTCGTGACCTTGCGCGATGTGGTCGAAGAAGTTGGCCCGGATGTGACGCGGTTCATGATGCTGACGCGCAAGCAGGATGCAATGTTTGACTTCGACCTGGATGCCGCGTTGGAACAATCCAAGGAAAACCCGGTCTTTTACGTGCAATACGCCCATGCGCGTGTGGCGTCGGTCTTCCGCAAGGCCGACGACGCGGGGTGGGATGTCTCTGATGCGCGGCTGCAATCTGCCGATCTCAGCGGTGCGACCGACACGGTTGAACTTGAGCTGATGCGCAAGCTTGCCGAATGGCCGCGCCTGGTCGAGGCGGCGGCAGGCGCGCAGGAGCCGCACCGGATCGCGTTCTACCTGTATGATCTTGCAGGCACCTTTCATGGGCTTTGGAACCGGGGCAACGAGCGTCCTGAGTTGCGTTTCCTGCAAGACACAGAAACGCAGAGCGTGCCAAAAATCGCGCTGGCGCGGGCCGTCGCAGTTGTGCTTTCAGCGGGCCTTGGTATCTTGGGTGTAGATCCAGTGGACGAGATGCGCTGACCAAGGCGCGCCACCTCTGGGACCGAGCAGTTTAGTCAAGCGAACCCGTGATACGGCGAAAAGACCGTTTGGGGCAATGAGGCAGTGTATGACGTATGAACCATACGGCACCGTAGGCCAGGTGCCTGCGTCCGATTTAAGCTATGATGACGCATCAGAGAGTGGTGTTAACCCGCTGGGGCAATTCACAAATATCGCGGCGGCGGTCATGTCGGTTGCTTTGCTCGCCGGGGTCGGGGTTTGGGGCTATAAGCTGATGATCCGCGATGTCAGCGGCATCCCTGTGGTGCGCGCCATCGAAGGGGAGCCGCGCATTCGGCCCGAAACGCCCGGCGGCGAGCTGGCCCTGCATCAGGGTCTGGCTGTGAACGCTGTGGCGGCGGATGGTGGCGCGGAGGCTCCAGCGCAGACGCTGATATTGGCGCCGCAGCCTGTGAAACTGACAAACGAGGACGTGCCACTGGACGCCGAAGCTGTGGCGATGGTGCAACAAGCGATTGCAGAGCAGGGCGGTGCGCTGCTCACAGAGGAGGCGCCGACAGAGCCGCTGTCAGAGACCAGCGCTGCGGACACGACGACGTCGCAAGCCGTCGAAGTCTCGCTGAATGCCACGGATATCGCAGCAGGCGCAATTGCAGAAAGTTTGCGCGATGTGCCGGGGGTCAAAACCTCATTGCGCCCGCAGGTGCGTCCGCGGCAGGCGCCAGAAGCACCGCGCGTGGCATCGGCCTCTGTCGACGCGATCAACGCCGCTGTCACGGCGGCGCTCACCGATGCGCCGGTCGAAGTTGATCCGGCAACTTTGCCCGCTGGCACGCGGCTGGTGCAGCTTGGGGCCTATGACACCGCCGAGCAAGCGCGCACGCAGTGGTCCACGTTCTCGGAGAAGTATTCGGGCCAGTTGAACAACAAATCCCGTGTGGTCGAGGCTGCCACATCTGGTGGACGGCAATTCTTCCGTCTGCGCGCCCACGGATTTGAGGACCTTGCAGATGCTCGGCGCTTCTGTGCGGCTTTGATCGCCGAAGGGGGCGATTGTATCCCGGTTGTCACCCGATGACCCCGCTTGGGGCGTGCATCCTGTCGTGTGACGGGCCGCGCCTCAGACCAGACGAAGTGGCCTTCTTTCGGGAGGCGCAGCCGGTTGGGTTCATCCTATTTGCCCGCCACATAGAAACGCCCGACCAAGTGCGCGCACTTTGCGCAGATCTACGCAAGGCGGTCGGTCGGGACTGCTTTATAACCACAGATCAAGAGGGTGGGCGGGTGCAACGGCTGCGCGGCCCCACCTGGCGCGAATGGCGCCCAGCTTGGGACCATGTGCAAGCCGCCTCCGACCCGGAACGCGCCATGTATCTGCGCGCGCGGCTGATCGCGGATGAACTGACGGCCCTGGGCCTCGACAGCGTCTGCGCGCCGGTTTTGGACATTGCCCGCGACGGCACGCATCCGTTTCTGAAGAACCGCTGTTATGGCGCCGATGCCGAAACGGTGGCAAGGCTGGGCCGCGCCGTCGCGCGCGGACATCTGGATGGCGGCGTGCTGCCGGTGATGAAGCATATGCCGGGCCATGGGCGCGCGACCCAAGACACGCATTTCGAATTGCCGCGTGTGGCGGCGGATCTTGCCCAGTTGGACGCCTCGGACTTCCTGCCGTTCCGGCGTCTGCGCGATCTTCCCGTGGGGATGACCGGGCACATCGTCTTTGAGGCGTTCGAAGACCGGGCCGCGACCGTCTCGCCCGCTATGGTTCAGGTGATCCGCCAAGTGATCGGCTTTGAGGGCCTGCTGATGACGGACGATATCTCGATGGAAGCGCTTGACGGGGATCTGAAACACCGGGCCCGTGCGGCGATTGCAGCAGGCTGCGATCTGGTTTTGCATTGCAACGACACGTTCGAAGATCGTGTCGCTATCGCAGACGCCTCCGGCCCGGTGTCGGATCAAGCCATGGCCCGCATTCACGCGGTAGAGGCCGCGCGCCGGACCCCGGATGAGATTGACATTCCCGCGATTGAAGCCGAACTTGCAAGCCTTCTGGGCGGGCAGGTGTATGTCTGAGGACACATTTCAAGAAGACGTCATTTCGGTCAGTGAACGCCGCGCGGCAGAGGCGCTCATCCTGGATATCGACGGGTTTGAGGGCCCGCTCGATCTTTTGTTGACGCTGGGGCGCACGCAGAAGGTCGATCTGCGCCAGATCTCGATCCTGCAACTGGCGCGCCAATACCTTGTCTTTGTGGAACGCGCCAAAGTGCTGCGCCTTGAACTTGCCGCCGACTATCTGGTGATGGCCGCGTGGTTGGCGTTCTTGAAGTCGCGGCTGTTGCTGCCGCCGGATCCGGCGGATGAAGGCCCCTCGGGCGAGGAACTGGCTGCGCATCTGGCCTTCCAGTTGGAGCGGTTGCAGGCGATGCGGGACGCTGCGGCGC
>CAWUIP010000031.1:0-29051 GCA_963922415.1 uncultured Aliishimia sp. | reverse complement strand
CGCGTTTTTCGTCCGGCAAGACCTCTGCGACGACGGTATCAATGGAGAGCTGTGCGCCGGTTGCCTTGGCCACCGCGTGCCGGTCGCCCGAGATCACTGCCGTCGCGAGGCTGCGGGTCTGCAGACTTGACACGACAGAGCTGGCTTCGGGTTTTAGAGTGTCTGAGATGCCGATGAGGGCCGCGGCTTGGCCATCGCGGGCTGCGATGACAGGCGTGACGCCGCGGGCCAGCATGTCGGTTTCTTGGTCAGAAAAGCGCGACACGTCAATGCCGAGCTTGTCCATGTAGCGCCGGGTTCCGACGGCAATTGGGGCGCCGTCCACCGTGGCCTCTGCCCCCAGCCCGGGTGCGGCTTTGAACTCTGTTACGCGGGCGTCAGATCCCCCAAATGCGTCAACGAGCGCGCGCGCGATAGGATGCTCGCTTTGCGCCTCCAGCGCTGCGACCTGACCAAGGATCTTTGTATCGCCCCCGCTGTAATGTTCGGTGACATGCGGGTGCCCAGTGGTCAGGGTGCCTGTTTTGTCAAAGGCGACTGTGGTGACCTCTGCCAATCGTTCGAGCCCATCGCCGCTACGAAAGAGGACACCGAGTTGTGCCGCGCGGCCTGTTGCCACGACGATGGAAACGGGCGTTGCTAAGCCCATGGCACAGGGGCAGGCAATGATCAGGACGGAGACAAGCGCGACCAGCGCCTGCGCCAGCGTGCCGCCAAAAAGAAGCCAGCCGGAGAACGCCAGCACCGCCAGGCCCATGACGATCGGCACGAACACTTCGGTGATGCGATCAATCCGCGCTTGAACCGGCAGTTTCGCGGCCTGTGCGCGGTCGACTGCCGCGATGATGCGCGCGAGCGTGGTTTCAGCACCGATGGCGGTGGCGCGGTAGGTCAAGGCATAGGCGCCATTGAGCGTACCAGCGTGCAGGGTATCCCCAGGCGCTTTCGCAACCGGCATTGCCTCGCCGGTCAGCATGGCTTCGTCCACATCGCCTGTGCCGGAAACGAGAACGCCGTCCACAGCGATACGGGTGCCGGGGCGGGCCAAAAGCACGTCACCTGCGCGCACCTGCGCCAAGGGGCGTGTGACAACGGCGTCGTTTTCGATCACCGCAGCCTCGTCCGGTTGCAGGGTCAAAAGCGCCTCAATCGCTTGGCTCGCGCGGCCCTTTGCGCGGGCTTCCAAAGCACGTCCAAAGAGGATCAACGTGACGATTACGCCTGCGGCTTCAAAGTAAACCGCGCGGCTTGCTGCTGGCACGAGGGTTGGCGCGAGCGTGACGAGCGTGGAAAATCCCCAGGCCGCGCCGGCGCCCAAGGCCACAAGTGTATTCATCTCTGGTGCGCCGCGCGCGAGTGCGCTCATCCCGATGCGAAAGAAATCGCGTCCCGGCCAGACGAGTACCACACCGATGAGGAGCATCTGGAAGGTCCAAAGCGCCTGCATCCCAAACATGCTGTGAAGCGTGTGGTGGATCGCTGGCACCGCGTGCCCGCCCATTTCGATCAGAAAGACGGGAAGAGTCAGCGCAAGAGAGATCCAGAAGCGGCGAAAAATGTCCCGCGCTTCGGTGGCGTGGTCTTTGCGCTGAGTTGGATCGGCCTGCACTGTGGCGGGATAGCCCGCCTCTGTCAGCGCATCGGCCAGAACCCCGCCCTGGGCAGTGCTGACGGTGACATGCGCCGTACCATTCGCGAGGTTCACAGCCGCCGAGATCACGCCCGGCTGTGCCGTAAGCGCGCGTTCGGCTCTGCCTACACAAGAGGCACAATGCATCCCCGAAACCTGGAGTGAGATGGTCTGATCCATACTCTCCATAACGGTACGCACGTAGCAAAGGTCAAGCCCCTTGCGTTTCACCCTCGACCTGCCAAAGCTAGTGCCATGAGCCTGACAAATCGCATTGATGCCGCCCGCGCAGACCTGATCCAGTTGACACAGGATCTGATCCGTATCCCAACGCTGAACCCGCCTGGCCGCGATTACGGCACCATTTGTGATTATCTCGACCGACGGCTGAGCGCCTTTGGGTTTGAAACGCAATGGGTGCGCGCCGAGGGAAGTCCGGGCGATAGCGATGCCTATCCGCGTTGGAACCTTGTGGCCCGCAAAGAGGGCGCGCGTGCCGGCGAGTGCGTGCACTTTAACTCGCACCATGACGTGGTCGAGGTCGGCGCTGGCTGGACGAAAGACCCCTTCGGCGGTGAGGTTGAGGGCGACAAAATCTATGGGCGCGGGTCGTGCGATATGAAGGGCGGGCTGGCGGCCAGCATCATCGCGGCGGAGGCGTTTATTGCTGAGCATCCCGATTTTGCGGGCGCAGTGGAGATCAGCGCGACGGCGGATGAGGAATCTGGTGGGCACGGCGGCGTCGCCTATTTAGCCGGGCAGGGCTTTTTTGACCCGGCGCGGGTTCAGCACGTGATCATCCCGGAGCCCTTGAACAAGGACCGGATTTGCCTCGGGCACCGTGGCGGCTGGTGGGCCGAGATCGAAACCAAGGGCGAGATCGCGCATGGGTCTATGCCGTTTCTGGGCGACTGCGCGGTGCGGCATATGGGGGCTGTTCTGGACGCGTTCGAAAGCGATCTTTACCCGGCTATGGCCGCGCGGCACACCGATATGCCTGTCGTTCCAGAAGGCGCGCGTTCGTCCACGATGAACATCAACTCCATCCACGGTGGCGAACCGGAGCAGCCCGAAGACTATACCGGCTTGCCCGCCTATTGTGTGCCCGATAGTTGCCGGATTGTGATTGACCGTCGATATTTGATGGAAGAACGACTGGAGGACGTCCGCGCCGAGGTAATCGCGCTGTTGGAGCGTCTCAAGGCGGAACGCCCAAAGTTCGACTATGACCTGCGCGAGTTGAACGTGGTCATCCCGTCGATGACAGATCGCGATGCGCCGGTGGTGCGCACCGTGCAGCAAGCGATCCAAGACACACTTCAGGTCGATCCGGAATTTGTCGCCTCGCCTGGGTCTTACGACCAAAAGCACATCGACCGTATCGGCAAGTTGAAAAACTGTATTGCTTACGGTCCGGGCATCTTGGAACTGGCGCATAAGCCCGACGAATGGGTTGGGATCACAGATATGCTCGACAGCGCCAAAGTGATGGGGAAGTCTTTGCAAAGCCTGCTTCTACCGCAGTAGGCTACGGTCGATTCAACCTTCGATTTTGGGCGTTAACCTATGAACCGACTTTTGACCGCTGCGGCGCTTGCGCTGATACCCAGTCTGTCCTTTGCGCAGGATGCGCGCAGCATCGAAGCTGCCACCAATATGATCCTTGAACTCACCGATGCCGTTTGCGTTGAAGTGTCTATCGAAGGCTCGGGATCCAGCAGCACCATCGAAGGCGGTGCAGACGCTGCGCTCGGCCGATTGGCCAAACGGTTGTTCGATTTAGGCATCGAGGGCGCTGGCACGTTGACCGAAAGTGAGTTTTCCAATGTGTTGCGGTCGGACTTGGCGGCTGAGTTGAAAGACAATCGGCGGTGTCGCGAGATGGTGTTTAATGCGGTCTTTGCAAGGGTCTTCGGCGATGCACCGGAAGTCGTCTTGTCAGACGCGCAACAAGATGCGTTGCAAGGGAACGTCCGCCCCCACAACTTGAACGTAGTCCAGTCCGAAGACATCTTTGCGATGAGCCCCGGCGACACAGTGGGGATCAAATCGATAACGACGCCGTTTTCGATTACAGCAATCAAACCGCATAGCAACGGGGCGTATGTGAACTATTCCTGGACGGACGCACGGAACGCCTCCTCTGCCTCGTCGTATCAGTACCAAAGCCAACCCATTGAGATCAGCAATGGGTGCACATTGATCCCGTTTAGGATCGATGTGGATCAGGGGGTGGTTTCTTTCACGGCGTTCTGCAAATGACCTGAGGGCCGGTCGGGTCATCGCCCTTGATTGAAATTCAGGTTCCCCGCAAACTGGTTGAACGTCTGATGGTCTGTCGGACATCACCAGGGGAGCCATGACTATGAACCACCTTGTATCACGTATCGCGCTGGCAGCGGCTTTGTCTGCGACGGCATTTGGCGCGTATGCCAAAGACAGCATCATTGTTGCCATGCAGTTGGAGCCACCGCATTTGGACCCAACCTCGGCTGCGGCGCAGGCGATTGACTCGGTCCTCTACACCAATGTTTTTGAGGGGCTGACGCGCTTTATGGGCGACGGGTCCGTCGTCGCAGGCCTCGCCGAAAGCTGGGAGATCAGCGACGATGGCACAGTCTACACCTTCACGCTGCGGGATGGGGTGACGTTCCACGACGGCACCACGATGGACGCAGAAGACGTGAAGTTCTCGCTGGATCGCGCCCGTGGTGAAGAGTCGACCAACGCGCAAAAAGGCCTCTTTGCTGGGATTACCGATGTCAGCGTTGTGGATCCTTTGACCGTGCAGGTCACGCTGGATGGACCGAACGGCAACTTCCTTTTTAACATGGCGTGGGGCGACGCGGTGATTGTCGCACCTGAGAGCATCGAGGACATCAAGCAAACGCCAATTGGCACGGGCGCTTACACATTCAGCGAATGGGTGCAGGGCGACAAAATCGTTCTGGCGCGCAATGACGCCTATTGGGGGGATGCGCCTGCGATTGCCTCGGCCACGTTCAAGTTCATCTCGGACCCGACAGCGGCCTTTGCGGCGGTGATGGCCGAGGATGTGGACGTGTTCACTGGCTTTCCCGCGCCTGAGAACCTGCCGCAGTTCGAAGCCGACCCACGGTTCCAAGTGCTCGTTGGTTCGACCGAAGGTGAGACGATCCTGTCGACCAACAATAAGCAGCCGCCTTTTGACAATGTGAAGGTCCGTCAAGCCGTGGCCCACGCGATTGACCGGCAGGCGATCATTGATGGGGCGATGTTTGGTTATGGCACGCCCATTGGGACCCATTTCGCACCGCACAACCCAGCCTACGTCGATTTTACGGGGCAATCGGCCTATGACCCCGAAAAAGCCAAAGCGCTTTTGGCCGAAGCGGGCTTTGCGGACGGATTTGAGACCACGCTGCACCTGCCGCCCCCGTCTTACGCGCGGCGCGGTGGTGAGATCATCGCAGCCCAACTGGCGCAAGTCGGCATCCAAGCCGAGATTATCAACGTTGAATGGGCACAGTGGCTGGAAAGCGTGTTCCGGGGCAAGACGTTTGGCCTGACAATTGTCAGCCATACAGAGCCCATGGATATCGGCATTTATGCGAACCCGGAGTACTACTTCCAGTATGACAATCCAGACTTCCAAGCACTGATGGACACGTTGAACAAAACGACCGATCCGGCGGCGCGGACAAGCCTGATGGGTGATGCGCAAAAGATCATCGCAGATGATGCGGTCAACGGGTACCTCTTCCAGCTTGCCGCCCTCACAGTCGCCAAGGCAGGCATCGAAGGCCTGTGGGCCAATGCGCCGACGGCGGCGACGGATTTGACCGTTGTGACGTGGGCTGACTAAGACACATCTTGCCCCTGTTTTTGGTGTAACTGCCTGAGACGGGGGCATTTTTTTGCCCGTTTGTTTCACGTTTTCACCAGTTTTGGTGATTTAATCTAAAGTCCATTTGCGCTCTGTCTGTGGGGCACGTGCGGCGCCGCACGCCCTTTTTCAACGAGTGAGAGTGGACATGTTCTTACATCCAAAATCCTTTGCTATCGCCCTGTGCGTTATGAGTTTCGCCGGTACAACGGCACACGCCGCGACGTATTCCTTGAACGTAAACGCGTTTGCGCGCGATGCGGCCTCTGATCCGACAGCCACGCGTCAGGACGACCGGTCGAACGGGACATTTGACGACGAAATCAACCTAAACTTTGCGGCAAGCACAGGCC
This sequence comes from uncultured Aliishimia sp., assembly GCA_963922415.1. Lineage (GTDB taxonomy): Bacteria > Pseudomonadota > Alphaproteobacteria > Rhodobacterales > Rhodobacteraceae > Aliishimia. Next base: position 23,203 of record CAWUIP010000031.1, on the reverse strand, counting down.
GCTCGACCACCCAAGCGGCGCTTTTTGCCGATCCTGAAACGGGAATTGTTCGAAGCGTCACCGCAGCGAATGTTCGGCAGGGGTCGAAGTTTACGGCCAATTCCACCGGTATCTCTAGCATTACGATTGATGAAGAGTTCACAGCCGTTGGATCTGGGACCGCAACGTTCAACTTCGCGTTCGACGGAGCATTAACCGCCGGCGGTGTCCTTGGCGGCGCGAGCTTTGAAGCGTTCATGTCGGTTTTTGGGTTCACCGAGTCAGGTCTTTTGCGCTCGGAGGTCGATTACACGGCGTCAACAGGGTTTCGTGACAGCGTTTTGACCACCCGGATCAACGATCAAGTTATCGCGCCAACGGATCTTCTCGTTGTAGACGACTCGATATCCTTGAGCTTCGATCTTGTTGATGGACAAGAGTTTGACTTCAAATGGCGGTTCAAAACGTCCAGTGGCAGCGTCGAAGACACCCTAGGGTCGGCGGCAGCGGACTTTGGATCTACAGGGTATATTAGCTTTGCGACGACCTCGGGTCTGTCGTTGACAGCCTCTGATCCGAACTTTTTGTCCAACACGGGCGGTTCCAGCACCTCGCCTGTTCCTGTTCCAGCCTCTTTCGGCTTTTTGGTTGCAGCGCTGGGCGTCATGGGCGTGGCGCGTCGCAGACAGCGCGGATGACCTGCGACGAACCGTCCTAGACGTGAATTTTGTAGTTTGTCGTTTTGACTAGAACGGCGTCAGGGCTAAGGTATTGAACGCATAGTCGTTTCCTCCTTAGCCCTCCGCATGTCCGATAACAAACCGCCTTCGCCACAGCCAGACAGCGCCGCATCGGACGCCGACGATCGCATGATCGAAGCTGCGATGATTGAGGCGGTTTATTCGTCAACGCTGGACCCTGCGCGTTTTGACGATTTGGTCACCACTTGGGACGCTGTCGTCCTGGAGAATGACCAACCTTTTCCGCAGATCTTGCGGTCGCATTTCGAACAGGCGCGAAAGCTCGCGGGGGATCCGCGATTGGACCCATCGCACTACTTTGCGGACCTGCTGGATGTGATTTCGGGGCCTGCCATTTTGATGGACGCGGCGGGTCAGTTCCTGGCGGCAAACGCGCACGCGCGGATGGTCAATGATCGCGATAGCATCGAGGCGCTTATCTCAGATGCTATCGCAAACGGCTGGGGTCCGGATGAAAAAGCGGGCACGCTGCGCCTGCCGCGGTCGTCTGGGCACAGCCTTCTGGCGATGTGTTCAGAGTTACGCATCACAGTGCAGGACCGTGCGGTCTATCTGATCAAATTGGAATCGTCGCTTTGGACCCCAGAGATGTCCGAGGTTTTGCGCACATCCTACGGTTTGTCCGATGCAGAGATTGAGGTCGCGCAGCGGCTTCACGCTGGCCAGGCCGCGTCAGACATTGCCAAGGATCGCACGCGCAGCCTCGAAACAATCCGCTCACAGATCAAATCCCTGATCACCAAAACCGGTGCACGCAAGCAGCAGGGGCTTTTGCAGCTTTTGGCGCATTTGCAGTATCTTGGCGGACAAAACATTGCGAAGGCTGTGCCACATGCATCGCCAGCACCAGATAGAAGCGTGCGTATGCACAGCTTTCCGACCGCAACCGGCGGGACTTTGGTTTGCGCAGAGTACGGCCCGGCGGACGGTCTGCCAGTGCTTTACTTCACCACATCATCGCCTCCGACCGAGACGGACCTTTGGCGCGAGGCCTGTTTTTCGGAAGGTTTGCGTGTTTTGGCCCCCTATCGTCCGGGATTTGGTGCCTCAACTGGATTGCATGGCGGTCAGGATATGGCAGTGACACTTGCCGAAGTGCTGCGGCCGCACCTGCCAGATGCGCCGCTTGTGCTTGCGGGCCACCGGGAGGGCGGCATCCTTGCGGCGCAAGTGGCCGGTCACCTGAAACCCTATGCCCAAATCAAGGCAGTGTGCCTCGTTTCCACGGGCGTACCTTTAGAGGCCGAAGAGGAAAACAACGGGCGGCTGACGAACATGCAGCGCAGTATTGGTGCCGCGCTAAACATGCCGGCCGCGCTGCGCTTCGGATACGCCACGGCGGCGCGCATGTTCAATGCAAGCCGCCGCGGTGAGCGGCATATCGTGAGCTACTTCTTCAACAACAGCCCGATTGATACGGGGCTTATTCAAAGTGAAGAATTCTGGAAGATTGGGCGGGACAACATCGCCTACTCCTTTGAAAACACGGATATGATTGTGGAAGACATTGCGCGTTGGGCGTCTGATTGGCCAACAACAGTTCCAAATCGCGGAGACCACACGCCGCCTTGGGTTTTTGTCCAAGGCGCAGCGCATGATTTTCTGTTTCCGGAACATCTGAACCGGTTCATTGAAATGACGCCCGGCACGTCGTCAGACCTCGTTCCAAAGACCGCGCAGCTCATGCTCTATCAAAGGTCGCACTATGTCGCGCAAGTGATTGCCCGGCAATTTACGCGTGGCGAGGAAAGCGCTTAACCGTGTGCCCGGGTTGCGGTGCGATTACGTCTTGAGAAACGCGGCCAGTGTTGCGCGGCTGCCATCCGCCCAGATCTTGTCTAACCACGTGCAAAAGGCGGATGTGAACGCATCTGACTGCGCCAATTGACCGTCATAGGCTTGCTGGGTCAGCCAGGCGTTTGGGTTCGTTTTTGTGCTGAGCGCCCGCGTTTTCAGATCGTCCCAAAACGGATCGTTTGGTGCGATTTCGCTGCCGTCCTCACGCGTTCCAGCGCACATGCGCGCCCAGAAGGCCTCGGCCAGGGCTAAGCCTTCAATAGACCCACCTTCGGCCAAGCGATCGCGCAGGGTCGGCAGCAAAAAGCCCGCGTGGCGAGACGATCCGTCAAAGGCAACGCGGCGGGTGGTGTCGTGGATCGCAGGATTTGCAAAGCGCGCCTCAACCATATCAAGATAGGCGGCAGGGGTGATTTCGGGCACGGGTGCCACTTGTGGCAGGATTTCATCCTGCTGCACCTTGCGGTGGAAGCCAGCGATATCTGCATCTGCCATGCAGTCCGCAATCGTTTCGACGCCTAAGATTTCGCCAACATTTGCAAGCAGTTGATGACCCCCGTTGAGGATCCGTAGCTTCATCGCCTCATAGCTCAGAACGTCATTGGTTAGCGTCGCACCAACGGCCTCCCAGGCGGGGCGACCGGCGCAAAAGTGGTCTTCGATCACCCATTGGCGGAAGTTTTCGTGGCTCACAGGCGCTGCGTCCGAAACTCCAAGCTGTTCGACCTGCGCGATCAGGTCTGGACCGGTGGCCGGCACGATGCAGTCGACCATTGAGTTCGGAAAAGCGCCTTGACTGTTGATCCACGCGGCCAAGTCCGGATCGGTCAGGCGGGCCAGGCCGACAACGCAATCGCGCAGCATTTCGCCATTGCCCTGCAGGTTGTCGCAACTCATGGCCGTGAACGGAACATGGCCTGCCGCCCGGCGCATTTTTAGGGCCGCAACCATCGCGCCAAAGGCTGTGCAAGGCGCATCGGGATGGGCGACGTCATGCAGAATTTCGGGATGATTGGGATCAAAGGCGCCGGTGTTGGGATCCAGGTAGTACCCGCCCTCTGTTACCGTAAGCGATACAATACGAATATCGGGGTGCGCCATCTGCGCGATCAACGCGGCATTGTCCGCGTCAATCGGAAGGTAGTCGATCATCGACCCGATGACTTCGACTTTGGTTCCTTTGGGATCCAGCTCCACCAAGGTGGTCAGACAGTCTTGTGCTTTGAGTTTTTCGCGCATGGTGGCGTCATAGCTGCGCACACCAGCGCCGATGATGGCCCAATCCTGCGCAAGGCCGCGCTGCATCAGACGATGAAGGTACCAAGCTTGATGTGCACGGTGGAAGTTTCCAAGGCCGATATGCACCATGCCCGCGCGCAAGGCGGCGCGGTCATAGCCTGGGCGCAGAACATCGTGTGGCAGCCGATCCAACTGAGACAGGCCAAGCGGCAGCATCAAGACCTCCGTCACGTCAAAGTCGCAAGCCTTCGGCGTCAAACCGGTGTATGACATCATCGCGCGGCGTTAGATGAATCCGGTCCCCATAGCGGAAGCCCACTTCACCGTCGGCGCGTACGGTGAGCGTCTCGGCCAGTCCAGTCCCTGTGATATGGAAAAACGTATCGGACCCAAGGTGTTCAGAGACACCAACCGTGCCTTCCCACAACCCGCCGCTTTCTGAGACGGTGATGTGTTCTGGGCGTATGCCTATGGTCTTGGCACTGTGCTTCGCGGCCTCATCGCCGCCAATAAAGTTCATCTTGGGGGATCCGATGAAGCCTGCGACGAACAGGTTGCGCGGAGCACGGTAGAGTTCCAGCGGCGAGCCCACTTGTTCGATGTGACCGGCGCGCAGCACGACGATTTTGTCGGCCATTGTCATCGCCTCGACCTGGTCGTGTGTCACGTAGATCATCGTCGTGGACAAACGCTTGTGCAACTCGCTGATCTCCAGCCGCATCCCCACGCGCAACGCTGCGTCAAGGTTCGACAGCGGCTCGTCAAAGAGGAAGGCCGCCGGTTCGCGCACGATGGCACGGCCAATGGCGACACGTTGGCGCTGACCGCCTGAAAGCTGCCCGGGGCGGCGGTCCAGGTAATCCGTGAGGTTCAGAACCTCAGCGGCTTGGGCCACGCGCTTGTCTTGTTCCGCCTTGTCCAGACCTGCCATGCGCAGAGGGAAGGCGATGTTTTTGGCCACGCTCATATGCGGGTAAAGCGCGTAGGACTGGAACACCATCGCCAGGCCCCGTTGGGCAGGTGCAACCGCGGTTGCGTCCGCGCCATCAATTGCGATTTGCCCGGATGAAACGTCTTCCAAGCCCGCAATCAGCCGCAACAATGTGGACTTGCCGCAGCCTGATGGGCCCACGAAGACGGCGAACTCGCCATCCTCGATCGTCAGGTTAAGTGGCGGAATGACCTGGGTCGATCCAAAGCTTTTCGTGACATTTTCTAGAACAATGCGTCCCATGCCATTTCCCCCTATTTCACCGCGCCGAATGTCAGGCCGCGCACGAGTTGTTTTTGGCTGAACCATCCCAGGATCAGGATGGGTGCGATGGCCATGGTCGAGGCCGCGCTCAGCTTTGCGTAAAAGAGCCCTTCAGGGCTGGAATAGCTGGCAATAAAGGCTGTGAGTGGTGCCGCGTTTGCCGCTGTCAGGTTCAGCGTCCAGAACGCTTCGTTCCAGGCCAGAATGACGTTCAGAAGGATGGTCGAGGCAATTCCCGGGATCGCCATCGGTGTCAGCACATAGAGGATCTCTTCGCGCAGGCCGGCGCCATCCATCCGCGCGGCTTCCAAGATCTCGCCAGGGATCTCTTTGAAGTAGGTGTAGAGCATCCAGATGATGATCGGCAGGTTGATCAGCATCAAGACAATCACCAATCCGATGCGTGTATCGAGGATCCCCATCGCGATGAACATCAGATAGATGGGGTAGAGCACGCCGACGGCGGGCAGCATCTTGGTCGACAGCATCCACAACAGAATGTCTTTCGTGCCGCGTGAGGGCACAAAGGCCATGGACCAAGCGGCCGGAACCGCGATGATCGTGCCCAAGATGGTAGAGCCACCCGCGATGATGATCGAGTTCCACAGGAACTTGGTGTAGTTTGATCGCTCTTGCACGACTGCGTAGTTCTCCAGCGTCCAATCGAAGAACAGAAAGATCGGTGGGTCGGCAATGGCCTGCCCTTCGGTCTTAAAGCTTGTCAGGATGGTCCACAGGATCGGGAAGAAGAGCAGGAGCCCGACGCCCCAAGCCAGGGCTGTGTTGATGAGCTTGCGTTGGGATGTAACTGCACGTGCCATGTTATCGGTCCAGGTTCTTGCCAACGATGCGCATCAGGAAGAGCGCGACGATATTGGCGAGGATGATGGCGTAGACGCCGCCTGCCGACCCAAGCCCGACGTTCTGGCTTTCCAGAACCCGTTGGAAGATCAGATAGGTGAGCGTCTTGGTGCCGAAGGCGCCGCCGGTGGTCACAAAGATCTCGGCAAAGATGGCCAGAAGGAAGATCGTTTGGATCAGCACGACAACGGTGATTGCGCGCGCCAGATGCGGCAGGATGATAAAGCGGAAGCGTTGCAAGGCGGGGGCGCCATCCATTTCGGCGGCTTCAAGCTGTTCGCTGTCCAAAGACTGGATGGCGGTCAACAAGATCAGCGTCGCAAAGGGAAGCCACTGCCAACTTACGATCATGATGATCGATTGCATACTGGCCTGGCTGAGCCAATCGACGGGCGTCGCGCCAAAGAACTTCCATAAATGCGCAAAGAGCCCGTTGGTGGGGTTCATAAACATGTTCTTCCACACCAGCGCGGACACAGTCGGCATGACGAAGAAGGGTGAGATGACCAGGATCCGGACGATCCCTTGGCCCCACATGGGCTGGTCCAGCAGCATCGCCAGTAAAACGCCGAGGACGATAGTGATGACGAGGACGCCGCCGACGATCAACAGTGTGGCTTGCACGCTGGGCCAGAAGGACGAGGAGCTGACAAAGCGGACGTAGTTCGTCCAACCGACCCATTCGAGGCCATTTTCAAGGCTGTCGCCGCGCAGGGGCAGGTATTTCTTGAACGAGAAGAAGAGCGTCATGCAGAGCGGCACCAGCATCCAGCCGAGAAGCAGGACCACTGCGGGGGCCATCATCAGGCGGGCCGCGGATCTAGAAGCTTTGGTGGACATGTCAGATGTACCTTTCCTGTTGGCAGTCAGACTGCCTCAACGTGTCGCTGACGGGAAGACGGTTGCTGGGTGGTGTTCGTCTAAAAAGGGAGGGGCGGCCAGTGCCGCCCCTCTCGGGAAGACTTAGCGGTAGCCCGCTGCTTCCATTGCGTCGTTTGTCAGAGCCTGCGCTTTCGCCAGAGCTTCTGCAACAGTTTGCTGGCCTGCATAGGCTGCGGAGAACTCTTGGCTCACATCAGTTGCGATGCCTGCGAATTCTGGGATCGCTGCGAACTGAACGCCAACATATGGGGAAGGATCCACAGTGGAGTTGTTCGGATCAGCCGACAGGATCGAGTCCAGCGTCATCTGTGCAAACGGCACATCTTTGTAGTTGGGGTTTTCGTAGAGCGATGTCCGCGCGCCTGGAGGCACGTTTGCCCAACCTTCGTTGGCCGCGACCAGCTCAATATAGCCGTTGGACGTTGCCCATTCGATGAACTCTTTCGCAGCGGCTTCTTTCTGTGTGCCTGCTGGGATTGCAAGCGCCCAGGCCCACAGCCAGTTGGAGCGGACGCCCATGCCGTTGTCGGGTGCCAGCGCAAAGCCAACTTTATCCGCGACGGTGGAGTCGTTGGGGTTTGTCACGAAGGACGCCGCAACGGTTGCGTCGATCCACATGCCGCACTTGCCTTGTTGGAACAGCGACAGGTTTTCGTTGAACCCGTTTGTCGCGTAACCCGCAGGGCCCGAGTCGGTCATCATGTTGACGAAGAAGTTCAGTGTGTCGGACCACTCGCGTGTGTCGAACTGAGCGTTCCAGTCTTCGTCGAACCAGCGTGCGCCGAAGGAGTTGGACATCGCTGTGATGAAGGCACCGCCTTCGCCCCAACCCGCTTTACCGCGCAGGCAGATGCCGTTGATTTCTGCGTCGCGGTCGGTCATGGCGCGCGCTGCTTTTGCAATGAAGGACCAGCTGGGTGCTTTGGGCATTTCCAGACCGGCTGCTTCCATCAGGTCAGTGCGGTACATGATCATGGACGATTCACCATAGAATGGTGCGGCGTACATGGTGCCGTCATAGGACAGGCCGCCCGACATGGCAGGCAGGATGTCGGCAGCGTTGTATTCCGCGCTCAGATCGTCCAGCGGCACGAGCCAGCCGTTTTTGCCCCAGATTGGCGTTTCGTACATGCCGATGGTCATGATGTCGAAAGCACCGCCTTTGGTGGTGATGTCGGTCGTCACGCGCTGACGCAGCACGTTCTCTTCCAGTGTCACCCACTCGACTGTGTGGCCTGTTTTTGCGGTAAAGTCATCGGTCAGACCCTGCATGCGGATCATGTCGCCGTTGTTCACTGTTGCGATTGTCAGCGATTCCGCCTGAGCGGCGCCCGCCATAAGCGCGAGCATAGATGCCGCACAAAGTGCGTTCTTCAGGTACATCCGAATTCCTCCCTGTGATTGGATGCGAGTTTTGTGGCGCTACGGTAGGCGCGACAGGTAAAGCCTGTCAACAAAAAGTTTACGCGCGATAAGTTTTGGATCCACTAGGCGGAGCTGCGCATGACCAGCTGACCCTCGAAAAGCTGTGTTTCATAGAGGGTTTCCGCCCCATTTATCGCGTTAAAGAGATAGGCCGCTGAACTGCGCGAAATAGCGTTGTAATCCTGCGCGATTGTCGTCAGGGGCGGGCTCGTGTAGCGCGCGAACGGGTGATCATCCTGGCCCGCGACTCGCACCTGGCAGCCTTCCCCAACGCCGACGCGCAATCCCAATTCGTAGCAGGCGGTCAAGAACCCGATGGCCAAGCGGTCATTGCTGCACAGAATCGTGTTGGTGGCAAACTGCCCAGTTTGCAGAGCGCGCGCGCCTTCGCGGCGGCCGATCTCCTCAAAATCCCACCCGGTACCTTCCGCTTGAAAAATACACGGTGCAAACCCCATGTGTTCCATCGCATCCAAGTAGCCCTGCTTGCGACGGTTTGCGTTTGGATTGGCCGGTGTCTTCATTTCAAAAAAGCAAGGAGGCTCCCCGGTTCGGCACAAGTAGTCGACGATAAGGCGGGCAAATTGCGTGCTGTCAGAGCCCACAAAGGCAAGACCCAAATCCTGTAGGACGGAATCGAACAGCACGGTCGGCACATCGTTGCAGAATTTCTCGATGACACTCCGATCCGACGCACGGCCCAAGGGCGCCAACAGCACGCCTGCGGGCTTCATGGATCTGAGGTTATCTAGGATCTCTACCTCAAGGTCTGGTTGCCCATGCGCGCTGAAGAGCGTGGGCCGGTAGCCCGCGTCGATGCAGCACTGTTCGATCGTGCGGGCCAGTTCCGCAAAGAACGGGTCAGCCATATAGGGCACCACAATGCCTATGTTCTTGGTGAGTTTGCGGTTTTGGTTCATCGCAAACATGTTCGGCCTGTAGTCATAGCGTTCGAGCGCGTCCTCAATACGCGCCCGCGTTGAGGCGCGCACCGACTCGGGATTGTTGAAATATTTGGAGATGGTTGGTCGCGAAATGCCGCTGACGGCCGCGAACTCTTCCATGTTTTTGATCTTTTGGTCGCCCATCTCTTCGCCTGTTTGCATCTTTTCGCGCGCAAACCTTTTCTTACCGCGCGCTAAAAATCAACACACGGTTTCGAAAGTCGTAACTTGCCAAAGAACGAATTTAGTCGCGGTTTTGTTTCCAAAACCGGTTTCGGCACAACTATAGGATTAAAGGGCGGTACTTAGGACCACTTAAAGAGTTCTGGCGCCAAGACCAGATGCCGGTCCAGAAAGTTCTCCATATGGACCACAACAGAGCTTTCGTCGCAGAGCACCACAGCCATCTGTCCGGGCCCTTCGCGGCGTGGGACAGACGGCAGGCCACCGCTGCCGTCTTTTGGCACCGGACCGGACGCGCTTTCCAGCATCGGTTCGATTCCGTAATGCGCCCCGGCAAAGGTGCAGAAGGGCACGCCCTTGTAGGTGCCTGCGGTGGTCATGTGCACGTGGCCCGAGATCACTTGGCGCACATCCGGGTGGGACAAGACCGCATCGGCGAAGGCAGCGTTGTCTTGCAGGATGATGAAATCCGTCTGCACATGAAACTTGGTGATGTTGTGGTGCAGCACGATCACCACGGGCCGGTCCGACGCTTCCGAAAGCCGCGTCTTGAGCCAAGCAATTTGGTCGTCTGACAGGTTGCCTGCGTGATGCGCATCCGGGTCCGAGCTGTCCAAAACCAAAATGCGGTAACCGCCTGTGTCGATGACATGGTCTATACAGCCTGTGTCCGCCTGAAGACCTGGAAAGGTCTCCAAGAACGTCGCGCGATTGTCGTGATTGCCAAGCGTTAGGTAGACGGGGGGTGTTAGCGGGTTGATCGCCTCTTTGAACCGGGCATAGGCAGCAGCTTCGCCGTGATCTGCCAGGTCACCCGCAAAGATCACAAACTCTGCATCGGCGTGGTGCGCGTTCACATACGCCACCGCTTGGTTCAGCCGGTCTGCCGTATCGAGCCCATGACTCAGGCTGCCTTCGGGAACCATGTGGATGTCGGCAAGGACGATGAATTTAAGCATCCGGGTCTCCCTTTGATCACGGGCCGTCTGGCGTCGCCGTCTACAGCCTCTTCGTCAAAACTATGCGACAGCGCCCGCGTTTTGCGGCCCGCAGGCGTCAGTTTAAAGATTGAAACGCAGCGGCGGCGCGTTTGTAGCGGTCATGCGCGACAGCAAAGGCATCGCCAAAGGCGGGGTCCGGCTCAAAGCTGCGTGCGATTTTGGGCGCTGTTGCAAGACTGGTATCACCTGTCGCCGCCATCATCCCCAACCGCGCGGCCCCAAAGGCGCCCCCCTGCGCGCCGGACGTCGCTACATCGATTGGCAAGTTCAGCGTTTGGGCCAATAGGCCGAGCCAATATTCTGACTGCGAGCCCCCGCCCACGGCGAGGCATGTTTTGATCTGGGTCCCGGTCGCGGCCAGCGCGTCCTGGCAATCGGCCAGCGCAAAGGCCACGCCTTCCAGCACAGCGCGCGTCATTGCGGCGCGGTCCGCCGCATGATCCAGGCCAACAAAGCCCGCGCGGATGGCGGCATCGTTCAGCGGCGTGCGCTCGCCGCCCAGATAGGGCAAGAACAGCGTGTGCCCCGGCGCTTGCACAGAGCCAAGCGCAGAGGTCAGCGATTGCGGCGTATCGTTCATCACGCCCGCAAACCAATTAAGCGCGTCGGTCGCCGACAGGATCACACCCATTTGGTGCCAGGCTCCCGGAAGCGCGTGGCAAAATGTGTGGACCGCAGTCTCTGGCGCGGGCTGGTAGCCGTCATTGGCGGCAAAGAGGACCCCCGAGGTGCCGAGCGACAAGAAGGCTTGGCCGGGCTGCGTGACCCCAACCCCGATGGCAGAGGCTGCATTGTCGCCGCCGCCACCCGCGACGACCACATTGCGCGACAGGCCAAACGCCGTGGCAACGTCGGCCCGCAGCGTGCCTGACACGTCGGATCCCTCGACCAAGCGTGGCATATGGCTGCGCTCTAACCCTGTTTCGGCTAAGAGCGCATCGCTCCAATCCCGCGCGCCAGTATCCAGCCAAGAGGTCCCTGCGGCGTCTGACATTTCGGCGACATGCTCGCCCGTCAGCCAAAGCCGCAAATAGTCTTTGGGCAGCAACACCTTCGCCGCACGATCAAAGAGCGCGCGTTCGGCATCGGCCATCCAGGCAAGCTTTGGCGCCGTGAAGCCTGGAAAGACAATGTTGCCCGAAACAGCGCGCCATTGCGGGTCGGCGTCCAGCTTGGCGGCCTCTGCCGACGCGCGCGTGTCATTCCAAAGAATGCACGGCCGCAGCACAGTGTCCGCCGCGTCCAAAACAGTTGCGCCGTGCATTTGCCCCGATATACCAATGGAGTGCACCGCCGCCATATCCACCTGCTCTGCCAAAGCGCCCAGGACGGTTTGTGTGGCCGCGATCCAATCTGCCGGATCCTGTTCGGACCAACCCGGATGGGGGCGCAAGACATTCAGCGGGGCATCGGCCTCGGCCAGTATGGTTTGGCCATCGTCCATGACGACGCCTTTGACACCTGAAGTCCCCAGGTCGAGACCGATATGCATTGAACACAAACTCCCTATGGGGCTGTCACCGCCCTGTTAGCGATACCATACCACCGAATGAAAGGGCGTCCAGATCGCGCGGCTGTCTTGAGCACACAGCGAGATCATTGGTGTGTTTATGTTGCGGAATGCGGAAACGAAGCGGGTTTGGGCGCAGAAACTCTACAAGTCGTTTGATCCGGCGTCAGGCCCAACCAAGCGCCCGCAACGCGATCGCATCGTTCCAGATTTTGGTCATGTGACTGATCTTGTCGCCGTCAAACTTGATCACGTAGGCATAGTCTGACACCACCGTATTCCCGGTTGGGGGCACTGGGCCGCCTTCGCCGGTCTGCGTGCCGTGAAACTCCGCACTTGCCACCGCGGTGTTGCGCGCCTCGTCCATTGCGAAGGCTGTGAGTTTGTAATGGCCGTCCGGGATTGGCGTCAAAAGACCCTTCATCCACTCGGTGTAACTCTCAAGCGTGACGGTTTCGGCGAGGGCGTCGGCTTGGCAGGCAAAGGTCGCATCGGGCGTGCACCAGTCGCGGCAGACCTCCCAGCCCTTTCCGGTTTCGCAGGAGTCAAAGAACTTTTCGGCGGTTTCATAGCGTGACATCGAATGCGGTCCTTGTTTGAATGTTGGTGCGCACATTGGTGGCACCCGACCCAAGCATCGTGTCAGAGCCATGCGAAAGGGTTGTGACCTAAGTCACAATTCGCGCTAAAACTTGGCGCGCGGCGTAAGCTTGTCCTGGATCTAAGCGCTCTTTAGATGCCGCTGTTGCGCACCGTGGATCCTGGGATCAGTCGAAAGCCGATATCGGTGCAGTTGGGCGCGGGCTCATCGGTCAGGCGCGCCATCATCATTTCGGCTGCCGTTTGTCCGAGTTTTAGGTGTGAGACGTGGCACGAGGTTAGCCGCTTGCTCATCACCGACGCGATGGGCAAATCCCCCCAGCCCGCAATGCCGATATCATTGGGAATAGAAAGCCCCTTGGCAGAGCAGTATTGCAACCCGCCAAAGGCCATGGCGTCGTTTTGGTAGTAGATGCACTCAACCGCTGGTGCCGCGACGAGGAGTTGCTCGGTGCCGTAAAAGCCCGGGTAGTAGGTCGCGGTGTCGTGCAGGCAGAGCTGTTTGATCACCTCGCCGCCGGCACCATCGACGGCCTTGCAAAAGCCGTTCAACCGTTCGGTCGCCGCATTGGCCGTGTCATGCGAGGTGCCCACATAGCCGATGTTGCGATAGCCCAGCGATGTCAGGTACCGGCCCATATCGAACCCGCTGTCGAAGTGATTGATGCCCACGCTCATATCCAGTGGGCTGGAATTCAGGTCCCAAATCTCGATCACGGGGATGCCTGAATTGCGCAGCATGTCCGTGGCGCGCGGCGAATGGTAGCGCCCTGTCAGGATCAAACCGGCGGGCTGCCATGACAGGACCGTCCGGATCCAGTTTTCCTCTTCCTGCAGCGTGTGCTGGGTGAGACCCAAAACGGACTGATAGCCAAACGTGCCGAGTTTCCGGTCGATCCCTTCCAAAACTTGCGCAAAGACCTCATTGCCGAGATCGGGGATCGAAACACCGATAAAAGTGGAGCTTTGGTCGCCTGCAAAAACGGTCGCCAGGCGATTCGGTAGGTAGCCAAGCGCATCGACCTGGGCCATAACCTTCACCCGCGTATTTTCCGAATACCCCCCCTCGCCACGCAAAACACGGCTTGCCGTCATCTTGGAGACTCCGGCGGCGCGGGCGACCTCGGAAAGGCTTACTTTGTTGTTTTTACTTCCTTTATACATGCTCTTGACACAACTACGTTACGGGTAACTTAACCCCTTGACAGTTCCCATGGTCTGGTCTGATGCTAGCGCAAAGTTACGGGTAACTCAATGGAGGAGGTTGAGGCCGGTAGCTCGGAGGACGCATCATGCCAAACCTGCAAACAGGTTTGTTTTTTGATAGTATCGACAAGCATTTTGGCGGCACCTATGCGCTGAAAGATGTCTCTCTTTCGGTGGGCCGTGGTGAGATTGTCGCGCTTTTGGGCGAGAACGGCGCCGGTAAGTCGACGCTGATCAAAGTGCTTGGCGGGATCCACGCGGCGGATGCGGGTCGCGTGCTGATCGATGGTGTGCCCTATGTCCACAATACGGCCGGGTTTGGCGAGCGTCAAAAGGTTGCCTTCATTCACCAGGACCTCGGCCTCATCGAATGGATGACCGTGGCTGAGAACATTGGTCTGGCCTTAGGCTTTGCCAAACGAAACGGGCTCATTCGGTGGTCCGAGGTGGAACATTTTGCGGTCGAAGCCTTGGCCAAAGTGGACTGCGAATTTGACCCGACAACCCGGGTAGAGGATCTGACGCGGACCGAAAAGTCTCTGGTTGCGATCGCACGCGCTCTGGCCGTGGACAGCGAATTTCTGGTGCTTGATGAGCCGACCGCATCGCTGCCGGCTGACGAGGTTGAGCGGCTCTTTTCGGCGTTGCGCCCGCTGCGCGACCGGGGCGTTGGCATGATCTATGTTTCGCATCGGTTGGACGAAATTTTTCAGATTGCCGACCGTGTCGCAGTTCTGCGCGATGGAGCAATGGTCGGTGTGCGCAGCATTGATCACACGACACCCGAAGAGTTGGTGCAGAAAATCGTTGGGCGCAAAACCCGCGAAACCCTGAAGTCGAACCAAAAGATTGGTGAAACGGTCTTATCACTGCGCGAATTCGAGGTGGCGGGACTGCATCCCATCGATTTAGATTTGCAAAAGAACGAAGTTCTTGGCCTCGTCGGCCTGCGTGGAGCGGGGCACGAGGCGATCTCGCGCGCGCTTTTTGGACTGATCTCGTACACCGGTTCGGTCACGCTGGATGGGCAGCGTCCAGATCTTTCGACGCCGCAACGCGCGCTTCATGCCGGTGTTGGGCTGGTTGCGAAGGATCGCACCGAGGAGTCGGTTGCGATGAGCCTTTCGATCCGCGAGAACACATTCCTGAACCCCGAAGGACTGGGTCGGCGGCTTTTGAGCCTGCTTGCGCCCAAGATCGAGGCGCAGCAAGCCGCGATCATCGGCGCAGAGCTGAGCCTGTCCCCAAATGATCCTAGCCTGGCGATCGAAGCCTTGTCGGGTGGCAATCAACAAAAGGTTGTTTTGGGCCGATGGCTGGCCACCAACCGTAAGCTTCTGATCTGCGAGGATCCGACCGCAGGCGTCGATGTGGGCGCAAAGTCCGAGATCTACGCGCTTTTGAACCGTGCGTTGGGTGGCGGTGTCGCGATCTTGATCATGTCGACCGACTTCGAAGAAATCGCCGCCATTTGTCATCGGGCTATTGTCTTCAGCCAAGGGGCCATTGTCGACGAACTCAGCGGCACGCGGCTGACCACCGAAAATCTGATCCAGTCGGCCTCGGCTGGAAACATCAAACTGCAAGGGGGCGGTGTCGATGCAATCGCTTGAATCGGGCGCGTTGGAGCCAACAAAGGCGGAGCTCGCAGGTCTTTCGACAGGCAAACGGCTGATGCGGTTTTTGCCAGTTTACGGGCTTGTGATCCTGACGGTTTTCCTCATCGGGCTTTTCTCAGTTCTGCTGCCCACCACGTTCCCCACGATGCTGAATCTGCGGTCGATCATCTCGGACAAGGCCATCATTGCGCTTTTGTCCCTGGGGGCGATGATCCCTATGGCGGCGGGGCGGATCGACCTTACTGTCGGTTATGGCATCGTGCTTTGGCACATCCTGGCCATCAGCCTGCAAACGATGCTGGGCCTGCCGTGGCCGATGGCGGTGGCGGTTGTCCTGGTGCTGGGCGCTACGGCGGGTTTTCTGAACGGTCTGTTGGTCGAAGTGGCCAAAATCGACAGCTTCATCGCCACGCTTGGCACCGGCACGGTCCTTTATGCGCTGGCGCTGTGGCACACGGGCGGGCGGCAGATGGTTGGGCTGTTGCCCGACGGGTTTTATGCGCTGAACACCACCTTCGTGTTCGGGCTGCCGATCACCGCCTACTACTTGGTCGTGATCACCGTCGTGATGTGGATCGTTCTCGAATACACGCCCATCGGGCGGTACCTTTATGCCATCGGCGCCAATCAGAAGGCCGCGCAACTCAACGGCATTCCCACCCGGCGATATGTGATCGGCGCCTTTGTGGCGTCGGGCACAATGACGGCGCTTGCGGGTGTCTTGCTGGCGTCAAAGCTGCGCATCGGACAGGCGTCGGTGGGGCTGGAGTTTCTGCTGCCCGCGCTTGTCGGCGCGTTCCTGGGATCGACGACGATCAAGCCAGGCCGGGTCAACGTGTGGGGCACCATTGTTGGGGTCGCCATTCTCGCGGTTGGGATTTCAGGCATTCAACAGTTTGGCGGTTCGTTCTGGGTCGAGCCATTGTTCAACGGCGTCACGTTGCTCATCGCGATTGGCATCGCCGGATATGCGCAACGCCGCAAGGGCGCGGACAAGCGCTGAAACGTATTACTTCAAGGGAGGAAGCACTATGAAAAAGTGGACACGTATCGCCGGGCTTATGGCCTCTACCATCCTGGTCGGACTGCCCGCTCTCGCTGCCGAGTGGGATGGTCCCACGACCGGTCCCGTGGCCGCCGAAGGCAAATCCATCGTCGTCGTTGCGGGCGATTTGAAGAACGGCGGCATCTTAGGGGTGACAACCGGCGTCGAAGAGGCGGCGGCCAAAATTGGCTGGGATGTGCGCGTCTTGGACGGCGCGGGGTCCATCCAAGGGCGCACCGCCGCGATTGGCCAAGCGCTCGCGTTGAAGGCGGACGGATTGATCTTGAACGGGTTTGATGCCGTCGAACAGCAGGCCGCTTTGGAAGGGGTCGTCGCTGCGAACATCCCCATGGTTGCTTGGCACTCTGGTCCAGTGATCGGGTGCGACGCACCGGGCGGGATCTTCGCCAACGTCTCGACTGATGCGATGACCGTGTCTGAGGTCGCGGCGCAATGGGCGCTGGATGATGGCGGAAAAGATATTGGCGTCGTGATCTTCACCGACAGCACCTATCAGATCGCCATCGACAAGGCCGACCGGCTGAAGGAAACGGTCGAAGCGGCAGGCGGCAAGGTGCTGGAATATGTCGACACGCCGATTGCGGACACGTCGACGCGCATGGGCCCCCTGACCACGTCGCTCTTGCAGAAGTATGGCGACAGCTGGACCCACGCGCTCGCCATCAATGACCTTTACTTCGACTTTATGGGTCCCTCCCTGGCCGCCGCCGGTCTTTCACCTGAAACGAGCCCCCAAGCAGGCTCTGCGGGTGATGGATCGGAGGCGGCTTTTCAGCGGATCCGGTCCAATGGGTACCAGTCGATCACCGTGGCCGAGCCGTTGAACCTGCAAGGCTGGCAATTGGTCGATGAGCTGAACCGCGCGATCCAGGGTGAGCCATGTTCGGGCTACATCACGTCGCCCGCGCTGGTCACGAGCGAAGGCCTCGCCAAGCTGGGCGATTCCAACGCCTTTGATCCCGATATCCCTTACCGCGAGGCCTACTCCGCGTCCTGGGGCAAGTAACCGCCACGCAGGGCCCACGCCTCATTTGGCCGGGCCCTGCGATTTTCCAAGACACCCGCCGCGGCGAAAGACGTAAGCGCCGCGCGACCCAATCTGGCTGAGGAATGCGCCATGACTGATACTCCGCTTGTCCAAATGACAGGCATCACCAAACGTTTCGGTGGCGTCACCGCGCTGCAGAACGTGGATTTGACCGCCTATGCCGGCGAAGTGCTGGCCATCGTCGGCGACAACGGCGCAGGCAAGTCCACGCTGATCAAAGTTCTAACCGGGGTCTATCAACCCACCGAAGGTCAGATGTTTCTGGATGGCGCGCGGATCGAGTTTGCAAGCCATGCCGAAGCGATTGAGGCAGGGATTGACGCCGTTTACCAAACGCTTGCCCTGGCGGATCATCTAGACCCGGCGGCCAATATGTTCCTTGGCAACGAGCTGACCAAAAAGGTGTTTGGCCTTGAGGTCCTCGATAACAAGCGCATGCGGTCTGAGACCGAGCGCGTGTTGATGGAGCGGTTGGGCGTGAAGCTGAAGTCGCTTGATGCTGCGACTGAGAGCTTGTCTGGCGGTCAACGCCAAGCCGTTGCAATTGCGCGCGCGGTCTACAGTGAAGGTCTGCGGGTTCTCGTGATGGACGAACCGACCGCCGCGCTGGGCCCACAAGAAACAGCGCGCACGTTGAAGCTCATCCAAACGCTCAAGGAGCAAGGTCTGGCCGTGATCCTGATCAGCCACTCGCTGGATGATGTGTTCGAGGTGTCAGATCGCGTGCATGTGCAACGGCGTGGCCAATGCGTGGGCGTCGTCAAGACCAGTGACAGCAATACCCAAGAGGTTCTGGGCCTCATCGTCGGTGCGGAGGAAGCGGCATGACCACGGCAGCAAAACCTTTCAGTGAACGGCTTGAGCCGTACATCGCGATCATCGGCCCAATGGTCATGATCCTGGCCATCCTGCTTTTCATGGGCGTGGCGGAACCCGCGCGGTACTTCCGGGTCACGAACCTTAATCTGATCCTGTTGGATGCAGCGCTTTATATGCCGATGGCGATGGCGATGACCTTTGTTATCACGCAGCGCGGTATCGACCTGTCTATTGGCTCTATCGCGGCACTGTCTGCGATCCTTATGGCCTTTTTGATCAAGCAATATGGATTTTCCGTCTACATCGCGGTGCCTATCGCGATCATGTTGGGGGCGGTGATGGGCCTGATCAACGGCCTGATCATCACCCGGTTCAACGTGCCCGATTTGATCGGCACACTGGCGATGGATCTTGTCTATCGTGGCTTTGCGCTGGTGATCGCGAAGGGCCTCGTATTGGCCCGGTTCCCGGATTTCCTAACAGAGATTGGGCGCGGCCAGATCCCTGGCTTCATCCCGATCCCGGTTGTGATCGGCATCGCCACGATGGTCATCGGCTATGCTCTGCTGACCCGCAGCTATTTCGGACGCTACACCATCGCGATTGGCTCCAATCCCGAAGCGGCTGAGTTGACCGGCATCAGTGTTAAGCGGCACAAGGTCTATGCCTATGTCCTGTGCGGTGCCTGTGCGGCGCTCGCGGGTGTGATGCTCACCGGTAAGCTGAATGCGATCCAGGCGACATCGGCGCCTTACTTCAATCTTCACGTCATCGCGGCGGTCGTCGTGGGGGGCACGTCGCTCTTTGGCGGGCGCGCCTCGATGATCGGCTCTTTTGCCGGGGTTCTGCTTCTAAGCATGATGATCAACGCGCTTGTCACGCTGCGGATTGAGTTCTTTTGGCAGTCGGTCGCGTCGGGCGTCGTGATCGTGAGTTCGGTCGCACTCTACACCTGGATGCAAAAGAAAGATCGCGACGGGGCGGGGGGCATTTTGGCCGCCTTACAGACCCCCGACTCGCAAAAGATGCTGCGCTTTTCGGCGCTGCTGATCGGTCTCCTGATCGCCCTTCTGGCGGTTGGCGGGATCCTGGCCGGTGACCCAAATCCAAGTGGGTAACTGGCGCAACAGCGGAGGCGGTTGGGCCGGGAGTGCAGTCCCGGCACCAACCATAGGCTCCGCACTCATTCGAAAGGGAGGAACCTGAATGAAACTTCTAACTACGACAGCGGTCCTGGCAAGCACCGCACTGGCGGGTGCAGTTGTGGCCGATGGCCATGCAACGCTGCCGCTGAAAGAACTGCCTGGAATCGCTGACCGGGATTACTGGGTCCCAGGCGAGGTGAACGCTGATGGCAAGCTCGAAGCGCTCCAAGCCGTTGTCGGTAGCGAGGCTGTGCCGTTCGCCGGTACCCTCGATAACCCGGTTCAGATCGCGCTGATCTATCCGTCTGCTGATACATCGGACTTTTGGGCGCGCAACTATCTGGCGTTGACCAAGCGGCTGGAGCAGCTGGGCATCGCCTATGAGACCACTGAGTTTGCAAGCCGTCAGATCGAGCATTCGCTGCAATCGACCTACGCCAACCAGGTGAACCAAGACGCCGATCTTTACGACTACGTAATCTTCGGCCCGTCCGAACTGGCGATCCAGGCCGACAACATCGACAAGCTTTCGGGCAATGACGGGTTCTCGACCTATGTTTGGGCGTTCCACACGCCCTTGAAGGATCTGGGCAACCAGCCGGACGCGTGGTTTGATTTCTCGTCGGCTGCGGGCGCGCTGACCATGTGCGACTACATGCTGGGTCGTCTTGGCAATGACGTGGTCATGGCGATGAACCGCGGCATTCCGGGGATCACCGACAACCAGCGTTCGGGCGATTTCAAAGCCTGCGTGGAAGAGAAGGGCAATTGGACCACGGTCTACGAGCACTATGGCGAGTACCAGCGTGAAGGTGGGTTCGAAGGCACTTCGCTGATCCTGCAAGCGTATCCTGAAGCCAAGATCATCCATAACGCCAACACGGCGATGGCCATGGGCTCGGTCGAGGCGCAGGTGTCTGTCGGCAAAGAGAAAGAGATCTTCTCCACCGGTTGGGGCGGCACAGGCCTTGAATTGGACGCCATCCGCCGGGGCGAGCTTGACGCGACACCCATGCGGATGGGCGACGATGTGGGCGCGGCCACCGCGGAAGCGATCAAGGCTGACCTAGAAGGCCGTGCGGGCGATCTGCCGCTGGTCTTCCTCGGTCGGATCACGGTCGCCCATGACCAGATGAGTGCTGCCGAGATCGATGGCCTGGAACAGGAAGCCTTCCGCTTCTCTGGCGTCGGTGCCTTGAAGCGCTAAAGCATACGGGTCGCGCGGTGTCAGGCCGCGCGACCTACTCCCACGTCAATTGCCTAGGATGCGCGGCAACCGCAGATTGTGTTCGCGTGCGCAGGCAATCGCATCTTCATACCCCGCATCGGCGTGCCGCCAGACGCCACTGGCCGGGTCATTCCACAGAACGCGTTCAATCTTTCTGGCGGCCTCCGGCGTGCCATCGGCGCAGATCACAACGCCCGCATGCTGGCTGAACCCCATCCCAACGCCGCCGCCGTGATGTAGACTGACCCAGGTCGCTCCGCTGGCCGTATTCACCAACGCATTCAAAAGCGGCCAGTCGGAGACCGCATCGCTGCCATCTTTCATGGCCTCGGTTTCCCGGTTCGGAGACGCGACAGAACCGCTGTCGAGGTGGTCGCGCCCGATCACAACAGGGGCTTTTAGCTCGCCACTCGCCACCATCTCGTTGAACCGCAACCCGGCACGGTGGCGATCGCCCAGCCCGATCCAGCAAATGCGCGCGGGCAGGCCCTGAAAGGCGATCCGCTCGCGCGCCATATCCAGCCACGTGTGCAGATGAGCGTTGTCGGGGAAGAGATCCTTCATCGCCTGGTCGGTCTTGTAGATATCCTCTGGATCGCCCGACAGCGCCGCCCAACGAAACGGGCCAATGCCTCGGCAAAAGAGCGGGCGGATATAGGCAGGGACAAACCCCGGAAAATCAAAGGCGTTCTCCAGGCCCTCATCAAGTGCCACCTGACGGATGTTATTGCCGTAATCGAGCGTCGGGACGCCCGAGTTCCAGAAATCCACCATGGCGGCCACATGGGTCTTCATGCTGGCCCGCGCAGCGGCCTCGACGGCCTTGGGATCGCTTTCACGCTTGGCGCGCCATTCGGCCAGGTTCCACCCCTGCGGCAGATATCCATTGATCGGATCATGCGCGCTGGTCTGGTCGGTGACGATGTCAGGCCGGACGCCGCGCGCGAAGAGGTCTGGGAAGACATCCGCCGCATTGCCCAGAAGGGCTACAGACTTCGCCTCTCCGGCAGCGGTCCACTGCGCGATCATATCAAGGGCGTCTTCGACACTGTCGGTTTTCTCGTCCACGTAACGGGTGCGCAGGCGGAACTCGATACTGTCGGGGTTGCACTCCACCGCCAAACAGCATGCGCCCGCCATGACGGCGGCCAAGGGTTGCGCGCCGCCCATGCCGCCTAAGCCCCCCGTCAGGATCCACTTACCCGTCAGGTCGCCGCCATAGTGCTGCCGCCCGGCTTCGGCAAAGGTCTCGTACGTGCCCTGCACGATGCCTTGCGTCCCGATATAGATCCAAGATCCGGCGGTCATCTGGCCGTACATCGCCAGCCCTTGCTTATCGAGCGCGTTGAAATGGTCCCACGTGGCCCAGTTGGGAACGAGGTTCGAGTTCGCGATCAGTACACGCGGCGCGTCTGCATGCGTTTTGACAATGGCGATGGGTTTGCCCGATTGCACCACCAGCGTCTCATCCGCCTCTAGGTCCTGCAGGCTGGCGACAATAGCGTCGAAATTCTGCCAGGTGCGGGCGGCGCGGCCAATCCCGCCATAGACCACCAGCTCATGCGGGTTTTCGGCCACATCGGGATGCAGGTTGTTCATCAGCATCCGCAACGGCGCCTCGGTCTGCCAGCTTTTCGCCGTTAACTCGGGGCCGGTGGGGGGATAGACATCACGGGTGTTCTTGCGGTCATCGGTCATGACAGCCTCACATCAGACAGGGTTTCTAGGATGGTTTTGAGATGCGTGCGCAACGTTTCGGCCCGTGCTAGGGCGTAGGGCCAAGGCGGGACTTCTTCCATGTAGGTGGATTGGGCCAGCTCCATCTGGATCGCGTGCAGACCCTCGTCGGGGCGGCCATAGTGCCGCGTCGTCCACCCGCCTTTGAAGCGCCCGTTCAGCACGGTGGCGTAGCCTTCGGCAGGCTCGCAAATGTCCAGAACCGCCTGTTCGATGGCGGGCGCGCAGGTCGTGCCCAGGTTCGTCCCGATATTGAAATCCGGCAGCGTGCCGTCAAAAAGGTAGGGGATTTGCGACCGGATGGAGTGGCAATCGTAAAGGATCGCGAAACCGTGGCGCTCTTTGACCCGGGCAAGCTCTGCCGTAAGGGCTGCATGATAGGGGGCGTGATAGGCCGCCAAGCGCCGCGCGACTTCACCGCTGTCTGGGCTGTGCCCATCCGCATAAATCGGGTGCCCGTCAAAATCTGTCAGGGGACAGAGCCCCGTGGTGTTCTGCCCTGGATAAAGGCTTTCGCCGCTCGGGTCGCGATTGACATCAATGACATAGCGGTGGATCGGCGTGCGCACGGTCGTGACAGCGTCGATAAGGCCCTCATAGAGCCGGTCGATATGCCAATCCGTATCGGCCAGCGCGCGCCCGCGCGTGTTGAGACCGTTCCACACGTCTTCAGGGATCTCTGTCCCGGTATGCGGCAACCCCAGAACCAGCGGGCTGTCGCCCTTTGTGACCTCAATCAGGCTCATAGGCTTAGATCCAGGTCAGATGCGCGGGCGAGGCTGTCATTGGTCACGCAGTCCGCCGCCGCCGCCAGGTCGGGCGCCATGTACCGGTCCTGCTTTAGCGCCGGCACGACCTCGCGCAGCGCTGCCAGCGCGCTTTGCAGCTTGGGCGACGT
>CAWUIP010000030.1:0-29066 GCA_963922415.1 uncultured Aliishimia sp. | reverse complement strand
CAATCCAAAATACGTGAGCGCGGCAAAATAGAAGGAACGCGCCAAGATGCAAGCGTTTTGTTATTCGTTTTCTTCCGGGTCGTCTGGCGTCATTTGCGCCTTCAACGCAGCCAGGCCTGCAAAAGGTTTCGCGTCGTCATCTGTCATGGCGATACGACCCGCTTCGGTGGTCTGAAAGGAGACAGGGTCCATATCCTCCGCGCGGGGATAAAGGGGCAAGGCAAGGGCCAAAGCTTCCTCCATAACAAGCTCTAAGTCGATCGTTTCGCCCAACGCCTCTTGCGTTTCGTCCTCGGGCATTTCGGCTTCAGGGCTTGTGGGCATCTCGAAGTCGGCGAGATAAAGTCGCTTTACGCTCTGATCGATGCGTGTCGTCACTGGCTCGAGTGTGGCGACACACGGTTGCACAACTGTTGCGCCCAAGGTTCCCTTTAGGAGCCAGTCTCGCGCGCCTTGAGCGGCGATTTGCCCGGAAAATCGCAACTTTCGCAGGTCAAGCAAACCGAGCCGTTCTGCGATGGCGGCGCGGTTCGTGCCCTCGACTTCCAGGCCGAACGCATTGCGCCCGGAAGCAGAGAGGTCCGCGACACGTAGAACCGTAGTCAGAGGTTTCGCCATTCGATTGTCGCCCCTTCTGCGCCCGAGCCATGTTGACCTGCCGATGTCAGGAGAAACTTGAACAGGGCGCGTTCCATTGATAGGTCCAATTAAAACTGCATGCGCCGGGGGACAAGAGCGCGTGCCACCAAGGAGCGGAGTGCGCATGATCCGGTATACAAGCAAGCTGCGGCTTGGGGTCGTCGGGATAGCTATTTTGGCACTGTCGGCCTGCGTGGCGAGCTACCGCAACCACGGTTACATCCCGCCGGAAGAGGTTTTGGGAGAGATCGTTGTTGGCGTGGACACGCGCGACTCGGTCGCGGAAGTTGCCGGTTCGCCGTCTTCTGCTGGTTTGTTGAGCGATAGCGGGTATTATTATGTGCGGTCGCGCGTGCGTAGTTTTGCGTATCAAGCGCCGAAAGTGGTCGAACGGCAGGTCCTTGCCATTACTTTTGATGTAGAAGGCGTTGTCACCAATATCGAACGTTTCGGCTTGGAAGATGGGCGCGTCATTACGCTGGAACGGCGGATCACGGAATCAAGTGTGGTCGACCGTACGTTCTTGCGGCAACTGCTAGGTGGTCTGGGCCGAATCGGACTGCCGGGCGGCTAAGTCACGCCAGTGTCACAACCGTCACGGTTCTGTCATGTCGGCGCGCTACGGCTCCAACACGGCAAATTTCAAATCAGGTGGCGATATGATTTCGCTCGTAAAAGGTAAGTACCGCGCACGCCAAGCCGAGACCAAGGAAGACGTCCAAAGCGCCCAAGCTCTCAGAGCGCGTGCGTTTGGTCTGGCTCAAGACTTCGATCAAGACGACTTCGATTTGCAGTGCCGCCACATCTTGGTCGAGGACCAGGTGACAGGGGTCGTTGTCTGTTGCTTTCGGATGCTTCCGCTGACGGGCGCGACGATCAAGCACAGCTATTCCGCGCAATACTATGAGCTTTCGGCGCTGCAAAGCTACGAGGGCAGCATGGTCGAAATGGGGCGTTTCTGCATAGATCCTAGCGTGTCGGATCCGGACATATTGCGGGTCGCTTGGGGCGCGATGACGCGATTTGTGGATGAAGAAGGGATTGACCTTCTCTTTGGCTGCTCGTCCTTTTCGGGCACAGAGACCGCAGACTACCTTGACGCCTTCGCCATGCTAAAAGCGCGCCATCTGGCCCCCAAGCGCTGGTTGCCGAGGGTCAAAGCGCCTGACGTATTTCGCTTCGCTGCGCGACTGCGGCGCAAGCCTGATGCAAAGAAAGCCATGTTGCGTATGCCGCCCTTGCTCAAAACCTATCTATTGATGGGCGGGTGGGTGAGTGATCACGCGGTGGTTGATCGTGAGATGAACACATTGCACGTTTTCACCGGTGTTGAAATTGGGGCGATCCCGCCAGCGCGAAAACGGCTTTTGCGGGCGGTTGCAGGCTGAGGTTCTTTGCGCGCGCAACGCATCTTACAGAACTGGAATTGACGTTCGAAGCGATGCGACTTAGCTGACGCGTTATGGCGCGCGCACCCCTTTTGCAAATCAACGATATCTCACTCACCTTTGGCGGTGATCCTGTTTTTGACAGGCTTTCGCTTGTGGTGCAGCCAGGTGACCGCGTGGCGCTGGTCGGGCGCAACGGTTCGGGTAAATCGACGCTAATGCGCGTGATGGCAGGACATGTAGAGCCTGACCGGGGCGAGCGCGTGGCAGGGCCGGGCGTCTCCGTTGGATATATGGAGCAAGACCCGGATCTCACCGGCTTTGCGACATTGGGTGATTTTGCCACCAGCGCACTGGCGCCGGGTGAACTCTACCGGGTGGAGCGGGCGGGCGAGGGGCTCAAATTCGATCCTGACCGTGCGGTTGCGACGGCCAGTGGCGGGGAACGTCGTCGCGCGGCCCTTGCCAAACTGCTGGCTGAGGCGCCGGAGCTGATGTTGCTGGACGAGCCAACCAACCATCTGGATATCGAAGCCATCGCGTGGCTGGAGCGAGAGCTTCGGACAACACGCGCGGGCTTTGTGCTGATTTCGCACGATCGCGCCTTTTTGCGAGAACTCACGCGCGCAACGCTTTGGATTGACAGGGGTTTTGTGCGACGGCAAGAGAAGGGGTTCGACGCGTTCGAAGCCTGGCGCGATACAGTCTGGGCGGAAGAAGACAGCGCGCGTCACAAGCTCAATCGGAAAATCAAGGCCGAAGCCCGGTGGGCGGTGGAAGGCATCTCTGCCCGTCGCAAACGCAACCAGGGCCGCGTGCGAGCCCTGCAAGGTCTGCGCGCAGAACGTTCTGCGCAAATTAAGCGACAAGGTACGGCGGCGCTAGCGCTGGATGGTGGGACTAAGTCGGGCCGAAAAGTTATCGAGGCTAAGGGCATCTCGAAGGCGTTTGGCGATCTGACCGTTCTGCAGCCGCTTGACTTGACAGTCATGCGCGGTGATCGGGTGGCGCTGGTGGGCCCGAACGGGGTGGGGAAAACAACGCTCATAAAGCTGTTGATTGGAGAAGAGGCGCCAGACACAGGCACGGTGGCGCTCGGCACCAATTTGGACGTCGCCTGGTTTGATCAGCAGCGCGATCAACTCAACCTTGACGAAAGCCTGTGGGAAAACTTGACCCAAATGCCCGGGCTTCGGGTCAAAGGGTCGGCGGACCAGATCATGGTGCGCGGTACGCCAAAACACGTGATTGGATATCTTAAAGATTTTCTGTTTGACGAAAGCCAAGCGCGTGCGCCAGTGCGGGCTTTGTCAGGGGGCGAAAAAGCACGGCTTCTGCTGGCGCGGCTGATGGCGCGACCAAGCAACCTTTTGGTGTTGGATGAACCCACCAATGACTTGGACATCGAAACCCTCGATCTGCTGCAAGAGTTGCTAGAGACCTACGACGGCACGGTGCTTCTTGTCAGCCACGATCGCGACTTTCTGGATCGCGTGGCGGCGACAACACTGGCATTTGAAGGTGGCGGACGGGTCGGGCTCTATGCAGGCGGTTGGACTGACTATCAGTCGCAATCAGCACCAAGGAAGCAGGACACGGCGGCAGAGAAGCTCAAAACCGCTGCCCCCGCAGCACCATCTCAAGCAAAGCGGTCCAGCGGTTTGACGTTTACCGAACAGCACCGCCTTGCGGCCTTGCCCGACGAGATTGATCGGCTGACATCCGAGATCCAAAAATTGGAGACTTTGATGGCCGATCCTGACCTTTTTACGCGCGAACCCGTCAAGTTTCAAAAGGCGAGTGATGCGCTGGTTGAACGCCAGACGAAACTCGCGTCGGCCGAGGAAGAATGGCTGATCTTGGCCGAAAAAGACGAAGCTTAGGATCCCAGATCCGTTTAAGCGACCTTGCCCAGGTTACTGTGAAAAATCGAGCGCTTTAGTCCGTGCCCCGGTAGGGCTCGACATATTGCAGCGCCATATCCCAAGGAAAAAAGATCCAGGTGTCTTGGCTGACGCCGGTAATGAAGTCATTAACCTGTGGCTCGCCCTTGGGTTTGGCATAAACCGTCGCAAAGTGCGCGTTGGGATAAAGCGCCCGCACAAGCTCCAGCGTTTTTCCCGAATCGACCAAGTCATCGATTACGAGGATGCCTGTGCCATCGCCCATCATCTCTGCATCGGGTGACTTCAACACCTTAGCTTCTGACTGGGCTTGGTGATCGTAGGACTTCACCGAGATTGTGTCGACGGTACGGATATCCAATTCCCGCGCCACGATCATCGCTGGCGCCATGCCACCCCGTGTGATGGCGACTACGGCTTTCCAAGACCCATTGTCTGGACCCTTGCCGTCAAGGCGCCACGCCAGAGCACGGCTATCGCGGTGCATTTGATCCCAGCTGACGTGAAACCCTTTTTCGTGTGGCAAACGCTCGGCCATGCTCCATCCTCCCCGGTGTGGCTTAACCTTTACTCATATCAGGTGCATCAACCGCCTTCATGCCAACCACATGATAACCGGCATCAACGTGCAGATTCTCGCCCGTGGTGCCGGACCCAAGGTCTGACAGCAAAAAGAGCGCCGCCTTGCCCACATCTTCGATCGTCACGTTGCGCCGCAGGGGGGAGTTATATTCGTTCCACTTCATGATGTAGCGGAAGTCGCCGATCCCGGACGCGGCAAGTGTCTTGATTGGACCGGCCGAAATGGCGTTCACGCGAATACCGTCCTTGCCCAAATCCTCTGCCAGATACTGGACCGACGCCTCTAGCGCAGCCTTTGCAACCCCCATAACGTTGTAATGTGGCATCACTTTTTCCGCGCCGTAATAGGTCAGCGTCAGCGCTGATCCGCCCGGCGGCATCATCTTTTCAGCACGCTGCATAACAGCCGTGAAAGAGTAAACAGAGATGTCCATAGACATGGCAAAGTTGCCACGGCTGGTGTCGACATACCGACCGCGCAACTCATTTTTGTCCGAAAAGCCAATGGCGTGCACAACAAAATCCAGGTGTTCCCAACGCTCTTTGAGATCTGCAAACAACGCATCTAGCGAGCCTTCATCGGCCACGTCGCAAGGCAGAACGATGTCCGAGCCAAGTTGCCCTGCCAGCGGGTCGACCCGCTTCTTAAGCGCCTCTCCCTGATACGAAAAGGCGAGCTCGGCCCCTTGCGACGCGAGCGTCTTGGCGATGCCCCAAGCGATAGACTTGTCATTCGCCAAGCCCATGATCAGACCACGCTTGCCAGCCATCAACATTTCTGCCATCCCCGCACCCCCATTGTTCCGTTGGGTCTTAGTCGTTTTGCTTTAGGCGATTGGACACGGCCCATCAAGCCTTCGGCATTGAAGGCTTTGAGATCGCGGGCTAAAGTTTTGACAAAGACAGGGACAAGGACATCAACATGAGCGACCGCGCAGGCATCTTTGCGGGAGATGACCCCATTGCATTGGCCAAGTCGTGGTTGGCGGAAGCCGAAGCGCGCGAAGTGAACGACGCCAATGCGATGTCCTTGGCGACCGTTGATGCAGACGGTCTGCCGAATGTGCGTATTGTCCTGTTAAAGGACATCGAAGCTGACGCCTTCGTTTTCTACACAAATTACGAGAGCCAAAAGGCCGAAGAGATTGCCTATTCGGGAACGGCCGCATTTGTTTTGCATTGGAAGTCATTGCGCCGCCAAATCCGCGTGCGGGGGCGGGTGGAAAAGGAAGACGGCCCAAAGGCAGATGCGTACTATGCCTCTCGGCCTCTGGAAAGTCGCATCGGGGCGTGGGCCTCTGCACAAAGTCGACCACTTGCTGTTCGATCTGATCTTGAGGCTGAAGTTGCCCGAACCGCTGAAATTCATGGAGAGTCTCCCGCGCGCCCGCCATTTTGGGGTGGCTTTCGCATTTTTCCCGCACAGATAGAATTTTGGGCAGATGGCGCACATCGCTTGCACGATCGCTTCCAATGGCGCAAGTCTAGGGAGGGTGAGATGTGGACAGTTACAAGGCTAAATCCATGATGGAGATGGCACCCTATCTCAATTTGTCTCACGAATTGTCACATAAAGTTATAATTTGTCTTGAAACGATCCGAGGTTGTGTCCGATGCTAGATGACAAAGACAGAGCAGTCGGGCGGGAAAAAAGAGACAGCGCATTGACCGAAATTGATGCAGAAGAAGAGGCACGGGTCGAAGGCCGGGTGAAATGGTTTGACCCCGTCAAAGGATTTGGCTTCGTCGTGGTCGCTGAGGGCGGGCCCGATATTTTGCTGCACGTAAATGTGTTGCGGAACTTCGGGCAAAGCTCGATCGCCGATGGCGCAGGCGTCGAAATCTCGACACAGAAAACGGCGCGCGGCGTTCAAGCGACGGAAATCTTCCGGATCGATCCGCCCGTTTCGAACGAAGATGAACCACTTGCCGATATTGCT
The DNA here is from genome assembly GCA_963922415.1 of uncultured Aliishimia sp. Classification (GTDB taxonomy): domain Bacteria; phylum Pseudomonadota; class Alphaproteobacteria; order Rhodobacterales; family Rhodobacteraceae; genus Aliishimia. Next base: position 22,613 of record CAWUIP010000030.1, on the reverse strand, counting down.
GTGCTTGATGACGAGATCGTTCAGTCAACAGATCTCGAGCCCGCGCGTGTGAAATGGTTCGACAAGGCAAAGGGGTTTGGCTTTGCCAATGTATTTGGCAAGCCAGAAGACGTCTTTTTGCATGTTGAGGTATTGCGTCGGTCGGGACTGAGCGACCTGCAGCCCGGAGAAGCGTTGGCCTTACGGGTGATCGATGGCAAACGGGGACGTATGGCAGCGGAAGTCGTGGCATGGGAAGCCGGAATAGACGGTTCGGAATAGGTGTCGCTGTTTGCTTTGTTGCTGCCAGTCTGTCCGGCTCGGTGGCGGCAATGTGTCGTTCGGACCAAGTCCATTTGCGCGGCGCGTGGGGCACTGCGCGGTTTTCGGTAGAAGTGGCAGATGATGATGCCGAGCGTGCGGAAGGCCTGATGCACCGAGAGAAACTGGCCAGCGCCGCGGGTATGCTGTTTTGGTATGAAACCCCATCCGCACCAGCGTTCTGGATGCGCAACACGCTGATCCCGCTTGATATGATCTTTGTTGATGCTCAAGGCCGCGTCGTGCACGTCCACGATAATGCGCGCCCTCTAGACGAAACCCCAATTTCCGGCGGCCCGGGTGTTCAAGCGGTACTGGAAATCAATGGTGGGTTTGCGGCGCGCATGGGTATAGCCACCGGCTCAGAGATGCGCCATCCGCTCTTTGGTCCTCAGGCGGCGTGGCCCTGTTGATGCCTTAGCTTGCTGGCGCGATCATCGCTGACCGCGTGCCATAAAGGCCAAGCGCTCGAACAGGTGCACGTCTTGTTCGTTTTTCAAAAGAGCCCCGTGGAGTTTTGGAAGGGCCGAGGCACCGTCACGCTTGAGGTCTTCAGCCGTCATGTCTTCGGCCAAGAGGAGCTTCAGCCAATCCAGGACTTCCGACGTTGAAGGCTTTTTCTTAAGGCCCGGCTGCTCTCGAATCTCAAAAAATTGCGTTAGCGCGGTTGTCAAAAGGTCCGCCTTGATCCCAGGATGGTGCACTTCAACGATGGCTTTCATCGTTTCTTCATCGGGAAACCGAATGTAGTGAAAAAAGCAGCGCCGCAAGAAGGCATCGGGCAATTCTTTTTCATTGTTTGACGTGATGATAACGACGGGCCGGTGTTTGGCGCGGATCATCTGTCCGGTTTCGTAGACAAAGAATTCCATCTTATCGAGTTCTTGCAGCAGGTCGTTCGGAAACTCGATATCGGCCTTGTCGATTTCGTCGATCAACAGAACGATTTTCTGCTCGGCTTCAAACGCCTCCCAGAGCTTTCCGCGTTTGATGTAGTTTCCAACGTCATGGACGCGGTCTTCGCCCAACTGGCTATCGCGCAGGCGCGAAACGGCATCGTATTCGTAAAGGCCTTGCTGGGCCCGGGTCGTGGATTTGATGTTCCACTCAATCATCGGCAGATTGAGGGCCAGCGACACCTGCTTGGCGAGCTCCGTTTTTCCCGTGCCGGGCTCTCCCTTAACCAGAAGAGGGCGCTCCAACGTCACGGCGGCATTCACAGCGATCTTTAGATCTTCGGTCGCTACATAGTCCTGCGTGCCTGTAAATTTCATAGGCAATGCGCCCCTTTAACCTTGCTCTCTGACTTCAGTTGCTTTTTGCCCCAGCCTGTCCGGAATGTGTAGTGACAATCGTGGATGGCACTGTTAGAGCGTGCGTCACGGAGTAGGCGCAAGACCGGAACGCTGCCAGGCAAGGGTCAGATGTTCGAAAACGGTCGGCCAGAAAAAGGGTGCGATGATGAACCAGGAAGTCTTTCTGTCGGACGATTACAGACCCGCCGAAGACGAGCCATTCATGAATGACCGTCAAGTGGAATACTTCCGCCGGAAGCTCCTGACTTGGAAGAACGAGATCCTGGCCGGCAGCAAAGACACCATTGAAGGATTGCAGGACAATACGCGCAACATTCCGGATGTTGCGGACCGTGCCAGCGAAGAAACGGATCGCGCATTAGAGTTGCGGACACGGGATCGTCAGCGCAAATTGGTGTCGAAAATCGATGCAGCGCTGCGTCGTATCGACGAAGGTGAATACGGGTATTGTAGCGTCACGGGCGAACCGATTTCGCTCAAGCGGTTGGACGCGCGGCCCATCGCGACAATGAGCCTCGAGGCGCAAGAGCGGCACGAGCGGCGGGAAAAAGTCCATCGCGACGACTGATCTAAGCACAGAACACGGATTGAGAGGCGCTGGCGCAGATGTGCAGCGCCTTTTTCTGTCGCGGCGCACATGACGTTGGCGGGCTTGCATGTGGCCGTTGTTGGCGGCGGGATTGGCGGCATGGCTGCGGCCGCCGCCCTCGCGGCCCGCGGCGCAGATGTGTCGCTCTATGAACGCGCCTCCGCATTCGGTGAGGTTGGCGCTGGTCTCCAAGTCAGCGCGAATGGTCAACGTGTTTTGTCGGCTCTGAGAGTTGTAGGACCGCAGGCCCCAGAGGCGGCGACAGTGTCCCCGGGCACCGCGATTTGCGACGGTTGGTCCGGCCGCCAGGTGGGCTTTGTCCCCGCGCCACGCGCCGGGCCGACGTGGTATATGCACCGGGCCGATCTTTTGGCTCTTCTCACTGCGCGGGCATCGGAACTTGGTGTCGGGTTTCACATGCTGCGCTCCGTTGGGCCGGGTCAAGTCGACGCGGACATCATCGTTGCCGCCGACGGTGCTCGGTCCAGCTGGCGGGCGACGGTTGACGGTCCTGATGAGGCGACTTTTGCGGGCCACGTGGCCTGGCGCGCTTTGGTCCCTTGGGAGGGTCCAGTTGAAGCACCTGCGCGTCTAGCAATGGGGGCAGGGGCGCATATTGTAGCCTATCCGTTGCGGCGGGGTCGTTTTCTCAACCTTGTCGCGATTGAAGACCGTTCGGATTGGCATTTGGAGGGGTGGTCAATTGCGGGCGATCCTGCTGCGTTTCGTACGCGTTTTGCTCCGTTCGGCGGACCGTTAAACGCTGCGATTGCGCGAGTTGAAACTGTGCATCAATGGGCGCTTCATACGCGACCGGTCGCGCGACGGTGGTTTAAGGATCGCACTGTGTTGCTGGGCGACGCGGCGCACCCAACATTGCCGTTCATGGCCCAAGGCGCCTGTTTGGCGTTGGAGGATGCCTATGTGTTGGCCGGGATGCTGGCCCGGCATCGATCTGACCTGAGAGCTGCATTTGCAGCGTACCAAGAGGCACGGGCGACGCGGGCAGCGCGGGTTGTGGGGTTGGCGCGTGGGAATGCTTGGCGGTTTCACATGCCGCGCCCCTTCGCGTGGGGTGCGCAAGCAGCGTTGGCGTTGGGCGGGGGCTTACTGTCGCGGCGTCTAGAGTGGGTCTATGACTATGACGCATCGCACGCGGTACAAGAGATCGGCAGCCCCTCTTAAACGCGGCTTTGCGTCGGGCGGTCGAAGACGCTGCGCCCAAGGGCAGACGCCAAGAGGTCCACCAACAAGTTCACGGTCTGGCCGCGATCATCCAGGTAGGGATTTAACTCTGCCACCTCGATCGAGGTCAAAAGCCCGCTATCATGCACCATCTCCATCACCAAATGCGCTTCGCGCACGGTTGCGCCGCCAGGCACAGTCGTTCCGACCGCAGGTGCGTGGGCGGGATCAATGAAATCCACGTCAAGTGAAACGTGCAACATCCCATCTTCTGCCGCGACGCGCTTCAAAAACGCCTCCAGCGGGCGTGCGATCCCGTGCTCGTCGATTGCGCGCATGTCGTGCCGGATCAATTCGGTGCCTTGCAGAACAGTACGTTCCGAAGGATCGACAGAGCGAAGGCCCATCATGCAGATGTTCGCTTGGTCCACAGTGGCAGGCAATTCGGGAAACCCAGCAAACCCGGACCGGCCCGTAAAATAGCCAGCGGGCGTACCATGCAGATTGCCGGATTGCGTGGTTTCTAGGGTGTGAAAGTCGCTATGCGCGTCGAGCCAGAGCACAAAAAACGGACGCCTTGCAGCGGCCGCTGCTGCTGCAAAGCCAGGGACAGTGCCAAGCGACATGGCGTGATCGCCGCCAAGAAAGATCGGCAATCCGTTGGAGGTTTCGGCCTCGGCTGCGAGCATCAGCGCGCGCGTCCAGCCGATGGTTTCGGGCAAGTTGCGCAAGAAACCGTCGGCTGGAATATGGCTGTGCGGCGCTGGTGAAAGGTTGCCGCGGTCTGTAACTGTGTGGCCAAGATCCTCGAGTGCGGCGACCAGGCCTGCTGCCCGGAACGCGTCTGGCCCCATCAAGCAACCTGCGCGTGCCTTGCCGCAGTCAATTGGTGCGCCGACCAAGATACAGTGCGTCATACAGGTCTCCGCAACGCCCAAAGCCACAGGCCAGCAAGGCCCAAAGATGCCAAGAGGTTCCAGTTGGCCATCGTCAGGCCCAAGAAAAATGGGGTGAGCGTGTCGCACATCACCAAGGCGGGAACCTCGCTTGCGCCGGGCACAAGGTCTGCGGCAGAGAGGCCACCCAGGCCTGCGCCTTGGCCGGAGCAACTCGCCGGGCCCTCCCACCACTTCAGTTCAACGCCCGAATGATACGCCCCGATGCCCGCAGTTGTCAGGGCCGCCGCTGCGCCCAAAAGTGCCAGCAGCGACACGGGTCCAAGGAAGGCCACCGCAGCGCCGACGCCCGCTGCAGCCACGTGCGGCCAGCGCTGCCAAAGGCACATTTTACAGGGCGCCCAGCCCAGATACTGGAAGAAAAACGCGGCCACCAACAGGGCAGCAGATCCCGCCGCCGCCGCCAGCATGAGGTCGCGCCGCATCATAGCAAAGACACCGCAGCGAACCCGCCGATCAGAACCAGCACAAAAAGTGTGAACATTAGTCCAAGGCGTTTTTCGATGAACTCTCGGATCGGTTCGCCGAAATACCACAACAGGCCCGCGACCGCGAAGAAGCGCAGCCCGCGTGCCAAGATTGACGTGGCGATGAAGGTCAACAGCGGCATACCGGTCCAACCGGACATGATCGTGATCACTTTGTAGGGAAACGGTGTAACACCCGCCGTGAGAACCGCCCAAAACCCCAAGTCGTTAAATCGTGTATTGAACTCCGCCATGGCATCTGCCTTGCCCAAGCTGGCCAGAATTGGTGCGCCGATGCTTTCATACGCAACTGCGCCAATCGCATAGCCCAAGAGCCCCCCAAGAACCGAGGACACAAGCGCCACGCCTGCGATCAGCCACGCGCGCTGCGGCGCGGCGATGATCATTGGGATCATCAAAATGTCCGGTGGTATCGGGAAGACGGAGCTTTCAATGAACGCAACAAAGGCTAACACCCAGATCGCGCGCGGATGATCCGCCATGGACAAAGTCCAGTCATAGAGCTTCTTGATCATAAGCCGCTTCGAACATAGCCCCCGTTTTGGGTCAAGACGAGAAATTTGCCCTGGACGCCGTGGGCCGTTCAGCCTACCTGCTGCGGGTGGAGCGTGGGATTGAGTGGATGACGCATGGAGAGCGGTCATGCACGCAACCAAAGACCTGTTGGCGAAAGCCGAAGCGCTCTATCACAGAGTTCCCTCCGACGAAGCGCGAGAGTTGCTTGAACATTTCAGCGCACGCCGCGCTGCGGAAAAAGGTCCGACGGATAAGATCAACTTTCGCGATTTTCAGCGCCTTGATTTTGCCAAGGCGTTGCAAAGCGCTGGGATAACCAGCGGCAAAGTCTGCGAAATCGGCGGCCCCTACAACTCTTTCTGCGACAAGATGCCAGCGTATGACTTTGAATTTTTGTCGCTTTTCCCGGCCGAAGGGTATGACAATGTGACTGTCGCAGATGTGACCCAATGCGACTTCCTTGCGGCAGAGCAGTATGATGCGATTTTCTCGGTGTCGGTCTTCGAACATATTGCGAAGCCCTGGAAGGCTGCTGAGAACTTGGTACGCCTGCTCAAACCCGGCGGTATCATGTATCACGCTGCGCCATTCAGCTATTTTTATCATGGCGCGCCTGCGGATTATTATCGCTACACACCGGACGCCATGCAGGTCCTCTTTTCCGAACTTCGAACGGTAAAGGCCGAGTTTTATGGGAAGAACCGGCGTCGCGACAATCGCGGATCGCAGGTCAACCCGGTCGATGGCGATGGCGGCACTGCCTTTGCGGTAGACGCGTTTGGCGGATGGCGTGAAAACTGGTTCACCATCTATGTTGGCCAAAAAGATAGCGCGTACTTGGCCGAGCGTACCGAACAAGCGCAGCGACAAGTCATAGTGAATGCTATGAAGACGCTTGTGGACACGCGCGAGATGGACATCGACGCCGCAGCGCAACGTGTTTCAACATTACTTGCAGGGTACTCCGTGGATCATGACGGCGAAATTACAGCCGCCCCTCAAGGCTCCGGAGTTCAAGTGTCGCCAGACGAGGTGGCTGCGCTTTGGGCACGGCGCGGGGTTAACGGTACGCGTGTCAGCTATGCGCGCTTTGTAACGGCGGCCTTAATGGGGCTTTAGCTGGTGCGACTTGGCACTGGACCTTTTGGATTGAGGCGGATATTGCGTCCGTCAGAGCCCAAGTGGCGGAATGGTAGACGCAGCGGATTCAAAATCCGCCGCCTTAACGGGCGTGCCGGTTCGAGTCCGGCCTTGGGTACCAATGGCTCTAATCCAAAGACCTCGAACATGGATTTGCACGTCTATCGTCAGGCGTGGATCATCGATTTCTAGTGATTTGGCAGTGAGCTGACGATGCCATCGATTCGGTCGACATGGTTAATTGGTGCCGCCAACGCGCAAAATAGTCCGAAATCGGCAGAATTTTACCGGAACCGTGCACATAGCATGGTTAAAATGCGGCACCTTTATGGCTGCGGATGGCACGCGGCACCACAACTGTGACAGTTTCCATTTCGTCAATGGTCGCCGCGGATTTTCGACCGATGGCTGCAAATTAACCAGAAACTTTTTCGGAATGTGAAACAATTAACCGTTTGACGCTACGATCAAAGCTGAGTGGTGCAGAATGTCCTCCGATCAATCGACGGGATATGAACGTTTTTCTGACAAATTTCGCTTTGTTTGGAGCGATGGAGAACGTATGTGTCGCTGTGCCCATCTGGGGGGCACATCAAAGTCGGTTGCGGGGGCAACTGCATCAAACTGCTCAGAATGAGCGGGGCGGGGTGCATATGCGGTCCCATGATCGTTGTCATGCGCGCGCATCAGAGAGTGGGGGTCTCTGAAGCGTGCCAGGCACTGCCTCTCCCATGTCTGAGCGTCGATACGCGTGTGTCCATTGGGGTCAGGGCCGAACCCCGTTTGGATTGAAGATGTTTGGTCTGCGTAAAGTGATCGGCGTTGGGGCGCCGCGCTAAGGAGTGTATGATGACGAACTACGTCGGTGTGGGGAATGCGAGCAACCTGGTCGGGTTTTGGGATTTTCTAAATGGATCGCCCAAAAAAGACACGGGTCTAGCGGATGGAATATCGCAGAACGGGACACTCCACGGCAACGCGACTGTTGCTGGCAATCAACTGGTTCTCGACGGCTCCGATGATTACTTCGATGTCGACGCCGACACCAACGCCGAAGAAGCAGCCTTCGACTTGGGGACTGGAACTGTCGAAGTACGGTTCACACAAGACAATCACGTCGGGGGTTCTCCGGATGTCTTGGTCAATCGTGGCGAGTACGACGACAGATCTGATGAAGGATGGTTTGGCATCCAGGTCACCAAAAACGGTGCGGTCGAGGTCATCCACACGCTGCCAGGTGCCAATGCGACGCTCAGCACAGCCAACGGGTTCTTCTCGGAAGGCGACACGGTTAAGGCAACATACTCCTGGGATGAAACAACCGGCGCTACGCTGAAAGTCGTCAACATAACAACAGGCGCAGAGACCACCGTCGCGACCAACGAAACTGGGCTGACCCTGGATCTTGGCGACAATGATGACGAGATTTTTACATTCGGCGCACGCGAAGAAGATGACGGCGACTACGACCGTTTCTTTGATGGCCAGATTGACTACGTCGCTGTCTACAACATCGACACGCTCAACTCCGGTCCCGACGGCGCTGTGGATGGCGAAGACTTCAGCGAAGTGATGGAGCTTGGCTATGACGACGCTAACGCACCAACCAACCAGGGTGGTGACGTCATCACCAACAGAGCAGATCTGATCTTTGGCAATGGTGGCGACGACACAATCGAAGGCGCCGGCGGCGATGACACGGTCTATGGCGACAGCAAGGGTGCAACGCTTGGATCAAACCTGCTTATCAACGGCGGTTTGGAGGCGGGCGTCGCTGACAACACCTACCAATCGAATGCGGCCGGCCTAACAGGTTGGAGCACCAACAACGGTGCCGAAGTCTGGGGAAATGGCTTTAGGAACGAATTCAGCCAAGACGGCGGTAACTTCGTCGAAATCGACCGCGAGGGCGCGACGGATCGTTTGTTCCAAGATGTGACAACTGGAAATGGGACCGAGTACTCGTTTTCGTTCGACGCAATGCAGCGGATCGAAGGGTCCGACGACCAGCTAGAAGTCTACTTTGGCGGTGATTTGGTCGGCGTCGTTACGCCTGGTGACGAGTGGCAGACGTTCACATTCACAGTGACCGGGTCCGGATCGGATCGGGTTGAGTTCCGCGAGCCAGCATCTGACAACAACACCTATGGTCCATTGATTGACAATGTGTCACTGGCCGAGGTGCTGGAGGCTGGCGCGCCCGGCGACGACGTCATCGATGGCGGCACTGGCAACGACCTGATCTTTGGTCAAGAAGGCGATGATACGCTGGACGGCGGCATCGGCAATGACACGCTTTACGGCGACAATGGCGGTTCAAACCCTGTCGGGCGTGAGAGCTTTAACTGGGATCCGCTATCGGATGCCCAGATAGATGGCTCTGTTACGCAAAACACCGGCTCAGTTGACGTCACCTATACGCGCATCGCAGACACGGGCAGACACGCAAGCTCGCAAAACAATGACGACCTCTATGTCGGCGGCATCGATACCGGTGGCGAAACGATCGATAGCACGTCGGGTCTGCGATCGTCGAACAAGAGCCAAGGCGATGAGGGCGATTTCCAGTGGGAATTCTCTGATCCTGTCGGCGATGTGCAGTTCAACATTACAGATATCGACGGTGACGGCGTTGTGCGCGTCACAGCGTTTGACGAAAACGGCGATCCAATTGAAGTCCAGTTGGTAGGCGGCAACAAATTGACGTTGCTTGACACCGACAGTGTGGCGGGCGCGGACACGGCCGACAGCCAAGGCGGCTATGAAGACAATGACAGCCCGAATTACTCGGTTGAAGTCACGATCCCGGGTCCCGTGTCGCGCATTGTGGTGGAGCATGATCAGGACGGCTCTAACGCCTCCGGCATCAATGTCACGGATATCTACTTTGATGTGCTGGGCGACGGCGGCGCGGGCGGTGATGACGTCCTGTTGGGCAGCGAAGGCGCGGATGAGTTGTGGGGCGAGGGTGGCGACGATACCTTTGTGATCGACAGCGCGTCCGTTGGCGCGGGCGACACTGTGATCGGCGGCAACGGCCCAGACGACGCCACCGACAATGACACGCTGGACTTGCGCGGTGCGGATGTTGCCTCTGTCACCACCGCGGCGGACGCCACAGATGCGGGCGGCCTGACCGGTACGGTGACATTCGGTGATGGCTCAACACTGACCTTCAGCCAGATCGAAACCATCCTGCAGGATCCGACGAACGCGGCGCCCAACGCGAATGATGACACGGCCACCACGAACGAAGATCAGTCGATCACGATCCCCGTTCTGGCCAATGACAGCGATCCAGATGGCGATCCGCTCACTGTAACCGAGGCGACAAGCCCAGATGGCGATGTGACGATCAACCCGAACGGCACGATCACCTTCACGCCGGACCCAGATTTCAACGGCACCACGTCGATCACTTACACGGTCGCCGATCCTGATGGCCTAGAGGACACGGCCAGCGTTGATGTCACTGTTGTGTCTGTCAACGACGCCCCTGAGGCAGGCGACGACACGGCAGAAGTGCCGGAAGACGGCTCTGTCACGATCCCAGTTTTGGCGAACGACACCGACCCAGACGGCGATCCGCTGACCGTGACTGAGGCGTCGAGCCCCGACGGCGAGGTGACGATCAACCCAGACGGCACGATCACGTTTGAGCCTAATCCAGATTTCAATGGTCCGACCACGATCACCTACACTGTTGCCGATCCGGACGGGGCGGAAGACACCTCCACTGTCAGCATCAACGTCACACCGGTCAACGACGCCCCTGAGGCAGGCGACGACACGGCAGAAGTGCCGGAAGACGGCTCTGTCACGATCCCAGTTTTGGCGAACGACACCGACCCAGACGGCGATCCGCTGACCGTGACTGAGGCGTCGAGCCCCGACGGCGAGGTGACGATCAACCCAGACGGCACGATCACGTTTGAGCCAAACCCAGACTTCAACGGCCCAACGACGATCACCTACACAGTGTCTGATCCGGATGGCGTGGAAGACACGGCCACGGTTGACGTCACGGTGACCCCTGCAGACGACGCGCCAGTTGCAAATGACGACACAGCCGAGACAGATGAGGACACACCCGTCACGATCCCGGTTCTCGCCAACGATACGGACCCGGATGGCGAACTGCTGACCGTGACCGAGGCGACAAGCCCCGATGGCGACGTGACGATCAACCCCGACGGCACGATCACATTCGAGCCGAACCCAGACTTCAATGGCCCGACCACGATCAGCTACACTGTGGCCGACCCGGACGGCAATGAAAGCACTGGCACGGTCGACGTGACTGTTGTTCCGGTCAATGACGCGCCAGAGGCGGTTGACGATGCGGCAGAGACGCCGTTTGACACCGCCATCGTGATCCCAGTTCTTGCCAACGATACGGATGTAGACGGTGATCCGCTTGAGGTGATTTCTGCGACTTCCCCGGATGGTGATGTCACGATCAATCCAGACGGCACGCTCACGTTTGAGCCAACACCTGGTTTTGAAGGTGAAGCGACGATCAACTACACAATCGCTGACCCGGACGGGCTCACCGACGATGCTGTCGTCACGGTCACCGTTGACGAGGCGCCACTGGACGGCATCGTTGAAGGCACGGACGATGGCGAGTTGATCGACACGGATTACGAAGGTGATCCGGAAGGCGACAAGATCGACAACGAAGACGCAATCGATCCGGACGCCGAACCGAACGACGATGTGGTTGAAGCCGGTGGTGGCAACGACACGGTCGAATCCGGTGCAGGCAGCGATACAGTTGACGGCGGCGAAGGCGACGATCTGATCGACACCACGGATCCTGATGCAGGCTTTGGCGCACCAGATCGCGGCTATCCTGGGCTCTTTGCCGGCGATACCGACCCAACCGATGACCTTGACAGTGTCACAGGTGGTGCGGGCAACGATACAATCAGCACCGGTGACGACAATGATACGATTGACGGCGGTACTGGCGATGACGAGATCGACGGTGGTGTTGACGATGACCTGATCACGGGCGGCGAAGGCGAAGACTACATCGTAGGTGGCGAAGGTAGCGATGTCATCGACGGCGGTGACGATGACGACACCATTTATGGTGGCGTTGACGACATCGACAATCTCGACATCGAAGACGATGGCTCCAACCCATTCGGCCCCGATCTGCGCACTGACAATGGCCAGGACACAATCAATGGCGGCGCGGGCGACGACCTGATCTTTGGCCAAGATGATGACGATGTCATCTTTGGCGAAGACGGCGACGACACCATCGACGGTGGTATCGACGATGACCTTATCGATGGCGGCGCGGGCGACGATGAATTGCTGGGCGGTCAGGGCAATGACACGATTGTTGGCGGCGCAGGCGATGACTTGATCGACGGCGGCACTGGCGACGACGCGCTGGCGGGCGGTGCGGACCAAGACACCTTCGTCAACGTCAAGGCGGGTGACGTCGTCGATGGCGACGGCACAGGCGTCGATTTCGACACGCTCGATTTGCGCGGCTCGGTCGAACCAGGCGGCTCACTGTCCGTGACAATTGTTGGACCTGATGCGAACGGCAATGGTTCGGACGGCTTCGTCACGTATTTCGACGAGAACGGTGACGAAACAGGCACGCTGGTCTTTAGCGAGATCGAAGAGATCATCCCCTGCTTCACACCAGGCACGCTGATCGCGACGCCGCGTGGCGAAATGCGGGTGGAGGATCTTGAGCCCGGTGACCGTGTCATCACGCGCGACAATGGGATCCAACAGATCCGCTGGGCTGGTCGCCGGACGGTGACGGGCGCGGAACTGGCGAAGGCGCCGCAGCTGAAGCCGGTTCTGATCCGCCAGGGGGCCTTGGGCCACGGCTTGCCAGAGCGTGACATGCTCGTGTCGCCGCAGCACCGTGTGCTGATCGCCAACGAAAAGACACAGCTTTTCTTCGAAGAAAGCGAAGTCTTGGTCGCTGCAAAGCACCTGGTGGGCCTTGAAGGCATCGAGATCGTTGATCCGTCAGAGGTGACCTATATCCACGTCCTCTTTGATCGCCACGAAGTGATCTTGAGCGATGGGGCCTGGACCGAAAGCTTCCAGCCTGGCGATCAGACGCTTGGCGCAATGGGCACGGCACAGCGCGAGGAAATCTTGGCACTCTTCCCCGAGTTGGAAACTCTGGCAGGGCGCAACAGCTACCTCGCCGCGCGGCGCTCGCTGAAGAGACACGAAGCGCAGTTGCTGACGCACTAAGCAACGGCGCACACCATATGCAGCATGCCGGGCGGTTTGGCCCGGCCCTGGGCGGACGGCTTTGGGGAGCCGTCCGCCTTTGCTATTTTTGCGATACTTTAACCGGCGCTAGGGGTGAAGTGCGGCGCTGTCAGTAGCTTTGCCGCACGCATCTCACCCAGGATCTCGATATGCACGGAGGGTGCTTCAGCAACGCGGTCGCGGGGCAGGAAGCCCATTGCAATGGACGTGCCAGTGTGGTGGCTGAACCCGCCCGAGGTACAAAAGCCCACGACGTCGCCGTCCAGCCAGATCGGCTCGTACCCGTGCACGTCCGCATCGGCTGCGTCCACCTCGAACACGCAAAGCTGCCGGTCAGGTGGTGTTGTCCGCTCTGCTTCCGCCGCTGCGCGTCCGATGAAGTCAGCGTTCTTGGAGAAGGCGATAAACCGGTCAAGCCCGGTTTCTGCCGCCGTGTAGTCGGGCGAGAACTCCGAACGCCAAGAGCCGAAGAAACGGTCAAGCCGCAGCGACATCATTGCGCGCATCCCAAACGGCGTGATGCCCATGGGCTGCCCGGCCTCCCACAGCACGTCCCACAGGTGGCGCTGATACATGGGATCGCAATAGATCTCGTAGCCCAAATCGCCGGTGTAGCTCACCTGTTGCACGATGCACGGCGCCATCCCAATCTGCATCTGCACCACGTCGCGGAAGGCCAGGTCCGTGGGCGCGCGGGTGACTGCGGCCAAGAGATCCCGCGCGCGCGGTCCGGCGATCTGAAAGCCGGTGCGGCGGTCGCTGATGTTCTCGATGCCCACACCCGGATCAGCGTTTTGCAAGAACCAGCGCATGTGGAAGTCCTGCGCGCCATAGCTTGCGGTCAGTTGAAAGCAGGCCTCGTCGAGGCACGAGATGGTGAAATCGCCAATCAGCTTACCTTTCGGTGACAGCATAGGTGTGAGCGTGAGGCGCCCTGGCTGCGGCACGCGGCCTGCCATGATCCGGTCCAGCCAGGCGCGCGCGCCGTCGCCGGTGATCTCGTATTTGCCGAAATTCTGCACCTCGTTGATGCCCAGGCTGGCACGAACCGCATTAACTTCGCGTGCTGTGGCCGCGAATGCGTTGGAGCGGCGGAAGGACGGGGTTTCATAGCGGGGCTCATCGCCCGTCGCGAAGTAGTTCGGCACTTCCAGCCCGTATTGAAAGCCCCAGACCGCGCCAAGGCCGTCGAAGACATCATACATCGGCGTGCGCCGCAAACCGCGCGCGGCGGGGAGTTCCTCGTTCGGGTAAGCGACCGAGAACCGCTTTTGGTAGTTTTCGATGACCTTGGGCCGGGTGTATTCGGAGGTGATCCATGGGCCGAAGCGCGCGACATCCATGGCGATGGTGTCCCGCTCGGTCTCGCCCTCGATCATCCATTGCGCCAGCATCAGCCCGACGCCGCCGCCCTGGCTGAAGCCCGCCATCACGCCGCAGGCCGACCAATAATTGCGCATGCCGGGAACCGGACCGACCAGCGGATTGCCATCGGGCGCAAAGGTGAAGGGCCCGTGGATCACCGACTTGACGCCCGCCCGCTCGAGGTCGGGAAAGCGTGCATAGGCAAAGGCGATACTGTCCTCGATCTTATCGAAATCATCCGGCAGCAAGTCCTGGCCAAACTCCCATGAGGTGCCGTCAACGGCCCAGGGGCGGCAGGGCTGTTCGTAAAACCCGATGCAAAGGCCTTTGCCCTCTTGCCGCAGATAGCTTTCACCGGCGGGGTCCATCACATGCGGATGCTCGCGCCCCTCGGCCATCATCTCTTTGATCAAAGGCACCTCATCGGTCACGAGGTACTGATGCTCCATCGGGTGCAGCGGCAGGTAGACGCCTGCCATCGCCCCCACTTCGCGCGCCCAAATCCCGCCCGCGTTGACCACATGTTCCGCGTGCACTGTTCCCTTATCGGTCACCACGTCCCAAGAGCCGTCGGCGCGTTGGTTGGTTTCGCGCACCATGCAGTGGGTTTCGATGGTTGCCCCGCCCATGCGCGCGGCTTTGGCATAAGCGTGGGTGGTGCCGGAGGGGTCAAGGTGACCATCCAGCGGGTCGTAAAGTGCGCCGAGGATGCCATCGGTATTGGTCACTGGCGCGATCTGCCGGATCTCGTCCGGTGTCACAATCTCGGTCTCCAGCCCCATGAAGCGGTGCTTGGCCCGCTCGGCCAGTAGCATGTCGAAGCGGTCCTGATTGTCGGCCAGAGTGACGCCGCCCACATGGTGCAACCCGCAGGACATCCCCGTGATCTCCTCCAACTCGCGGTAAAGCCGGATCGTATAGCCTTGCAGAGCGGCCATATTGGTGTCGCCGTTGAGCGTGTGAAACCCGCCTGCCGCGTGCCAGGTGGAGCCTGCCGTCAACTCCGCCCGTTCGAGCAGCATCACATCTGACCATCCCAGTTTGGTCAGGTGATAGAGCACCGAACAGCCGACGACGCCGCCGCCGATCACCACAACTCTGCATTCTGTCTTCATGGAACCTCCTGAATTGCGCCGCGTGCCGCGGCACGTCACACTGGAAGCGCGCGGGCTGCGC
Organism: uncultured Aliishimia sp.; assembly: GCA_963922415.1. Taxonomy (GTDB): domain Bacteria; phylum Pseudomonadota; class Alphaproteobacteria; order Rhodobacterales; family Rhodobacteraceae; genus Aliishimia. The sequence goes on along the minus strand of CAWUIP010000030.1, from coordinate 7,321 downwards.
CACGCGCGTGTTGGGCACAGCGTATTTTCCTGAAGGCGCCAAGGGGAGGGGGAATGCGACCGCAGATGTCGGGTTTTGGCATTTCGGGCGCCGCGGCCCTGGGCAAGGTGCGCAAAGGCGCGCAAGGGAGAGCAAGATGCGAACGCAAGCACAGGCTGTGGTCATTGGGGGCGGTGTGATTGGGTGTTCGATCCTCTACCACCTGACGAAGGCGGGCTGGCGCGATGTTGTGCTGCTCGAGCGCGACGAGTTGACGTCAGGCTCGACTTGGCATGCGGCGGCCAACATCCATGGTCTGCACGACAGCGCCAATATCAGCCGGATGCAGCACTATACGATGACGCTCTACAAGACGTTGGAGGAAGAAACGGGCCAGTCTTGCGGGATCTTCCAGACCGGCTCACTCTATCTTGCGCAGACCGAAGCGCGCGAACATCAACTGCGGCTGCAGGCGGCAAAAGCGAAGCTATATGGGATGCAGTTTCACGAGGTCAGCCGCGCCGAGGCCGAAGCTCTGCATCCCCTGGTCAATTTCGACGGCATTCGTTGTATCATGTTCGAACCTGACGGCGGTAACGTGGACCCGTCTGGCGTGACCCATGCCTATGCTGCGGGTGCCAAGCAAAACGGAGCCGAAATTCACCGCTTCACGCCCGTGATCGCGACGCGCGAGGTGGGCGACGGGACTTGGGTTGTGGAAACGCCGAAAGGAGAGATCGCCACGCCGTGGGTGATCAATGCGGCGGGGCTTTGGGGGCGCGAAGTGGCGGCCCTTGCGGGCATCACAATGCCGTTGCAACCGACCGAGCATCAGTACTTTGTCACCGAAACCATTGACGAGATCGCGGCACTTGACCGGCGCTTGCCGTCCGTCGCGGACCGGGATGGTGAGTATTATCTTCGGCAAGAGGGCAAGGGCCTCCTCGTCGGGGCCTATGAAAAGGACCTGCGGCTTTGGGCCGAGGACGGCACGCCCTTGGACTTTGCCCATGACCTCTTCCCCGACGATCTGGAGCGCATCGAAGACAATATGATGCGCGCGATTGACCGGGTGCCCGCTGTTGGGACCGCTGGGATCAAACGTGTGATCAATGGCCCGATGATCTGGTCGCCCGATGCGAATGTGCTGTTGGGACCAGTGCCTGAAAAGCCCGGATATTTCGCCTGCAATGGGATCATTCCGGGCTTCTCGCAATCGGCGGGCATGGGGCTGATGGTGGCCGATTGGATCACCACGGGCGAGATGCGCTATGACATGTTCGCTTGGGATATGGCGCGGTTTGGGTCCTGGGCCGACGACGCCTTTACCAAGGCGCGCGTACGCGACGTTTATGCACACCGGTTTAAAATCCACTTCCCCAACGAAGAGCGCGCTGCCGGGCGACCTGCGCGCACGCGGCCCGTCTATGAAACCCAAAAGGCGCTGGGGGCGGTTTTCGGTTTGAACTACGGGTGGGAGCATCCGCTTTGGTATGCCGAGGCGCCGGGGACGGAGGATACAGATGGCTTCACGCGTCAGAATTGGTGGGGGCCGGTGGGCGACGAGTGCCGCATGCTGCGGGAGCGTGCAGGCATCATCGATATCTCGAACTTCGCGAAGTATCAGTGCAAGGGGCCGGGGGCCGAGGCCTGGTTGAACGCGGTCTTTGCCAACCGCATGCCGCGCGAGGTGGGGCGGTCGTGCCTGACACCGCTGATCTCGAAACGAGGCGGGATCGCGGGGGATGCCACTGTGACGCGCATGGGCGAAGACGAGTTCTGGGTGATCTCGTCAGGCGTCGCCGAACGCTATCAGAAGCGGTTCTACAGCGATGTTCCGCTGCCCGAGGGCACGGTATTTGAAAGCCGTACGGAAGCTTGGTGCGGCTTCAATGTGGCCGGGCCCGACAGCCGCGCGCTGCTGCAGCGGCTGACCAACACCTCGCTAGAGACGCCCGACTTCGGGTTCATGCGCAGCAAATGGGTTGATATCGCGGGCGTGCGCTGTCTGGCGCTGCGGGTCTCGTTCACGGGCGATCTAGGGTGGGAGTTACACTGCGCGGCTGAGGACCAAGGCCAGCTTTACGCCGCATTGCTGGAGGCAGGCCGCGACTTCGGCGCAGGTCCCGTGGGCAGCCGGGCGCTGATGAGCTTGCGCGTCGAGAAGGGCTATGGCTCGTGGAGCCGGGAGTACAGTCCAGAATATTGGCCGCAGGAAGTTGGCCTGGACCGGTTGTGCAAGATGGACAAAGACTTCCTCAACAAGACCGCCTGCGTCGATGTATTGGAAAAGCCTGCGCGCGAAACGCTTGTGCTGATGGAGTTGGACAAAGATCAGGTCGAAGCTTCTAACGCAGATGCCACGGGCGGCGAACCGATCTTCAAGGATGGCATCGGCATCGGGCGCGTGACGTCAGGGGCCTATGGCTACACGGTAGAGAAAAGCCTCGCCCTCGGGTTTGTCGCAGGTGCCGCGCCGGGTGACACAGTGGAGGTGATGGTCTTGGGCCAACCGCACCAGGCGGTTATTCTGGACAAGCCCCCCTTTGATCCAGACGGTCAACGCCTGCGCGCCTGACCCGCGTAGGGTGCGTGAGAACGCACCTTACCCGCCAACAAGCCAACCCACCGAGAATGCGACGAGCGCACAAACGCCACCCACGGCCATGGTCTCCGCGACAGAGCGGATCATCCGCTCCCCGGTTGCCCACCACCGTAGAAGACCCAAAGACAAGAGCGCTAAGGCGGTGGCCAAGATCGATAACTGAAAGCTGAGCGTGTCGGGTTCGCGCAGAAAATAGGGGACCAAAGGGATCGCGCCGAACAAAATGAAACTGAAAAACGTGAAAAGACCGTCGCGTGCTGGGTTCTCTTCCGCCGGATCTTGCATGCCGAACTCGTAGGTCAACATCAGGTCTGCCATGATGCCGGGATGGTCTTTTAGGAGCGTCGTAACAGTGTCGGCCTGACCGGCGGGCAACCCTCGCTGGCGGAGGATCTCGAACAGCTCCATGCGCTCTTGCTCGGGGTTGGCGGCAATCTCTTCAAGCTCAAGCGTGCGCCTGCGACGATAGAGATCATGCTCGGACCGGGCCGACAGAAACTCACCCAGCCCCATCGACACGCCATCCGCAAACAGGTTCGCCAGCCCAAAGACCAGCACCGCCAGCCCACCGATCTGCGCGACGCCATCTGCGGCTGCTCCGGCGAACCCGGCCACAATCGCAAATGTCGTGACGATCCCGTCATTGCCGCCATAGACAATCTGGCGGAGGTTTTCTTGAAGGCCCGTTTGCTGGTGCGCTTCGCGTCGATGATTGTCCCAATCCACGTCTTTCGCCCTTCGTATCCACGATGCCGTTGCATAGCGGCCATGCGTCCCATGGTGTTTTGCAGGTCGTGCAATTTATACTACATATAGTTTAACGTTAAACATCCGAAGGCGGTCTCATGCGCGATCTAACCATTCCAGCCCAACGGCACCCGGAAAAGGCCCATCGCCCGGACAATGCGCAGCCCAAAAAACCCGATTGGATCCGCGTCAAGGCACCGGTCAGCCAAGGCTATAAGGACACGCACAAGATCATGCGTGAGAACAACCTTGTCACAGTCTGCGAAGAGGCGGGCTGCCCAAATGTGGGCGAGTGTTGGAGCCAGGGCCACGCCACCATGATGATCATGGGCGGCATCTGCACCCGCGGCTGTACGTTCTGCAACATCGCAACAGGCCGCCCCGACGACCTTGATACGTTTGAGCCAGGCCGCGTCGCGCATGCTGTTGAAAAGCTTGGACTTAATCACGTGGTGATTACCTCCGTCGACCGCGATGACCTGGAAGACGGTGGGGCGGAGCATTTTGCCCAAACGATCCGCGCCATTCGGCACCGCGCGCCGGGCACGACCATCGAAATTCTGACACCGGACTTTCTGAAATGCGCGCCCGAGGCACTAGACGTTGTTGTGGATGCGCGCCCCGATGTTTTCAACCACAACCTGGAAACTGTGCCGGGGCTTTACCCGGAAGTGCGGCCCGGCGCGCGGTATTTCCATTCGTTGCGCCTTTTGCAGCGCGTGAAAGAGCGTGACCCAAGTATGTTCACCAAGTCCGGCATCATGGTGGGCTTGGGCGAGGACAAGCAGGCGGTGCTGCAAGTGATGGACGACATGCGCGCCGCAGATATCGATTTTCTGACAATTGGCCAGTATCTTCAGCCCACACCAAAGCACCACGCGGTGGACCGTTTCGTAACACCCGAAGAGTTCGCAAGCTACGAGACGGCGGCGCGCGGCAAGGGGTTTTTGATGGTCTCGGCCACGCCGCTGACGCGGTCCTCCTATCACGCGGGCGAGGATTTCGCGCAGTTGCGCGCTGCCCGTCAGGCCAAGGTTGGGGCAAGCTGACTAGAGCGGCAATTCGGTCGTCGCTTTGATCTCTTTGAGCACAAAGGAACTGTGGACCGCCGATACTAGCGGCGAGCGCAGCAGCGTCTCGGTCATGAAGCGTTCGTAATCGGCCACGTCCGCGACGCGGATCTTCAGGTGATAGTCCGCACCGCCCGAAACCGCCAAACATTCGAGTATCTCGCTGCGGCCTTGGATCAGCCGGGCAAACCCCGCAACGCTTTCTTCGGCATGATCTTTTAACGTGACCGAAGCCAAAACGGTCAGGTTGCAGCCGATCTTTGCCGGATCCAAAAGTGCGACGCGCGCGCGGATCACACCGGCTTTTTCAAGCTCTTGCACTTTGCGCCAGGCTGTACTCTGCGCCATGCCGCAAGATTCGGCAATTTTATTCAAAGACTGGTTGCTGTCGCGCTGTAGTTCTCGCAGAAGCGCCAAGTCCTGATCAGAAAAATGCACCATGCCTCACAGAGTGAAATAATTCGCCAAGTTTCGCAAGGCCGGTCCAAAAATTCGGCAGATTTCCTCACGCACGTCCAGCCATGCTGGATCAACAGAGATTGCGTACGGAGAAATACGATGCCCCTGTCCACCGAGTATGCCTCGAAAGTTCCCGGCCCGGACGGGCGTATCTTCTACTCCGCCGATGAAAACGCGGTCTGGCGCGACCTTTTCGATCAGCAGATGGCAGCTTTGAAAGACCATGCTTGCGCGGCGTATCTGAATGGGCAACGGGCGCTGAACATGACGGCGGATGCGGTGCCGCAGGTGGCTGACATAGACGCCAAACTTGCCGCATTAACTGGCGCGGGTGTTGCGGCGGTAGATGCGCTCATACCGCAAGACGAATTTTCGACCCTTCTGTCGAACCGCCGCTTTCCGATGGCGACCTTCATCCGGCGGCGCGAGCATTTTGACTACATTGAAGAGCCTGACATCTTTCACGAGTGTTTCGGTCATTGCCCAATGCTCACAAATGAAGACTTCTGCCGGTTTATGGAACGCTTCGGCGCGCTTGCCTTGGACTTGGGCGACACGTGGTCCGAACGTCTCTTTCGTTTGTTCTGGTTCACGGTCGAGTTCGGCGTGATCCGCGAAGCGGGCGCTGTAAAAGCCTTTGGCGCGGGCATTATCTCCAGCCCATCGGAACTGGAGAATGTGATCGCGGGCGGGTCGGATGTGCTGCCCTTTGATCTGGTCACAGTCCTGCGCATGCCGTACCGGATCGACATTGTCCAACCGGTCTATTTTGAGATCGAAAGCTTCGCGCAATTGGCCTCCGTCTTGGATGGGGATGTTCTGTCGGCGCTGCAAGATGCCGAACGGTCGGGCGACTTGCCCGCCCGGTTTAGCCAGTCCGCAGCTTAGTCTGGTTCAGTAAACCGCACTTTGCCGATGAACGGCAGGTTGCGGTTGCGCTGCGCGTAATCGATGCCATAGCCCACCACGAATTCGTCTGGGATTTCAAACCCGGTCCAATCGGCCTTGAACTCCACCTCGCGCCGGGTGGGCTTGTCCAAAAGTGCGATTGTCTTCATCCGCGCCGGCCCGCGCGAGGCCAAGAGTGTTGTAACATGCGCCATCGTATGGCCGGTATCGACGATGTCTTCTACAATCAGCACATCGCGCCCTTCAATAGCACCGCGCAGGTCCTTGAGAATGCGAACTTCGCGCGAGCTTTCCATGCCGTCGCCGTAAGACGAGGCCTCCAGAAAGTCGACCTCGATTGGTAAATCCAACTCGCGCACCAAATCTGCGATGAACACAAACGATCCCCGCAAAAGGCCAACGACCACCAATTTATCCGTACCTTCAAACTCGGCGCTGATCTCAGCCGAGAGAGCTTCGATCCGCGCGGCAATCGCCTTGGCAGAGATCATTTTGTCGATCACATAAGCTGGCTGCGTCACGGCGTCCCCCTTGATTTCGCGCCAAAATCGTCCCAGATGGCCCCAGATAGCCTTGTGCCAGACCTAACGCAGACAGGACCATATGCCCACCCATTCCGAGACGAAATTCCTGCCCTATACGGCGCAGCAAATGTACGATCTCGTCGCGGATGTGCGCAGTTACCCCCAGTTCCTGCCGTGGTGCGCTGCGGCACGGATCCGGCGGGAAGAGCCGATGGGGAGCCATGTCTTGGTCGAGGCGGATTTGGTGATTTCGTTCAAGGTCTTTCGCGAACGTTTCGGCAGCCGCGTGATCCTGCATCCCGAGGACCGCAAGATTGATACGGAATACCTGGATGGTCCGTTTCGCTATATGAAGTCGAACTGGGCGTTTGCGGATGTCGACGGCGGGTGCGACGTGACCTTTTTCGTGGATTTCGAGTTCAAGAATGCGATCCTGCAGGGGATCATCGGTGTCGTGTTCAACGACGCGATGCAGCGGATTGTGCGCGCGTTTGAGCGTCGCGCGCAAGAGTTGCACGGATGAGCCTGGCGGCACGGCTCGCGGCGTTTGTCCTAAAGGCGCAGCCGGATGCGACGTCTCGTGTGGCCGAAGCGATCATGCAGCTCTCGCTTTATGATTGGATGGTGTGCGGGATTGCCGGGGCAAACACACCTGTTGCGGTAGCGATGCGTGCTGTGGCTGCAACCGGTGGGGATGCTTCGGTTTTTGGGTCCCCAGAGGGCGCAGCACCGGCCACGGCGGCTTGGGTGAACGGCGCGTGCAGCCATGCGCTGGATTATGACGACACGCATTTCGCGCATATCGGGCATCCGTCTGTGGCGGTGCTCCCGGCTGTGCTGGCTTTGGTAGATGACGCGGAAGAGGCGCTTTGGGCGGCTTTGCTGGGCGCGGAGATGTCGGTGCGCGTCGGTATGTGGCTGGGGCGCGGGCATTATCAGATCGGCTTTCACCAGACGGCGACGGCGGGTGCCTTCGGGGCGACCGCGGCGGCTGCACGTCTGCTGAACCTGACGCCTGACCAGGCCGA